>CANQSS010000058.1 GCA_947626545.1 uncultured Akkermansia sp. | reverse complement strand
GCAAGGGGAAATCTTGGCGCCATGTATATCAATGGAGAAGGCGTGGCGAAGGATGAGGAGAAAGGCTTGTCGCTGGTGCGAGAGGCGGCAGAGGCAGGAGACGCGCAATCACAGAGGAATCTTGCTGTTATGTACAGAGACGGAGACATTGTGGAAAAGGATGCAAAGAAGGCAGTTGAATGGTTGACAAAGGCAGCTGAGCGGGATCACGTAGAAGCTATGATGCTCTTGGCGAGCATGTATTTAGACGATGAATACGGAATGAGGAAGCCTGAGAAGGCAGCGTATTGGTTGAGGAAAGCCGCTGAGCAGGGAGATGCAGGAGCTCAATACTGTTTAGGGTTGCTTTACCTGAAGGGGATAGGAGTGTCGAAGGACAAGTTTGAGGCTTCTCGGTGGTTTGAAAAAGCGGCGGCGGCCGGAGACCAAGAAGCGAAAGAGATATTAAAAGCTTTCGATGGGAATTGAGCGGTTAGGGAAAAGAGAAGACGGCAAATACTATTGGGATGATGGAAAATGATAAAACGTTATTCGTGTATATGAGAAAGAAACAAAAGGAGATAGACATGAAGCTCGCGCTTATTAAAACGCTGGGGAGTTGGTGGTGCACACAGAAATTTCACCAAATGAAATGGGGACTGAAAAAACAGTTGCGCATCATGCTTGCAGCAATTTCCGTGGCGGTAAGCGCGAGCCAGGCAACGGGAGAAGAATGGAGGTACGAGTTCGTATTCGAAGATGGGGATTCTCAGTACTGGTACGGGCATTATCTTCGTGCCTACAAAGGGGAAAATAGGCGGATCATCCACACTTCACTGAAACCAATCGAACGCTTAAATGTGGAGGCAAAAGGGTGGAGGTTTTATGAGGATCACATGATAGCACATATGGGAGGAGATAAAGTCGTCATTGTACGTGAACCGGAGGATGGTTCTCTTCCGCATGAGATGATGGTAACACGTGATGGTAATGATATAACGGTGAGATATAGATATGACAAGATAGAAAAGATCACCTCAGAGGAGGGAGCTCTTGATTTCACGCTCGAGATGACGCAAAGGGCCGATTTAAGTCCGTGTATTAAAGGAGAGCAAAAATGGAAAGTCCATTATCACTTGAGCGAGGTGCAACAAACTCAAGGCGAGCAGCCATGCCCGGCGAAAGCGAGTCAAGAGGAGGAAATGGTGTTGGACGAGTGGAAGTTACATATCGAGAAGGATGAGGGTAGGTATGGTCTCTTAGCAGAAAAAGACGGGCAAATTATTGAATGCTTGCTTGTATCGGATACACCCATAGAACACATTGCAACGTGCGGTTCTTATTGGATAGGACGAATCGGCAATTGGGGGGAACCGGGGAAACGAATTGTGGTGCTCGCCTCTATCCCCAACGCTGTTTATCCGCAGGTGATATTTGTTTCCTGTGATCCATGGCGTGATCCTGAGTCCACGAGGGATGATACCGTAGAACGTGTAAGTTATGATAAGGGGGAGTTGTCCATACAGTTTCGTGTTTCCATTCAAGAGAAAGAAACTCTTCTGACGAAAAGATATCTTTGCAAAATTCGTATCGATTCAGGAGCTCCAGGAGACGGAAGTTTTCCTAATAGCTCTTCGGGCATCTTATCTAAGGCTGTGAATCTCGTAAAAAAATGGTTCTGATGAAAAAAGAGGTGATGGAGAAGGGTGTTAGGTGGCTGTACGCCTCGCGTGCCGTTATGGGGATTTTGGGGAGCGTGTTGGTTCTGGAGCTTCTTTCTGGTTTAGGGGTTACCGGAGTGTGTGTCATGATCGGGGAAAAAGCGGAGGAGGCCTTGCCTTATGGGTATTTTATTGTGTATGTTTTTTGGATGCTCTATTTTACGCTAGTATCCTACGTGCTCCAGGAAAAAAGAAGCGATTTAATCAAGAAGGACTTGGTTGAGGTCGTATCAGGATTGTGCGTGGCGGGGGGCTTGTTCTTTGTCGGGGAAAGCTATGGGAGGGAATGGATGAGAGAAACTTTTGAGTTGCGGTGGAGCACATTGACCTGCATGATGTTACTCCTTTATTTTGCTCTTGCAACCGCACTCAATGCATGGGCGTTCTACAGGTGCAAGAGTCGGACTATAAAAAGCGAGGGAAGAAAGGGTGAAAAGATGCTACACGCAGCGGCGTTTGTGTCGATGGCTTTGTTTGTTCCCTTTATGGTCGTAACAGGGTGGTTCATAATTCAGCTTGTCCCCTTCCTTGGGGGGAGTGTTCAGGAATGGGAGAGGGCTACCCCAGAAGATCAGTTACTCCTCTGGGTGTGGGAGCATGTTTTCGAGATAGTCGGCGCAGGACTACTAATTTTATGCGCTGTGTGGCATACAAAGATGCAGAGACGCGTGATGGCATTCATATCCGTGGCGCTGCCCCTCATTTACATGGGGCTGCTCGGGTGGATCTCATGTCATCTTGTTTCCTTCGGAGGGAATACTCAGGAATGGAGTGGAGAAGCCCTCATTGATCATGTGCTCTTCTATGCGTGGAACCAGGTTTTCATGATAACCGGTGCAGGTTTGCTGATTCTATGTGCCGCATGGCGAGCGTGTGAAGTAGCCTTTACAGGAACGTATCGTCAAATGCCGGCGACGTGGAAAGGAGCGTGGAGGAGTTGGGTAAAATTCACAGGTTGTCTCTTGCTGCTCATGGCGTTTACTGTCAGCATCAATTGGGCGCAAATCCTGAATTATTTCAACGGACTCGGCTTGTATCTCGCCTCAGTGGGCTGTGCTCTAGCGTTCATCGTCATCGTTGGCGCTGTCATAGCTGTGTGCAGTTGGGTGTCCCATCTCCGGTTACAGGCTCAAGATACCACACGGGGGCAAAAAGACGTCATGCAAACAGGGAAACGAGACTTGTTCTTGACCACTATCATCCTCTTTGTGGAAATTGCTTTTGTCGTCTGCTGTGCGCTCAATCGTGACACGAACGACCCGTTCATGAGTGACCTATTCCTCTGGTCAACCTATCATAAGTATTTGCTTGCTCTTGCAAGCATGATCGCATGGGTCTGGACAATTCCCGGCGCGACGTGTTGGGACGATGATGGCAGCCAAGAGCTCGGATTCTTCAAAAGACTGTGTGGTTCAAAACGCTGCTGGCTTGCCATCCAAGCGGTGACGCTCTGTGGTCTTATGTGTGTGATCAATCCTCCGGGAAGACCAACGGAATTTATGGCTCTGCTCATCATCATCATGACGCTGTTGGCAGGGCACACTCTTTTGTATGTCGTTCTCGGGCATTTCAAGTTTTTTTGTTGGAAAAGCTGATTTTCAGAATAAAAGGATAAAATCAAGAATCCGTCGAGAAATGAGTACATCCCGGAAAAAAGAAAAGATACGGTGAAAAAGCCAACGAGAAGTTTTTACCACGAACACCATGAAAAAAATTCTTATCTCATTTCTCTTCTTCTCTTTCATAGGTCTGACATCAGGGGAAAATTTGCAAGGATTGCCGCCCCTCTGCCAAGAAGAAATGCTCTGACCTCTATGATGCTTGCATACTTGGATGTAGAGGAGGCAAATGGCCCACGGAAACTCCAGGCGTTAGATTTTATTGAGAGTTTGTTTGTATGTTAGATTACATATTTGATACGAATCTGTATTACTATGCGGAAGGAACAGGCGAGCTGTGTACCACGAGAATTGCATTGACCTATCCGTGGAAAAGTCCTCATACTCGTGATGTCTTACGATGGATATGCTTTGACCATACGTGCTCTCCATTCTTTGGGAAACATCCCCTAACCCTTTTAAGAGAGGCGTGTACCATATTAAGCATGGAACTCAGCGAAAGAGCATACTTTTTTAAATATGAGGATGCTGTCTCTCGTGATATGAGCAAATCTTTTCACAGTGAAAGATACATTTCCGTATACAAGCAAATAAAGATCGCAGTAAGAGAACGAATCAGGAGCTTGGAAAAGAAGCAAAAACAGATGGGAACTGCTCCGACTGTTCATCAAACAGAAGAAAAATGTGAAAAACTATTAAAACGAGAGGAATACCAAAATCATTTACAGAAGTATCCGAATGCACAGAGCAGAGAGATGGAGTTTTATTACTATACGTCCAAAAAGGGAATATGTACGTTGAGCGCACGCGAGTGGGCTCCTATAGAACTTAAAGCAGGACTATGGGCGTACAAGCCTTGTGTCATAGAGGGAAGTGCCTCCTCACATTTAGAAGGAGGAGAAACGACAGATCCGCTTCACGCGTTGATCAATTCCTTACAGAGCATTACTCAATATTTAGTGACCTATGCAGAGGAACACGGTATTCTCCGGTATTTTGTTGTGAAGGAGGGGGGCGTTGCAACTGAAGGGAATTCTTTAGATGTATCTTTCCTCAAATATACATTGAAAGCTCCCGTATTATGGGGATTAGCTCTTAGGATGGAACCTTCCGGTGATCTAATTATGGATTGATTTAGGATACGCGAATTGCAAGAACAAATGCAACGGAGAAGGAAGACACCATAATGACTTATCCGAAAACTGCAAGGGAGGTGCGAGTTGGAGACGCCGTTTGGATCAACGATGGACGGTGGCTTGTTCGAGTGGTGAGACTCACTCGAGCAAGTTGTCCGAATGAGAAAGAAGGATTCTATTTCTCCTATGAAGCGAGTGAGAAATATGGAGAGTCATTTGGATTTATGCCAAAAGCGCAGATGCAGGGGGACGGGGTTTGTCCTCTGACAGGGAAGGAAGAGTTGGGGGTGAGACTACTTATCCATAAATTGGCAATAGAATACGGTCTCTCTGAACATGATTTGCATTATTCTCTCTCATACCGCATGCACGCTGATGGAAATAATGACGCTTTTGATTGGAAAATAGGGGTGATCAATGGAAAACAAATGGGGAAAATGAGACGGTTCATCTATCATGAAAAAGAGGATCGATTTGAAGAACTTCAACAAATAGATGGACAAATGATGGACCTATTTGTCTGGGCCGTTCAATGAAAATCAGGTAATGACAGAGGAACAATATAAAGTGATTTCAAAATGGGGATGTTTCTGGTTCCGCAGTGGAGGCGAAACTAAGGCTCTGTTTTTAATGAATAGTTCTCTGTATGTTGACCACGAGTCAAGCTCGAATGATCGTTCATGCCGTTTGGTTTGTTCATCTTGTCCATTCTGCAACAATGCGGATGTTTCTCTCTCACTCAAGACTCTTGACTCAGTTCGGTCGATGACAGATCGTGAAATTTCGTTTGTTGTCATCATGTTCCACTATCTTGCCGGGCACTTGAGAAGAAAAATTGATTTAGAAAGAAATGCCGCAATGCTTTCGTACAATGACTGTGCAACCGACTGTGTGTGGCGCATGTCCTTCATAGATTCCTCTCCTTCTTCTACGAGGCAATATTATCTTCTCTTTGAATCGGATTTGCATATAGAGGAAGATGTAATTTCAAATGGCAGGCGAAGGGACTGCGCTTCATCGTAATTGTATGGAAAAATTGGCTAGAGCGCGAAGAAATGAAACAGAAAATACCCAGGCATTTGAGAAAGGAACTGAAGGAGTTCCATCGAACTCTGCAGGATCACACCCAGTGGGAGAAGAGGAACCTTCCTCCTCGCGCGCGGGAGAGTACGGATGAGATCCTCAAAGAACTCAAAATGGAGATTGTGGAGGCATTCGCCGGGGTGACGTGTCACACGGAATACAAGGTTTCAATGTAGCATTTGCAAGAGAATGGGGAGGGATTATGTGCTCCGATGAATTTTATGATTACCTATCCTCCAATGAGGAACGGGATGATTGGCACAGGTTTGCTCCTAATGTTCGATATGGCTAAGGCAAAGGAGCAACTCACATTGAGTGATGAAAAAGCAAGGATCGGAGAGCTTGAGGCACTGCTTGCCTTGGCGCGTACGTACGCGGATGGACAGAGCCAAAGCGCCAGATGTAAGCATCTTTATACGGCAGTTGTCGTGGCCGCGCTTGAAAAGGGGAATGCGTGTGCAAAGCGAATAGTGGCAGAATGGCACACGAAAGCAGCCGAGCAAAATGATGTGGAGGCGATGATGCTTTTGGCTGATATGTATATGAATGATGAATTCCGGCTTCAAGATCTTGAGAAGGGAGTGTATTGGTTGAAGAAAGCGGCGGCAGCCGGAGACCAAGAAGCGAAAGAGAAGCTGAAGCGCTTCGAAAAATGAGTAAAAGAGGAGAGAGCCTTCCGAGGAAAAAATGAAGAAGATGGAGAAAAAACTGGCAAGAAGGTCAAAACTGGGGTAAAGTGACGATGAATCAATGATGTCAAAACGCTCCGGAAGTGTTTTCACCTCCAATCTTACGAGAAGTTCTTACCACAAATACCATGAAAAAAATTCTTATCTCATTTTACTTCTTCTCCCTCATAGGCCTGACGGCAGGAGAGGATTTACAGAAATTGCCGCTGCCTGAGCTGGAACAGCAGGCGGAGGAAGGAGGAGCGGAGGCGCAGACCGAATTAGCGCGCAGGTATGCGTACGGGGAAGGAGTACCGCAGGACTATGAGAAGTGCTATAAGCTGGCTGTTCAGGCGGCTGAGAAAGGAAATGCGCGGGCGATGCGGATGATTTCCACTTGTTATGCGCACGGCATCGGTGGAGTGGAAAGGGATATGCAAAAGGCATTGGAATGGACCAAGCGTGCTGCTGACGCGGGAGATATTGTTTCCTTGGGCAATATTGGAGCGATGTATTATCAGGGCATGGGGGTAGAGCGAGACGAGAAAAAGGGGCTCCAAATGCTTGAGCAAGCGGCAGGGGCAGGAGATGCGGGCGCAAAGAGTAACTTGGCTGTTATATACCTCAAAGGGATGGGCGTGACGAAGGATCAGAAGAAGGGAGTGTCACTTTTGAGGGAGGCGGCGGATGCCGGAAGCGTTACGGCAAAGGGCGTTCTAGGCGTCATGTACCTCAAAGGGGAAGGCGTGGCGAAAGATGAGGAGAAAGGCTTGCCGCTTGTGCGAGAGGCGGCAGAGGCAGGAGACGCGCAGGCACAAGTTAATCTTGGATATGCGTACGAGCACGGAATTGGGGTAGAACGCGATTTAAGCAAGGCGATCGCGTGGTGGACTAAGGCGGCTGAGCAAGGAGATGCAGACGCCTGCGCCAATCTCGGCGTGATGTACTATGAGGGGAAAGGAGTAAAGAAGGATCTCCAAAAGGCAAGGTCATGGCATGAGAAGGGGGTGGCAGCCGGGGGATTACGATCATTGGGAGGGCTAGGATTCATGTACATGCAGGGAGAGGGAGGGGAGAAGGATATAGAGAAGGGCAGCAAGATGCTCCTTGAGGCAGCGGAAGCCGGAGACGCGCAGTCGCAGTACAGCTTGGGGCAGATGTACGCCAATGGCGCCATAGGCGGGGAAAAAGATATGGAAAAAGCGAGGTTGTGGTGGGAAAAATCTGCAGAGCGAGGTGAGGCAATGGCTCAGCACAACTTGGGTTCCATGTATTACAAGGGGATTGGGGGGCGAAAGGATATCACGAAAGCGTTTGAATGGTGGGAAGAGGCAGCCAAACGTGGAAATGTTGAAGCGCAGATCAACTTGGCCAAAATGTATGTGATGGGAACCGATATTCCTCAAGACGGGGAGAGAGCGAAATACTGGTTCACGAAAGCGGCCGAACAAGAGAATGCTGAGGCAATGCGACTATTGGCAGGCATGTATTTAGACCATAAATACGGGATGCGGAATACGGAGAAGGGAATGTATTGGTTGAGGAAAGCTGCGGAAGCCGGAGATGCACAGGCTCAAAAACATCTCGCTATTGTGTACGGGAAGGGGGAAGTTGAGGGAAAGGATATCAAAGAAGCAGCCGAATGGTTCGCGAAAGCAGCGGAAGCCGGAGACGCGGAATCGGAGGGGGCCCTTGGTGCCATGTATCTTACAGGGAAAGGTGTGGCGAAGGATGAGGAGAAGGGATTATCACTTACGCGAGAGGCAGCGGAAGCCGGAGACGCACAGGCGCAGAGAAATCTCGCCATCATGTACATGAATGGGGAAGTTGTGGAAAAGGATGCAAAGAAGGCAGTCGAGTGGTTTACGAAAGCAGCAGAGCAAGGAGACGCGGAAGCGAAGAGGCTCCTCGGTTTCATGTACCTCGCAGGGAAAGACGTAGAGAAGGATGAGGAGAAGGGATTATCTCTTACGCGCGAAGCAGCGGCAGTGGGGGATGCTAGTGCAAAGGGAGCTCTAGGCGTCATGTACCTCAAAGGGGAAGGTGTGGCGAAGGATGAGGAGAAGGGATTATCACTTACGCGAGAGGCGGCAGAGACCGGAGACGCGCAATCACAGAGAAATCTTGCTATTATGTACAGGGACGGAGAAATTGTAGAAAAGGATGCAAGGAAAGCAGTCGAATGGTTGACGAAAGCAGCCGAGCAGGATCATGCAGAAGCGATGAGTCTTTTGACGGACATGTATATGAACGATAAATACGGGATTCAGGATCCCGAAAAGGGAATGTATTGGCTGAGAAAAGCAGCAGAAGCCGGAGACGCAGCAGCAAGGGGTAGCCTTGGTGCTAAGTATATTAACGGAGAAGGTGTTGAGAAAGATAGGGAGAAGGGCTTGTCACTTGTTCGAGAGGCGGCAGATGCCGGAAATGCACAAGCGCAGAGAAATCTCGCCATCGCGTACATGAAGGGGAAAATTGTAGAAAAGGATGTAAAAAAGGCAGCCGAATGGTTTACAAAAGCAGCTGAGCAGGGAGACGCAGAAGCGCAGGTCTGTTTAGGACTATTTTATGGGAAAGGCATAGGGGTGCCGCAGGATGATGAGAAGTGCTATAAGTTGGCTGTTCAGGCGGCTGAAAAGGGAAACGCGCAGGCGATGCAGATGGTGGCGGCGTGTTATTTGCACGGAACGGGAGTGAAAAGGGATAGGCAAAAAGCATTGGAATGGACCAAACGCGCTGCTGAGGCGGGAGATATTGCTTCTATAGGCAATGTCGGGGTGATGTATTATCGGGGCATAGGGGTAGAGAAAGACGAGCAAAAGGGGCTCCAAATGCTTGAGCAAGCGGCAGAGGCAGGAGATGCGGGCGCAAAGCGTAACTTGGCTGTTATATACCTCCAAGGGGTGGGCGTGACGAAGGATCAGAAGAAGGGGGAGTCACTTTTGAGGGAAGCAGCGGAAGCAGGAGACGCGGAAGCGCAGAGGAATCTCGCCCTCCTGCACATGAAAGGAAAAATTGTGGAAAAGGATGTAAAAAAGGCAGCCGAATGGTTTACAAAAGCAGCGGAAGCAGGAGACGCGGAGGCTCAGTTCTATTTGGGACTGTTATATGGGAAGGGGATAGGAGTGCCGAAGAACGAGCTTGAGTCTTTTCAGTGGGTAAAAAAAGCGGCGGCGGCCGGGAATCAAAAAGCGAAAGAGTTATTAAAGTTATACGATGAAAAGATACAGCAAAAAATCCGGCAGGAAGGACAACCCGACGAGAAGTTTATACCACGAACACAATGAAAACGATTCTTATTTCCTTTCTCTTCTTCTCCCTCATAGGTTTGACGGCAGGAGAGGATTTACAGAAATTGCCGTTGCCCGAGCTGGAACAGCAGGTGGAAACAGGAAGACAGAGAGAACCCAGCTTACAGCATGTTGTAAAAAGGCAAATTTCCCGCCGGAAATGATGCAGTTACCGTCGCCATTGGCAAAATATCTTTCCCAATATACACGGATGCGAGTTGCCAGAGAGAAATTGAAAGAATTATTGTCACTGTGGGATGCAGCTCAATTTGTATATTCGCCACGACAAGAAGACTTTATCAATCACTTTGACCCAAACAAGGCAGGAGTGAGTTCACGCGTGCGTGAAGAACTGACATCGGATGTGCTCCATACTCTGTCGAATACTCAATTAAAGCTCGTTTAGCGCTTTTTCCTGCAACATGAACTTCCAGAGAAGGAAGATTGGATGAATGAAAAAAACATCAGAAACCTTTGCTAAATAGCTGCGAATTGCAAGGACACATAGAGGGGATATGCTTCACGTAAACCGTTTATTTATTCAACGATGCACCTCTTGACACATAAACAAACATGATGAAAGCATCATACGAAAGAAAAGGAGCGTTGATTGTGGTACTAGCGCTTATTGTGCTCGGAGTAGTCCGGTACTGCGATGACACGATCGCGATTCGCAGTCATCCAAGGAAAGAATCTACTCCCATGGAAAAAACTGAAACGAGGATTGTTGGTTATGAGGAGTACATGGATCTAGCGCGAAAAAGAATCGAGGCTTTGAAGGAACTGAGTTCTTTAGCCGAAATGGTTCGTGATAGAGAAAGTGCGCTTGTATTCATGACGTACATGGAGAAGCCAAGTTGCCCCTCCTTTTCCATTGACCTATCTTCATTAGATGTTCAACAGAAGAAAGTCGTCGAAAAATGGGAAAGTGAGATGTTTCTTGCCAATGCGAGGGCGTTTATCATTGTGAGAAAAGTTCTCAAAAAAGTTGTGGATGCCGATGGATACGAGGATGAAGACGTGCGTTCTTATTATACCGAAAAATGGAATGAAATAAAGAACGGGGTTCCTGTAAAATAGAGTGTGAACTACAAAAACAAATGCAACGGAAGTTGAAAGCAGCCTTCATCACGTACCGTGCCACAGGCAAGGTGATTTCCACCGACCCGAGTGGACTGAGGGGCGACACGACCACGTGGGAATATGATATGGCTACAGGTTTAGAGCTTCGCAAGACCTACGCCGATGGCAGGGGAACGGTGAAAACCTATGACGCGTACAACAATCTCGCCAGCGTGGCAGATGCGCGTGGGGTAGTAGCTACTTGCAGCTACGACATCCAACGAGGTTTGCTCACGGGCATCAGCTTTAGTGACAGCACGCCCGCACAGAAGTTTACCTACAATTTCCTCGGACAGCTAACAACGGTGCAGGACGCTTTCGGAGCGCGCAGTATCAGCTACCGTCGGTATAGGTGTCATAGCCATAGTGGCGACAGGCGGAGTAGCAGGGGGGCGGCAGAAGCAACAGCCGGAGCTGCTGCGGGGGGTCTTTTTTATGTAAACCAAGCAGACAATGATGAAAACGCGTGATAAGCAAAAAGTCTATATAGGGATCGAGATGTTTTGGTTGCCAACGAGAGATGGGGATTATATCTTACGGAATCCCGATTTGTTCTACTCGTTTGACTTTCCGAGGGAGCACAGTCGGCATTTCCTTCTCCTGTGGGACGCAGGACGGAGCCTTATCTCGGTGAATACGATCCTCTATTACTATTCGATTTGCGATCCGTACATAAAGCCGAAAGTGCACCCGTGCATGCCTTTTTTCCCTCCGGTGCTGAGGTTCGTGTGCGTCGTGCCGTCAGACATATCGAAATGGGATCCCGATCATCCCTTTCCCGGCATACCGCTCGAAGAGTTACCCTATACCAGCTGGCATGTGCCATCCGTCGTATTTTGTGCATGCGCTTCACTCGGCGACAGGATCAAATTTGTAACGCATGAGAATTTCGAAAAGTTATACCAGGGATTGAATCCGGTTCAAGAAGAACCGCGTTGGAATGTGACAGAGAATGGATACCGGAAAGCGTTGAGACGTTTTGAACACAGGGCAAAAGCCTTGCTAGCGGCGATTACCAGCGTATCTGCGTATAACGTGTTTTTTCATCAATATAAATATGTCATGGGTTGTATTACCGAATTATCATATTATGTTGATTCCGAAGTGTGGAATAGGACGGCGATTAGAATCGAACGTGAAGAAGTCGAGTTATGTTTCCAGCCATGGTATGCAGAGTCGGAGATGAAACGAAGGCGCTTTCCCGATGGGCTGATGTTGATCAAAAAGGGAAAACGATACTATCTGTATGATTATGAGGGAGGAAGACGACTCGTATACCATAAGGAGGATGATACAGTGGAGGAAACTTGCAAGGTGACGCATGCTCTTCCCTACAACGAGAGCAAACATGTTCACACGCTTCCGAAGGATTTTGTCCCTGGAGCGACCTTCTTTATCACCGCAAAGGGAAAGAAAAAATATATAAGCGAAAATGTGGAAAATGATTATACATAAGTGACATTCAAACTGAGAAGATGTGGATAGCAACAGCAATGCCACGTGTAATGGGAAGAAATGGAGATGAATAGATATTTACAAGGTTTATTATGCGCATACGCCATGATGGCTGTTTCACCGGCAGAAACAGAAATCATGCAAATGCAAGATACGATTATGCGGGAAATTCCTGCAATGCTACGGGACAAAACATTAGGTGACAAGCAAGTCATAAATGGTTTGACCGTGAAGAAGCGATCGATTACTAAGCAAGATGCCGTCACGCGTTTTGGCAGCCGGATGAGGGATCACATGTCAGACCCGGACACAAGATTATACATCTTAGTAAGCGTATTTTTGGAAAGGAAACAAGCCGTAGTAGGCGGAGGAGCTCTTTTTATATTGTACGATAAAGACACCTATGAGTGCCTTGCTTTCTACAGGACGAGGTAGTGTGCATTGCAAGGACAAATGCAAGGCGAGGCCGTAAGTTGCCAAAATAAATGAGACGAGCAATAAAAATCAGCCTCCTCTCAGTATTTTATTCGCTAACGAGCTTGTGACAAGTCAAGCAGCGAAAGGGAGCGGTGTTCCAACAGCCTAGGGATCATAGAGTGTGTCCCATGCGGTCGCGCTTGGTTTCAAGGTAGCGGCGGTTGTCGGCATTCGGGGTGGTGCGCAGAGGAAGCTGCTCAGTAATCTCGAGACCGTGACCGGAAAGGCCGACAATTTTACGCGGGTTGTTGGTGAGCAGGCGCAGCTTGCGCACGCCGAGGTCGCGCAGAATCTGGGCCCCCTCGCCGTAATCGCGTAAATCCGGCGCGAAGCCAAGTTTGATATTGGCATCCACCGTGTCGAGTCCTTGTTCCTGCAATTTATAGGCGTGTAGCTTGGCGGAAAGACCGATACCGCGTCCTTCCTGGCGCAGGTAGAGGATGATGCCGCCCTCTTCAGCCACGCGCTTCATGGCGGTGTGCAACTGACTGCCGCAATCGCAGCGACGGCTCGCAAAAACATCTCCAGTGAGGCACTCGCTGTGCACACGGCAGAGCACGGGCTTTTCGGGGTCAATCTCGCCGTGCACGAGAGCCAAATGGGTGCGGTTATCCACGAGGGAATGGTAGGCGTGGCAAGTGAAGTCGCCGAAATCGGTGGGCAGGTGCACGGTTTCCTCGCGCTCCACGAGCTTTTCCGTGTGCTGGCGCAAGGAGATGATTTGAGCGAGCGAGCAGGCCTTCAGACCGAATTGGCGCTGGAAAGCCCCCAGTTCGCCGAGGCGCGCCATGGTACCATCCTCCTTCATGATTTCGCAGCACACCCCCACAGGCTCCAGTCCGGCGAGACGCAGCAGATCCACCGTCGCCTCCGTGTGGCCGGCGCGGCGCAGGACACCGCCCTCTCTGGCACGCAAGGGGAAGCAATGACCGGGCTGCACAAAGTCATCCAGCGTCGCTCGGGGGTCCGCGAGCTTCATAGTTGTCGTTGAGCGTTCAAAGGCGCTGATGCCGGTGGTGGTGCCGACCTTGGCATCCACGCTCACGGTAAAGGCGGTATGATGTTTTTCCGTATTGTGCTCCGCCTGCATGGGGAGACCGAGGGCATCCACGCGTTCCGGAGCCATCGGTACGCAAATGAGCCCGCGCGCATGTGTGGCCATGAAATTGATGTTCTCGCCCGTGGCAAACTGCCCGGCACAGACCAGGTCAGCCTCGTTCTCCCGGCTCGGGTCGTCCGTCACCAGCACCAGCTTACCCAGACGAAGCGCCTCCAGCACCTCCGGTACCGGGGAGAATCGGATGGGGTCATCGCCCTCCGCCACGGGAATCTCTTCAGCCTCAGGAAGCGGGACAGGGGAGGACTGAGGCGGCAGTTCATCTGCCGTAGCGGCATCGCAGGCGTTGATGAAATCGGACATGGAAAAGGAACCGGAAAACTCGACTTGCGGCATGGGAGATGTCAGGATTTGTTGATTTTCGCCCAGGAATCGCGCAGACTGACCGAGCGGTTGAAGACGGGGTGCTCCGGGGAGTGATCTCGCCGGTCGGCCACGAAGTAACCCAGACGCTCAAACTGGCAGAGGAATTCCGGAGCGGCTTGCGCCAGTGCAGGTTCCACGACTGCATCGTTCAGCGTCTCCAGCGAATGTTCATTGAGCGAAGCCAGGAAGCCCTCCGGATTTGCATCCGGTGCCTCATCCTTGAAAAGGCGATCGTAGAGCCGTACCTCGGCGCGTACGCCGTGCTTCACCGAGACCCAGTGGATGGCCCCCTTGCAGCGAATCCCCTCCGGCGGCATGGCGCCGATGGTGTCGGGAAGAGCCTCGGCCTGCACCTCAGTGATGGCGCCGGTCTCGTCCGCCGCATATCCCGAGCATACGATGCAGTAGCCGCCGCGCAGACGCACACAAGCGCCGGGGCTGAGACGCTTGTACTTCTTGGGCGGATCCACCATGAAGTCCTCCCGCTCAATCCACACCTCACGGGTGAGACGCAGCGGGCGTTCGCCGAGTTCGGGTTTTTCGGGATTGATCTGCACGTGCACCTCTTCATCGTGATCCTCCGGCAGATTGGTGAGCACGAGTTTCAACGGGTGCAGCACGGCCATGCGCCGTTCAGCGTGTGTATTCAACTCGGCGCGTACAGCATTTTCCAGTCGCGCGACATCGGTGTTTCCATTGAACTTGGTGATGCCCACACCTTCGCAGAAATCCACAATGGCCTTGGCGGGGTAGCCACGCCGGCGCATTCCACAGATGGTGGGCATGCGGGGGTCATCCCAGCCGGAGACATAGCCTTCCTCCACCATCTGGCGGAGCTTGCGCTTGCTCATCACGGTGTAGGTGATATTCAAACGGGAGAACTCTCGCTGTTGCGGACGCGCGGGCACCGGGCAATTCTCAATCACCCAATCGTAGAGCGGGCGGTGATTCTCGAACTCCAGCGTGCAAAGCGAGTGAGTGACGTGTTCCCAAGCATCTTCCAACGGGTGAGCGAAGTCGTACATGGGATAGATGCACCACTGCTTGCCGGTGTTGTGATGAGGGTCGTAGGAAATGCGGTAGATCACCGGGTCGCGCATGTTCATGTTGCTACTGGCCATGTCGATCTTGGCGCGCAGAACGGCAGCTCCCTCGGCATACTCCCCGGCCTTCATGCGCTCAAACTTGGCCAGATTTTCCTCCACCGTCGTGTCGCGATACGGGGAATGCTCGCCGGGGGTCACGAGATCGCCACGTTGCTTGCGCATGGTCTCGCGGTCCTGTTCGTCCACGTAAGCGAGCCCCTTCTTGATGAGCGCCACGGCGCAGTCGTAGTAAAAGTCAAAGATGTTGGACGCCCAGTAGAGATGCTCTCCCCAGTCAAAGCCCAGCCAACGGATGTCCTCCTGGATGGAATGGACGAACTCCACATCCTCCTTACAGGGGTTGGTGTCATCGAAGCGCAGGTGGCACACGGCGCCGAGGTGGGCGTATTCCTTGGCTACGCCGAAATCGAGGCAAATTGCTTTGGCATGCCCGATGTGCAAGTAGCCGTTCGGTTCCGGCGGGAACCGCGTGAT
>CANQSS010000057.1 GCA_947626545.1 uncultured Akkermansia sp. | reverse complement strand
TTTGCCCAAAAATCGCCAAATCCTGCTATCATCATGCTTCCCGCCCATGAATCTACATTTTCTTGGGACGGATGTGCACTGTACCCGTACGTCATACATAGGCAGTCGCCTCGCGGCTACCACCGCCCCCTTCGCTAAAGCTTCGCATAGCCCGCGCCTTTGGCGCGCGAATTCCCCAAATCGTACATCGTACATCCAACATCGTACATAGGCAGTCGCCTCGCGGCTGCCTGGGGCCGTCGTACGTGTTGACTCACCGGCACCACCCTGCCGGTTCGCCCTTCGGGCAGCGCATCCGCGCTGTCCATACGCACTTACCGCCGTCGTGCGTGTTGTGCATCGTACATGGGCAGGCCTCGTCTGCCACCGGGTGCCGCTAGGCGCCTATGTACGATTTGCCAAGCCAGTGCTCCCGCTCTGCAAAATCCGCAGACCTTTCGAACCAACCACCTTGCATGATTTTCACCCACCACCTTCGCTTCCGCTCCGCATTTGCCGCGCCTCCGGCGCGCTATAATCCAAATCGTAAATCGTAAATCGTAAATCGTAAATGCCCAACGGCTTATGCTTCATGACATGCCGTTGCCTCCCCATCGGGATCGCTTTTTCTTGGGACGGATGTGGGACGGATGTGCAATGCGCTTGCTTCGGCGGAAAACGGCTTGACCACGAGGGCAACAAAAGGTAGAATGCGGCTGTGGGGACGTGTGTAAAAATGATTATGCCTGGGATGTCGCCGGACTTCCCGCAGGGCGGCTTGAAATTCGAGAAAGAGACGGAGATGGAGCTGGAGGGGGTGACGTTTTTAGCGCAGCCGGATGCGCGGGAATACGACTGGTTGGTGGTGTATGACGATATGCCGAGGCGAAATGTGGGAAGCATCATACGGGAAAAGGAAGAGCTGGCATGTCCGTCGGATCAGACCATCCTCATCACCGCTGAGCCTCCGACGATCAAACTGTACCCCGGGTGTTATACGCGGCAGTTCGGGTATGTGCTCACCACGCACGACGAAAAATACCTGCCGCATCGCAACCGGAGGATCTGCAACGGCAGTATGCAGTGGATCGTGGACTACACCGTCGAACAGGTACTCAGTCTGCCAAATTGGGAGAAAAGCAAGCTCATTTCCACCTGCTGTTCGACGAAGCAGATGAAGCACACGCGGCACTTCGAGCGTTTGAATCTCACGAATTATCTGTCCGAGCATTTGCCGGAAATGGATTGGTACGGGCACGGGAAGCGTTTTATTGAATCAAAGCAGACTTCGTTAAACTCGTACAAGTACCATGTGGCGGTCGAAAACTACATCCATCCCCACCACTGGTCTGACAAAATATCAGATTCAATCTTGGCACAGTGTCTCACATTTTATGCGGGCGACCCGAAACTAACGGAAGTTTTGCCGGAGGGATCCTTCATTCCCATACCCATCGATGACCCGCCTCAAGCGCTGGAAATCATCCAACGTGCAATCCGCAACAATGAGTATGAGAAGCGCCTGCCGCTCATCCGCGAGGCGCAGCGGCTTATCGCCACACGTTACAACATGTTCGCACAGGTGATCGATATCATCCGGGGGCACAAGGCGAGCAGCACTCCGGTGCGGCGAGGCAAGCGTTACCTGCTCGGGCGCCAACGGCTCCGCTGCAATCCTATCAACGCACTGGAGGAGCTGGCGCTCCTGACGCACTACCGCGTATTTGACAGAGCTTGCTGACGAAGCATGGCCCGCTCATCGGCGGCGGAACAGACCTCCAAATCCGCCGGCGGAGTTCAACCCCGGTCCGCGGCGCGAGGGCTTGCCGCGGGTAAGCGCCTCCAAATCCGGAAAGCCGCCGTCTATCAGGGCGCTCAGATCCGGCATCTCGCCTTCTTTCGGCATGGGCGGCATATTTTTCATTCCCTGCATCGCCTTCATGAGCCCGGCATTTTTTCCCTTCCCGCTCATCATCGCCTTCATCTCGCGGAAATTTTTGATGAAGCGATTCACTTCAATTTCCGTAACCCCCGCGCCCTTTGCGATACGACGGCGGCGGGATGGGATAAGCAGCTTGTCATTGCGGCGCTCCTCCTTGGTCATAGAGAGCACGATGGCCTCGCTGTGCTTGAGTTTTTTGGGATCCAGCGCGCCTTCCGGCAGCTGCTTGCGGATTTTGCTGAACCCCGGCAGCAACCCGAGCAATCCTTCCAGCGGACCGAGTTTCTGCATCATGCGCGTTTGGGAGAGAAAATCCTCGAAATTAAACTCGCCGCTCATCATGCGCGTCATGCTGTGCATGGCAGACTCCTGATCGATCTTTTCCGCCGCCTTCTCGACAAGGCCCACAATATCGCCCATGCCCAGGATTCGGTCGGCCATCCGCTTCGGCACAAACGGGCCGAACATGTCCAGTTTTTCCCCTTCGCCGATGAACTTGATCGGCTGGCGAGTCACAGCCCGCATGGAGAGAGCCGCACCGCCGCGGGCATCGCCATCCAGCTTGGTGAGCACAATGCCGGTGATGGACACAGCATCGTGGAACGCCTGCGCGACGCGCACAGCCTGCTGCCCGGTGGCCGCATCCGCCACCAGCAAGGTTTCCTGCGGACGCACCTCGCGCGAAACCTTGCGCAATTCGTCGATGAGAGACTCGTCCACCTCCTGCCGTCCGGCCGTATCAATGATGACGACATCGTGCTCCATGCCCTCGGCGCGACGAAGAGCATCTTTGACGGCCTTCACCGCATTTTTTTCATCGGGAGCGGGGGTGAGCACCGGCACATCCACTTGGGCCGCCAGAGTCACAAGTTGATCCACTGCGGCGGGACGCACGAGATCGCAGGCGATGAGCAGCGGCTTGCGTCCATCCTTCTTGAGGCGCAGGGCGAGTTTTGCGCAGGTTGTCGTTTTGCCGGCGCCGTTCAAGCCGACCACTAAAATGCGGGCGGGCGGAGTGAGATTGAGTGTCGCTTCATCGCCGCCGAGAAGGTTTGCCAATTCGTCCCGGAAGATTTTGACGATTTGCTCGCCGGGCTTGACTGTTTTGATGACCTCTTCACCGATGGCGCGCTCCTTGATCAGATTGATGAAGTTGCGAGCCACGCCGTAATCCACGTCGGCTTCCAGGAGAGCCAGGCGTATGTCTTTGAGGGCATCGGCGATGTTTTTTTCCCCAATTTTATCCCAGCCTTTGAGGCGGCGGAAAGCTTGGTCAAGCTTGTCGGAAAGAAGAGAGAACATATTGGAATTCAGTATGATGGGGATTTTTTATTTACAGCTTCACACGGAAACGCTTCAGCACCTCCAAGGCCTCCGCGTCATTCTTTTCAGCAGCCATTCGCGCCCAGCGAATGGCCTCATTGCGGTCGCGGCGCACCCCCTCTCCGCGAGCATAGCACTGCGCCAGCAGACTCTGCGCGCGCGTGTGATCCTGCTCGGCGGCTTTTTTCAGGAATGCGATACCCTCCTCCGCATTTTTCGGCACATCGGTTCCGCGCAACAGACGCGACCCCAAGTTGAATTGCGCATTGTGGTCTCCGAGCTCGGCGGCGGCGCGCAAGCGGCGCAGCCCCTCCTCCGGGTTCTTCTCCACGCCTTGTCCGTCAAAATAGCAATCAGCCAGGAACGACTGCGCCTGGTGATTTCCGCCATCGGCGGCCAGCTGCAGCCAGCGCACCGCCTGAGCAGCATCCTTTTCCACGCCATCGCCCTTCAGGTAGCAGATACCCAGCGGCAGGTAAGCCCGGGCATCCCCCTTCTCGGCGGCGAGTTTCAGCCAGTGGATGGCCTCAGCCGTATTCTTCTCCACCCCCTCGCCGTTGAAATAGCACACACCCACCATCATCTGCGCCGGCACGAGCCCCATATCGGCAGCCTTTTTGAAGCACTCGAATGCCTTATTTGCATCTTTATCAACGCCTAATCCCCTCAAATATCCCTCGCCTAAATTGAGCAATGAGGCAGCGTGACCACGCTCTGCAGCCGCGCGGAAACAGACCATGGCCTCGTCCATATTGCGCTCCACACCGGTTCCCGTGGCCAGGCAGGTTCCCAAATTGTAGAGCGCCGTGGGGTGCCCCTGCTCTGCAGCCGCGCGGAACCACTTGACGGCCATCGCCTCATCTCGTTGCACCCCATATCCCGAAACATAGCAGGCGCCCATGAGCCGCTGGGCAGGCGCGTTGCCCTGCGTCGCGGCCTTGCGGTACCACTCCACCGCCTTCTCGGGGTCCTTACTCACGCCGATGCCGCCGGCGTAGCAGTTGCCCAGCGCAAACTGGGCGCGCGCGAAATCCTGATCCGCAGCCTTGCGGTACCACTCCACCGCCCGTGCAGTGTCCTTGGTGACACCCAAGCCCTGCTCATAGCAGACGCCGACGTTGTACTGCGCCGCAAGGTGCCCCTGCTGCGCCGCCGCGTTGTACATGCGGAAAGCGTCCACGGCATCCCCCTTCACATGGAACTGATTGCTGTAGCACACGCCCATCGTGTACTGAGCCTCAGCGACTCCCTGATCAGCCGCCGCGCGGAAAAGCTCCACCGCCTTCTCGGGATCCGTGGCGCTGACGCCGGCGCCGGTATTCAGGCACACACCGTACTCGAACTGCGCCGGGGCGTAATTCTGCTCAGCCGCAACGCGAAATGCCTCGGCCGCAGCGGCGGCGTCCTTCTGCACGCCCACGCCATCCTTGTAACACAAACCAAGCTCGTACTGAGCCGGGGCGTACTTCTTGTCGGCGGCAGACTTCAGCAGCCGGACAGCTTCATCGGCATCCCGTTCCACCCCCTGCCCGCGCAGCATCTGCACGGCAAGCTTATGGGTCGAGTGGGCATCTCCCTTTTCCGCGGCCTGGCGGTAGTAATCCGCCGCAAGCTTCCAATCCTGAGTCACCCCGTTGCCTGCAGCGTAGCAATCCGCCAACGCCACAACGGCCTGGGTTTCCCCCTGCTCCGCCGCCTTGCGGTACCACTCCATCGCCTCGGCGAGGTTTGCCTGCACCCCATCGCCGCGCATCAAGCGTCCCGCCAGCTCCCACTGTGCGAGCGCGTGACCGCTCTGCGCCGCCGCACGCAGCCAGTTCATGGCCTCCGGCATATTCTGCTCCGTGCCCACGCCATCCCGGTAGCAGCGGTAAAGTGCAAACTGCGCATTCTCATCCCCCTGCCCGGCGGCAGATGTAAGCCTGCGCACGGCGTCCTGCGGGTTACGCTCGCCATATTCTCCGGAAAGCTCATACAAACCTAACTCCGATTGCGCCTCCGCCATATTCTGGGCGGCGGCCTTCTGCAGCCATTCCGCGTAGAGTTTCATGTCGCGGGACACCCCCTTGCCCTCGGCGTAGGCCCGGGCAAGCTTGTACTGGGATCGGGCATCGCCCTGCTCGGCAGCCTTCGTGTACCAAGTGACAGAGGCTTTGGGGTTTGGGGGCACGCCCTCCCCGGTCTCATAAGCCTCGCCCAAGGCCGCCTGCGCGCGCATGTCGCCCATCTCGGCGCTCTTCGTGAAATACTCGATCGCCTTTTCCGCGTTGCCCTGCAGCATCTGCTGCTGAGCGTTGCTGAAATACCATCCGGGTGCCCAATAATACCATCCTCCCCCTGCCGCTCCCCCCAGCACGAGGATCGTCAGCGCCACCCAAAGCGCGGCCTTGCCACGGCGTTTCGGCGGCTGCTCCACTGCGGCGAAGGAAAGTCTGTCCTTGAGCTGAGCGGCCCGCATGAACCAACGCAGAGCTTCCTGCTCGTTGCGCGGCAACGCCTCATTCTTCATGTATATTTCACCCAAAGTCAACGCCGCTTTAGCATCTCCATCCTCCGCAGCAGCGCGCAATTTGTCGATCGTGGCATCTTCACTCATGGCTTTTCGTTATTTTGAGAAAGTTTACCACAACAGGCTTTCTTGTCAAGCACCAAGCAGCCGCGGAGCGGCTGCTATGTACGATGTGTGATTTTCGATGTATGACGGAGGCGCCTAACGGCGTCCATCGTACGTCGTACATGGGCAGACCTCGTCTGCCTCCGGGCGCTGCCAGGCGCCACCGCCACCGCCCCTTTCTAGCCATGTCCGTACACAACTTCATCACATTCCGTTTGCACTTGCTTCGCAAAATTCCCGCGCCTCCGGCGCGCTATAATCCAAATCGTAAATTGACTCACCGCCGCCCCATCGGCGGTTCGCCCCTGCGGGGCAGCGCATCCGCGCTGTCCATACGCACTTACAGCCGTCGTGCGTGTTGTAAATCGTAAATGAAAAACGCCTTTTCTAATGCATTTGAGTGGAGAATTTGTGGCAGCGCAGTTCGTGGAACAGGTAGAGGGTGACGAGAGCGGAAGTGGCGGCGAGTGTTGCGCATTGAGCCTGGCCGCTCATTCCCAGAGCGCGCATGCCGAGCTGAACGACGACGGCTAGCATCCCCAGTGCGCAATCCACCAAGTTGCCGGCGGCGATTACATCTCCTCGCTTATCATCGTCTGCATGATCTTGCAACAGAGCATTGAGCGGCACCAGATAACCGGCAGCCGTGCAGCCGGCCATGGCAAGTGCGGCATAGAAGAGGGGATGTCCGTACGGCAGCCATACCAGAGCCAAACAGGACACGGTCATGCCCACGCCGCCAATCGTGGCGAGTCCCGTGCGAATGGAGTGCGAGCAAAGGCAGGACGCAAGCGCCCCACCGAGTACGGAGCCGCCGCTAATCCACGCGATGAGAGCCGCCGAGTCTCTCTGCTGCCCGAGCACCTGCATAAAGTGTTCCCCTGCACCGCCAGGAATGCCCTGCGCCTCCTGCGCCATCTGCAAGGCGATGAGCATCATTTCGCCCGCGATGAACCAGAAGTAGCCTATGCCCACCTCGCTGAAGCGCAAGACGCGGTCGTTCCAGAGGAGACGCAACTGCGCGAAATGCTCCCAGCAGATGCTCCACGAGAAAGGGCGTCTGCCCACGGCCGGATACCGCGGCAAAGCCAGGCTAAGCACGAACACGCCTGCGGCTGCCAGCGTACACACGGCGCAGGGCCACCCCGCTGCCTCCCACCCGCTGTCATCCCCCCAGCGCCGCAACAGGTAGTAGACAATGCCCAGCGCGATGATCTGCCCGAGCAAGAGGGCGAGCATGGAGCTGATCTCCAGGATGCCGCTGGCAAAACCAATGTAGCGAGACCCAACCATATCCTTCACCAGTCCCTTTTTGGCCGGACTAAAAAACATGGCCTGCACGCAGAATACGGTGAAGAAAGCGACCGCCACCCCCACGTCTTTGATGAAAAGTCCAACCGTCATCCCCGCCAGCGCCACCACCTGCAGCAGCACCATCCCTTGCAGCAAGCGCGTGCGGCAGTATCGATCCGCTATCCACCCGCCCAGCGGCGAAAACACGACAAAGGGCAATACAATCAATACCGACAGGGGGTATTGCATCGCTGTCCCCAACCATATTCCCAATGCGATCAGCAGAAATTGAACGCCTTTCTCATTCAGGGAGTTCATCGATTGGATCACGACCAAACTCCAGAAGGAGCCCCATCTTGGTTTCCTCTGCTCCATATTTTGGGATTATACACGATAAGTTTGGGAAAGCAAATTCATTTAGTACAACGGAAGCAGACGGAGTCTGCCTATGTACGATGTACGATTGCCAAATTCGCGCGCCAAAGGCGCGGGCTATGCGGAGCGACAGCGAAGGTGGTGGGTGAAAATCATGCAAGGTGGTTGGTTCGAAAGGTCTGCGGATTTTGCAGAGCTGTGTCACCGGCTTGGCAAATCGTACATCGTACTTCGTACATCGTACATAGCAAACGCTCCGCGTTTGCCGCGGGGTCTATTCTGAGATTGACAGGCGGATTCTGTAACTATATACTGTCCACGTTGTTTTATGATGCCGTACATCAAAGAAATAGCTGTTCATCACGTACACCACTTGAGGGAAGTTTCCATCAAGGTGGAAGACACGACCTCTCCGAAAAATGGGCCGACGCACCTGATGTTGACGGGGCGTAATGGGAGCGGGAAAACGAGCGTGCTGCGGGCAATTTGGGAGGTGATGACGAGGATGACCGAAAACAGTGTTACCGCTGATCAATGGAGAAAATTGATAGAGGGAGACAAGCAGAGAATAGACAAGGCTCAAGATGAGCACGAGCGGAATAAGGCGAAAGATGAGTTGGAAAACTGGGAGAAGTATCTGGCGGAACTGGTCGGTTCTGTCGAATTGAAGGCTGATGATGACGGAGAGTTTGCACGAATATTGCACAAGCGGGAAATTCTCATTGCTTACTACGATGCGCAGCATTCGGCAGCGTTTGAGCAGCCCAAGGCGCCGAGGATAACGGAGGTGGGATTTTCCGGAGATGTCGCACAGAAAAGATCCGGGACTTTCCTCGAATTCCTCCTGAATCTGAAGGTTCAGGGAGCGCTTTTCCGCGATGAGGGGAAGAACGAAGAAGCGGCACGGATCGGGACATGGTTTGAGCAATTCGATAAGACTCTCCAGCACATTTTCAATAACAAACAGGCAAGGCTGGAATTCGATCCCCATGGCTACGTGTTTACCGTCGTTGAGGATGGTTTCAAGCGTTCCCCGATGACAGCTTTGGCAGATGGTTATGCCTCGCTTCTGGACATTGTGGCGGACATCATTCTCAAGATGCAGACGCCGGATCAACTTACGGCGGCGTACGACAAGCCGGGAATCGTGCTTATCGATGAGGTGGAGACGCACCTGCACCTCGAATTGCAGCGGCTCGTGATGCCCATCCTCACCTCTCTTTTCCCGGGAATACAGTTTATCGTCACCACGCATTCTCCCTTTGTTCTTTCGTCGATCGGCAATGCTGTGGCATATGATTTGGAGAAGCACGAGGCCCTCGACAATGCGGATGAATACCCTTACGAATCACTGACCGAGGGCTATTTCGGAATTCAAGACACACCGGCTGCCATCACGGATAAACTCCGCCGTATCCGTGAACTTATCCAGACGGGAAACAACCTCACTGCAGAGCAAAAGGAAGAGCTGGGGGGACTTGTTCGCGACCTGAAAGGCATGCAGAGGAACGAGGAACTCAAGCTCGAACTTGCGCAGATTTCGCTTCGCTATCTATGATTCAGCAGCGCAAATCTCCCATTGCCCCAGCATCTCTCGCCGGAAGAAGGACGTGGAACGGCGAAGATGTGCAGGAAGCTCTCCATGCCGACCAGGATGGGAAGTGCTATCTTTGCGAGAACTTTCCTTCTGTAAACTATCAAATCGACCACCTGAGGAGTCGCAAAAATTACCCGGAGAAAACGTACGACTGGGCAAATCTCTTCCTGTGTTGCAGCTATTGCAACGGGAGAAAAAGCGACGGGTTTGACGACATTGTCTCCCCGTGTGATGTGCCCTGCGAGGAGATTTTTGACATTGACCTGAAACCGGAATGCAAGATCGTGGAGATTTCCGTACGACAGCCGGATGTTCCTGGTGCGGAACGGACACGGGAACTTCTCGACCGTCTGCACAATGGGAAGAAACGAGGTATGCGAGATTTTAGGGAGAAACTCTTCTACGATGAATTGCGTGGCGCTGTCTTGGACTTTGCTTGTTGCTTGAAGGAGTACAAGGATCATGAAACGCAGGAGAATCGTGCTAAGGTCGCCGAACTTCTGAAGATCGACAAACCCTTTCTCGCCGCCAAGCTGAGCTTGCTTCGCAGTTGTCCCGCCCTCCTCGCGGATTTTCGGCAGGAGACAATTTGGAATCGCGGACAAAGGTAGTCCCAAGAGATAATCCATTTACGATTTACGATTTACGATTTACGATTTACGATTTACGATTTACGATTTGAAAATCTAGCGCGCCGGAGGCGCGGCAAATGCGGAGCGGAAGCGAAGGTGGTGGGTGAAAATCATGCAAGGTAGCTGGTTCGAAAGGTCTGCGGATTTTGCAGAGCTGTGTCATCGGCTTGGCAAATCGTACATCGTACATCGTACTTCGTACATCGTACTTCGTACATCGTACTTCGTACATCGTACATAGCAAACGCTCCGCGTTTGCTAGGGCTGTTCCCTCCGCAGCGCTTCAGATTGTTCTGCGTCGGGCGATATTTCCAGCAAGGTAAAACTATTGTCGTCCAGGCCCTCCAAAATCTCCAGATCGGCCTCGGAGCGGATGAGGTAGTAATCCGCGCCGAAGAGGCGGGCGAAGTCGCGGAGTTCGCGGTGCAGAGGCTGGGCCATGAAGTTGCGTAGCGCCGCATTCGGACAGGGGGCGAGCGCGCCGGCACCCTCATTATTCAGCACCGCCACCACCCGTTTGCCGGGGGCAAGCTGGGGCAGGAATTGGGCGGCCGCCGTGTCGCGCATCAGAGCAATATCGCCCACGAGGGCAGCGGCAAAACGAGTATCCACGCAGTTGCCCAAGAATGCGGAGAGAGCGCCATCGGCGCCGCCTGCCAACTGCGCACTGCGCACGTAAAGCGTGGGGACGCGTTGCTGGGCGTAGTTGTTCCAGAGCTGTGTGGCGCTCGGGCTGCCCAGGTAAAGAACATCAGCCAGGCAGGCATGCTGCGAGAAAGCGCGCACCAAGGCCGCATCACTCTCCGGATAGGAGAGAAGCAACTCTTCCACCCGAGCGGCGTAACGGTTCCCCCGGGTGTGGTAACCGGCGGAGTCCCCCACGTGGGGCACATCGTCCAGCGCTTTCACAATCTGCTCCGGCTCGCCCTCGATGACGACGCTGGAGCGCTTCAACCCGGAAAAACCCGCGCGAGTGATGGAGAAAACGCGGGTGCCCGGCATCTCTTCCAACGCGCGCCAGAAGGGGCAAGAGGGCACGGCCCCCATCCGCAACACATTGAGCGGCGGATCATCAATCAGCACATCACTGCCGCCGCCGAGCAGCAGATTGCCCACCTTTTCGCGCAGCCCGCTCGCGGCATCCGCCACCACCGGCACCCGCAGAGTGCGCGCCAGCCACAGGGCAGATTCCTGCTCATCCGGATCCAGCGCCCCGAGCAGAAGCACCAAGTTCTCCTGCCGCGCTTCAAAGCGGAGGAGTCGCGATAAGTCCGCCAGAGATCCGCGAAAGGGGGGACGCAGAGGGGCATCCGCTATCTCCGGCGGGAACTGCCCGAACAGACCCTTGGCGTGCGTGGGCACGTGGCGCAGGAGATCCTCCACGCAGCAGAGATGAAGGTGCACCGGAAAGCCGTCCCGACACAGATCCACCATATCCGGCAAATCCGCAATATCACAGGGCATGTGCAGGGTGATTGTAGGGGCGTAGAGCCCGAAGAGCCCCTCCTGCTCAATGCGTCCGAACGCTCCCGCCGCATCGGCCGGCTCCAAATCGTCCAGCGTTACAAGCACCATGGGGCGGCGCTCATAAAAGGCCTCCATGACCGCCGGGAACACATCTGCAGCATTCGAACCGCTGCCCAGCACCACCCCGACGCCACGTCCGGTCGCCTGCATGCGCCCCAAGGCAAAGAATCCGGCGGCGCGCTCGTCCTGCACCTGCCAGCGATGGATGCTGGGACATTCCGACAAAGCGACAAGCAGGGGTAAATTGAGTTCTCCCGGGCAACACACCCACTCTGCGATGCCCGCCTGAGCACACTGTGCAATCAATTGATCCATTTACGATTTACGATTTACGATTTGGAAATTTGGCGAGCTTCGGCTCGCGAAATTTTGCGGAGCGTAAGCAAGCGGGATGTGATGAAACGGTGTGCGGGCATGATTAAAAAGGAGCGTTTTACGATTTGATTTAAGATGCGGTGCGGGTGGCTTTGGCGGTGGCCGCGATGATACAGGCAAGCTCATGAGCTTCTGCCCGAAGGCTGCGCACCTTGCCGGCGCTTATCAAGTCTGCTTGCACCAACAACTCAAGCCAGTACTCGCTTTCATCCACCTCTTCTTCGCAAATTTTGATCTTATTCAAAAAGTCCGCACGGCTCTTTGCGTGTAGCGCAGCTCGATAATTCGCTCCAACGGACGTTGAGCAACGCAACAACTGCTTGCCAATCACATCCGCCGCCCCGCTTTTTTCCTGTTCCAACGCCAGATACAGCTTCACAACACGCAACCCGAACCGCGCCGTCCTCTTCGCCATTTCTTCTTTATTCATCTCAATTCATTTACGATTTACCAAACCAGTGCCGCAGTTCTGCAAAATTCGCAGACTTTTCGAACCAACCATCCGCCATGTTTTCCCTACCACCTTTGCCTCAAGCTCGCCCCACGACTGTTGCTTCGGAGTCGCCCCACGACTCCTCACCCCTTCGGGGGCAAAAGCTGCGCTTTCGGCCAAACGGCCTTGCAGCCGCCGACCATTTGCCGCGAGTCGGAGGCTCGCCATATTTCTAAATCGTAAATCGTAAATCGTAAATCGTAAATCCATCACGATTTGCCTTGTTGGTCGGGCAGATTATAAATGCTGACATCGCCCCAACGCCCGCGGCGGATATGGCCCATGAATGTACGCACATAGGATGCCCATGGGCTTCGCGTCTGACAGTAAATGCGACCAATCTGCGACACAGTCACGCGTCCGCGCGCCTTGTACTTCGCCAAAATAGAACCGAGATGCTTCACGCAGTCCTCCTTGCTGGCATAGGAGCGCTGTCCGCGCCGTCCCATAATGCCCGCCAAATTATTTCTGGTGCGCGCCGCACAGGAAGTGGCATTCGCCGACTCGTGCCGAATGATCGCCTCCATCAACACAGGATCCACTCCATTCTGCTGCGCAACGTCCCGAATCGTCGGACGAAGCTCGCTCACGACATCTGCCCCGGCCACCATAACCGCGAACACCGCGACCGCGACACCTGTCAAGATTCCCCTCATGCCCTCATTCTACCAGATTCCAACTGTTTTGTCAAACCCGAGCAAACGCGGAGCGTTTGCTATTTACGATGTTCGACGTACGATGTACGATGTACGATTGCAAAGTTCGCGCGCGTTGCGCGGGGAAGCAGTGGCGCCTAGCGGCGCCTATGTACGATTTGCCAAGCCGGTGACACAGCTCTGCAAAATCCGCGGACCTTTCGAACCAACCACCCGCCATGTTTTCCCTACCACCTCCGCTACCGCTCCGCATTTCCCGCGCCACTGGCGCGCTAAATTTCTAAATCGTACATCGGACCTCGTACATCGTACATAGGCAGACTCTGTCTGCCTCCGTCGTACATAGGCAACTGCATTTTCTAATGCAGTTGCATGTCATGCCTGACGTACAAAATAACCCGCCAGGTCTGGCCACCCGGCAGGTTTGTTTAGGAAAGAGGTCGATGACCCCATCTGATGCAGCAAGGATATATCTCTAGGGCGGAAGTGTCAAGATTTTTTTCTCCGCCTTTTTCGGCGCCCACATCCGTCCCAAGAAAAAGCACCCCCTATAGGTAGGTAACGGCACATCATGCGGCATAAGCCGTTGGGCATTTACGATTTACGATTTACGATTTACGATTTGGATTATAGCGCGCCGGAGGCGCGGGAATTTTGCGAAACAAGTGCAAACGGAATGTGGTGAAGCTGTGTACGGACATGGCTAGAAAGGGGCGGTGGCGCCTAGCGACGCCCGGTGGCAGACGAGGTCTGCCCATTTACGATTTACGATTTACAACACGCACGACGGCCCCAAGCAGCTGCCTCGCAGCTGCTCATGTACGATGTACGACGTACGATGTACGATTTGCCAAGCCGGTGACACAGCTCTGCAAAATCCGCAAACCTTTCGAACCAATCATCCGCCATGTTTTCCCTACCACCTCCGCTACCGCTCCGCATTTTCCGCGCCATCGGCGCGCTAAATTTCTAAATCGTACATCGTACCTCGTACATAGGCAGACTCTGTCTGCCTCCGTCGTACATAGGCAGCCGCCTTGCGGCTATGTGGTTTGAGCTGTCTTCATTTGCTTAAATGCTCCATGAACGCATATTGCTTAGATTCGATAAGCTCATTACAATACTTCTGTTTAACTTCTTGGATAAAATCATTAATGGCATCAGGATGATTCGCAAGAAACCATCTTATGTGATTTTGCACATACTTCATGCGATTTTGCGAATCATTCAAATCATTAGGCACTCTCTTCATCCGTTCATCGATACTATCAAAACCGGTAAAGGGTGAGTTGAGACGCTCGTTTGTCATTTTTATGTACTCCGGGTTATTGTCAATTCCAATACCACTTCTGCCGGTTTGCTGGCACACCCGCAGGAGCGTACCGCTCCCCAAAAACGGATCTAAAACAGTGTCGCCCTTATTTGAAGAGGCCAAAATCATCCGTTCATACAAAGCTTCCGGTTTTTGAGTGGGATGTTTTTGTCGGTTCTTGTGACAATAGTGCATGTGGGAAAATTCCCATACGTTTCCCGGATTTGCTCCCCGCATGTTATTAACCGACCTGTAAAATTTTTGAGGGATGCGAATATCATCCAAGTTAAAAACAAAATTAGTGGGATGTTTTGTAAAGAACAAGATATCATCATGCCTCGGCGAGAAGCCTTTCGTTTTTCCGACACCTTGCGTATAAAACCATGTGATCCATGAATTGAAATACATACCTACATCTCGCTCCAAAATCGAGTAAATGTAGGAAATGTATTTCATCCCCATGAATACGTAAAGGGAGCCGTTATCATTGAGTACCCTGTACGCTTCCTTCAACCATTTTGCGGAAAATTCAAGATACTCGTTGAATTCGAGATGATCTTGGCTGATTCCATAATTTTTATTTAAATTGTACGGCGGGTCTGTAACAATCAAACTAATACTTTTATCGGGAAGTTTTTGCATTTCCTCGATCGCATCACCGCAAATAGCAATTAGTTTTTGATCCATTTGTTTCTCCTTGCTTCTCTATAAAAATCTTCAACAGTTCTGCGGGCGCTATGTATGTACTTTTGATCCAAAAGTTGACACATTTCCCAAGTAGTACGATACTGATACGTCACATAGTGAATATCTTTAACTTGAATCTGACCCGTCCCCAACGCAGGATTGTAGTTAATGTCCGAATCGCTTATGAATTTCAAATCGTATGCGTGGTAATCAACTATCTTCATAATCCCATCAATTAGTCCAGTTGTTCTGTTCCGCTCTGAATATACCTGGTGTTTGATGGATAATATGATAAACAAAAAATCCGGGTCCGTCACGTATGCCGTTCTAATTCTGGCAAAAGATGTAATGTTGGGACGTTTACCGCTATTTGGAATATCATCAGCGGTCGCTTTTACGTCCACATTCCCTGTGAGAACACGTCCCGACCTTTTAAATTGTAAAATGATATCTGCCATTCCGAGGCGTTCTTGCGCCTCAACATTAATGAGATTGTATTTATTATCAAAATTGTCTCTGATGCCGGCAAACACTTCGCCAGCCCACGCTTCAATCATGGGGCCCGCAATCTTGTTTATATTCTCCAAAGGCAAGCCAGACGATAAACTCGTATTGACAATGATCTTGTCATCACCCGCTGCTTTTCGCTCGTCAAGAATATCTGTAATTTGCTTGATAACAAAATCAGAATCTTCTTTGTAAGTGGCTGATTCGATAGGAATTTTAAAGATTAAATCTTCGTATCGCATGACCCATCTCCTTCTTTAAGTGTAATGCTTTCCTTTCTCCACACAAACATTGTACTACAAATTTCTACCAAGTGCAAACTCTAATTTGAAAAACCATTCACATCCGTCCCAAGAAAAAGCACCACCAATGGTAGGTAACGGCATACCATGCGGCATAAGCCGGTGGTTATTTACGATTTACGATTTACGATTTACGATTTACGATTTACGATTTACGATTTACGATTTACGATTTACGATTTAC
>CANQSS010000056.1 GCA_947626545.1 uncultured Akkermansia sp. | reverse complement strand
AAATCCCCCCTGCCAACCCCCGTAATTATGCGTATGACGTCATCGCATCGACGACGTTATGGGATGCCAATGATTTAGATTATAGCGCGCCAAAGGCGCGGGCTATGCGAAGCTTTAGCTGAGGTGGTGGGTAAAATCATGCAAGGTGGTAGTTAGAAAGGTGCTGGATTATGCAAAGCTGCGTCCACGGCTTGGCCAAAGTTGACTCACCGGCACCACCCTGCCCTGGTTGCTTCGGAGTCGCCCCACGACTCCTCACCCCTTCGGGGCAAAAGCTACGCTTTTGGCCAAACTGACTTACACCGTCGTCAGTTTTCACCCCTTCGGGGCAAAAGCTAACGCTTTTGGCCAAATTGGCTTACAGCCGTCGCCAGTTTTCACCCCTTCGGGCAGCGCCTTCGCGCTGTCCATACGCACTTACAGCCGTCGTGCGTGTTGTACATCGTACATCGTACATGGGCAGACTCCGTCTGCCTCGCCGTGTGCAGCTTGGAGAGGATCCGCAAGATTACCTTGCCGGTCTCTTCGAGCGAAGCTGCTGAAATGCGCTGCATGTTGTCGCGCGCCGTGTGCCACCATCGGCTCCCGGCAAATGAGGCAATGAGATTGAGCGTAGGCACACCGGCCTCCACGAACGGCCGATGGTCGTCCCAATACGAGCCTAAGTGCAGCGTCCATCGTTCCTCCGGCAACCCCAGCTCGCGTACCGCCGTGCGATACAGCTCATACATCTCCGGCAAGGTATCCATCACCGGCACGGCTATCACCTTCCCCTCGCCGCCCACCATATCCAGATTGATCATACATGAGGGCAAACCCTTTTCCCCGCGGCGTGCCACATCGTAGCGCGAACCGTACAGTCCATCGCTCTCCGTGATATGCTCGCCAAGCGCCTCCTCGCCGTCAAAAAAAACCAGCTCCACTTGCTTGGCCTGCTCCGGTGTACGCGCCAGCACACGCGCCAATTCCAGCAGCGCGGCCGCCCCACTTGCGCCGTCATCCGCCCCCAGAATAGCCTTTTCCCCGCTTCCTTTTGTGTCGATGTGGCAGGATACAAGTATCGGTCGCACTCCCTCTTCAGCGCCGAAAACAGCGCGCAAATTGGTCATCTCGCGTCCCGGCATGGGAGAAAAAGTATCGCGCTGCACGCGCCATCCGAGGGCTGACAAATACCCGGCAAGATATTCCAATTGTCTGGCATATGCTTGAGATCCCGTGGGACGCGGTCCGAGTTCGCATAACGCGGCGCAGTGATTCCAGGCGTTCTGCCCGGAGAAAGTTTCCGTATACTCCATGGCGAGAGTCCCCTGCCCGGCGGGGCTTTCGTCAGCATTTTCTCCGTTTCCGCAGTGGCTCGCCAGCAGGGTTCCCATAGCTGCCAGCACACAGGCCCACCACCGCATTCTCTGGAGACGTCGGGTCCTCATGCCGGCATACCTTGCTCACACGCGGGCGGTGATCCCGAATATCTCCAGCAAGCGGGTCAATTCTGCCCGTCCGTTGTAGGAGATTTCAATAACCCCGCTGCGGCGTCCTTTGGGAAGAATATTGACCTCGACCCCCAAGCTTTTGGAGAGTTGGCGGCAAATTTCCGCGGTGGCATCGTCCATCGGAACCAGTTGAGGCGCCGGTGCCTCGCTTGGCGGCGGGGGTTCCAGCGCATCGTGCACCAGCTTCTCCGTCTGCCGCACAGTAAGCCCACGGCGCACCACGCTGTCGGCCGCCTGCACCTGTTGTTGCTTATTTTTGAGCTGAAGCAATACCTTGGCATGTCCCACGGATATCTCTTTTTGATTGAGCCTCTCGCGCACGGGCTCCGTCAGGTCCAACAGGCGTACCATGTTGGCGATAACGGCCCGAGATTTGCCCACGTGGCGGGCAATTTCCTCCTGCTTCAGCCCAAAGCGCGTCTGCAGCATGTGGTACTGTTCAGCTTCTTCCAGCGGAGTCAGATCCTCGCGTTGCAGGTTTTCGATGAGAGTGATTTCCGCTACCTCCTGATCTGTGGCTTTCATCACCACGACCTTTACCTCTGTGTGACCCAAACTCTTCACCGCACGCAGACGTCGCTCACCGGCAATCAGCTCAAACTTCCCCTCCACGCGCCTTACCACCAATGGCTGCACCAAGCCACGCTCACGGATGGACTTGGCGAGCTCCTGGGTCTGCTCTTCGTTGAAAACACGCCTCGGTTGAAAGGGCGAAAGCTGAATTTCATTCACCTTTGCCGTAATCACTCTCTTCTCATCATTCATCTGTTGAGTCAGCGAGGCCGATACTTCGTTCTGCTGAATGAGGGCACTGAGTCCCTTCCCTAAAACTTGTCGCGCCATACGCGGGGAATTCTAGCTGATAGTTCCGGGAAATGCAACCTCTTTTTACGAAATACGACCACATTGTTGATTGCAAAATTAAATGCAACAGATTCTTGGCACAAAAAAGGTGCCGAGAAGTTCAAAGCATGCTAGAGTAATTTCGTCAAAAAACAAGAACGAAGTTGGATGTACGATTGCAAACCAAGTTCGACACCTTGCTGACTCATTTCCTTCATCCATGGGAAATGCCTGGGAAATAGGTTGAATGAGCCCGGAGAAGATTTTATTGGGCGGATGTGTTCGGACTCTCCTAATTCCACAAAAAAGAGCTAGATACGTTTTTCACATACCTAGCTCTCTACTCGATGGGGGACTCGAACCCCCACGGATTTCTCCATTAGATCCTTAGTCTAACGCGTCTACCAATTCCGCCAACCGAGCAGAAATGCGCCCTAATGCGCGCAGAAGAATATACACAAAATAGCAGACTATGGCAAGCCTTTTTCAAACGAAACGAAATTTTTTTCTATTCCCCACATACATCCGTCCCAAGAAAAGCGATCCCAACATGCAGTTATCGGCGCGTAATGTAGCATAATGTGTTCATAATTTACGATTTGAAAATTCGGCGAGCCATCGGCTCGTGGAAAACGGTCGGCGGCTGCAGGGCCGTTTGACCAGCCTGCAGGGCTGCCCCGAAGGGGCGAAATTGCGAGAGATATAAAGAACGGTGGACTTCGTACATAAGCAAACGCATTTTTAATGCGTTTGCAAATCCGCTAGGGCAACCGCATTAGAAAATGCGGTTGCCTATGTACGATGTACAACACGCACGACGGCTGTAAGTGCGTATGGACAGCGCGGGTGCGCTGCCCCGCAGGGGCGAACCGCCGATGGGGCGGCGGTGAGTCAACTTTCGATGTACGATTTATTAATAATGTGCGCGTTGCGCAGATTCTTTTCGGATCATTAACGTATGCAGAGATTCCTCTAGATCCATCATTATGATGACCGGTTGTTGTGATGATTTTGATACGTATAAACGGGGATATCAGTCAATAAGAGCATTTTCTCTGTTGATGGCCTTCTCTCAAATGCGTTTGCCCTGGCAAATCCGCTTGCTGAGAGAGCAAAGCTGAGTTAAAATAGCAGCGCTATGAGAAGTGAAGATCTGATCCGCGAGAAAATGCAGAGAGAAGGGTTGTCGGAGGCCGCAATACGGGCGATGATGCATGGGGTGGAGGAGCTGCGCAGCGGGCGGAAGATGACAATCAGCGAAGATGAAATCAGCCCGGTACCTGAACTGCCGAATTGGGAGAACTTGGTGGCGAATACAGAAGCGGCTGATGCGGGATTACTGCGGCAGATGGTTGTTGTCAAACTGAACGGAGGCTTGGGCACAAGCATGGGGCTGCAGAAAGCAAAGAGTCTGCTATCCATCAAGCCGGGGGTTAATTTTCTGGACCTGATCGTGCGGCAAGTGCTCGCCTTGCAGCGGGAGGCAAATTGCGCCGTGCAGCTGCTGCTCATGAACTCCTTTTCTACGTCTGCGGACACTCTGCACCACCTGCAGCGCTACGCGGATACGGGACTTTTCAATCATGTGGAGGATGTGGAGTTGATGCAGAACAAGGTGCCCAAGCTACTGCGTGACACGCTGGAGCCGGTGACGCTTCCCAGCCACAGGGAATTGGAATGGTGCCCGCCCGGACATGGAGATCTGTATGCGGCGTTAGCCGGCAGTGGGTGGCTGGAAAAACTGCTGCAGCGTGGCATCCGCTACGCCTTTGTTTCGAACTCCGACAACTTGGGAGCGCAGCCGGACGGACGCTTCCTGCGTTGGTTTGCGCAGAGTGACGCTCCCTTTGTGATGGAGGTGACGGAGCGCACTGAGGCCGATAAAAAAGGTGGTCACTTGGCGTTGCGAAAAGCAGACGGGCAGCTTATCCTGCGCGAGGTGGCACAGTGCGCCGAGGATGACATTTCGAGTTTCCAGGATATCTCACGCCACCGCTTTTTCAACACAAACAACCTCTGGATACGTCTGGACGCGCTGCATGATTTTATGCAGCAGCACGACGGCGTAGTGCCCTTACCCGTCATCCGCAATGCAAAAACAGCCGACCCGCGCGATCCTCAATCCTCTCCGGTGTATCAGCTGGAAACGGCGATGGGTGCGGCAATTCAATGCTTCCCGGGTGCGCAAGCGGTGAATGTGCCGCGCACGAGGTTTTTCCCGGTCAAAACGACTTCAGATATGCTATTGCTGCGTTCTGATGCGGTGGAAATCGACAATACCGGTCGCATGCAGCTGGCGCCGGAGTGCCACGGTACAGCGCCCGTCATTTGCCTGAACCACCCGTCTTTCAAAATGGTGGACGCGCTGGATGCGCTCGGCGTGCCTTCTCTCAAGCATGTGCGTCACCTCACCATCGATGTCCCTTGGCGCTTCGAACCGGACACCATCCTCCGCGGCGACGTGCATATCCAGGGTTAATTTTTCAGCGCATATCGAGGATAGGAACGAGAAGCGGATCCTTGGGTCCCACGTAGTTGGAAAGCGGACGGAAAAGCGTGTTGTCCTCGAGCTGCTCGAGGATTTGCGCCACCCAGCCGGCCACGCGTGCAATGGCGAACACCGCCGTAAACATGCGCGTGGGAATGCCCAAGCTGTAGTACACCGTGGCAGAGTAGAAATCCACATTGGCGTTCAAATTCTTGCGGTCACGTAGGATCTTCGCAATCATATCGCTCATGCGAATCCACTTGGGCTCGCCGATTGTTTGCGTCAGACGGATGGCAATGCGCCGCAACTGCGGGGCTCGGGGATCGAGCGTTTTATACACCCGGTGACCAATGCCGAAAATCTTCTCGTGTCGGGCAAGTTTCGCATTCACATAGGCCTCTACTTGGTCCTCACTGCCGATCTCCTTGAGCATCTCAATCACGGCTTCGTTCGCACCGCCGTGCAGCGGTCCTTTCAGCGTACCAATGGCCGAGGTGATGCATGAGTACATGTCCGAGAGCGTGGATGCCGTGACGCGCGCAGAAAATGTGGACGCATTCATACCGTGGTCGGCGTGCAGAATGTAGGCCACGTCCATGATGTGCGCCTCGCTCGCTTCCGGCTCTTTCCCTTTGAGCAACCACAAAAAGTGCGCTGCCTCATCCAAATCCGTGCGGATGGGCGGCAGGTCCAACCCCTGACACGTGCGGTAGTAATAGGCTGCCATCACCGGCAACTTCGCAATCAGGGACAGGCCGATTTCCTTCATCTGCGTGGGATCCTTCGTCCGGTCATCATACATACCGAGCATCGACACCGCCGTGCGCAGAGCGCTCATTGGTCGCGCCGTTTTGGTAGCTGTCTTGAAAAAATCTAAGATAGGCTGGGGGAGCTCACGATCCATGCGCAAACGCTGACGAAATCCCTCCAGTTCGCTGCGATTGGGCAGTCGCTTGTTGAGTAACAAGTAAATAACTTCCACGTACGAACACAAGTCCACCAAATCTTCTATATCGTATCCGCAGTAGAGCAGGCGGCCTTCTTCGCCACGCACATCGCTCAATCTCGTCTCATTGGCAACGATGCCCTTGAGCCCCCTGCTGAAAATAGGCTTTGGTGTGTCTTGGTCGTTCATGAATGTCGTTGTTTTTATTCGCACGTGTCGTGCCACAGGTCAAGCAGCTCGCTGACGCGAACCTCCTCTAGATCATCACGTTCCTGCAACCATGCACGCACCGTCTCGAGCTGCTGTTCGGTGGTCTTCAGCTCATGCGCATCGTGTGCTACCAGCGTGCACACCCCGTCTTTCTGCCCAAGCAGCGTGCAACTCAATTCCGTTTTGCACAGGCAATCGTTATCCAATGCACGGAGCATGCTCAATCCTTCCGGTGAATATACGTCCCCCCCCCGATACCGGAATTGAATGTAAAATCCCAGCTCAACAAACTCCCCGACGTGGTATTTCTTGCGCAGACGCTTTTTCACAGCTCGCGCACTATATCCGAAAAAGGGCATCGTGTCAAGAGCAGAAAAAACCGCCGCGAGGAAAACCTGCGGCGGTTGAAAAACGAATTGTCGAGCGCGACATCATCGACGAAGCGAGAGTCTCTCCAGCAAGCTGCGATAGAGCTCCGGATTCGTACGCTTGGCATAGTCCAGCAGCTTGCGTCGCCTGGCCACCATCATCAGCAACCCCCGTCGTGACGCATGGTCATGCTTATGCTCGGTCAGGTGCTCGGTCAGGTGGGCAATTCGCTTCGTCAACACGGCTACCTGGAAACCGGTGGACCCGGTATCCTTCTCGCCCGTCTTGAAGTCGTTGACATTGATTTCGCTCATAGTAGTTTGACTTGTGTTTGGGTTGATTTTTCGTGGCTGCGGCAAATCGACCTTACAAGGTGAGGGGATTATACAACGACTCGACTTTCTTGCAAGCTTAAATTTTCCCACCTTGCATTTTTAGCACACGTGTCCCAATAAAATCTTTTCAGGGTTCATACAACCCATTCCTTATGCGCTTCCCATGGATGAAGAAGGTAAGCAGGCAAGAAGCTCAAACCATTGATGATTGAGCAAAGCCGTGAAAGCCCCCGAGGGCTCGAAGAGGGATTGGACAAAAGCACTGCTTTTGCCCGAAGGGCGAAAGCGACCGACGGCCGTGAGGTCGATTAGCCAAAAGCGATAGCTTTTGCCCCGCAGGGGTGAGGAGTCGTGAGGCGACTCCGAAGCAACCGCCGATGGGGCGGCGCTGAGTCAACTCGGCACGGCGTAACAGCAGGTGCCTTTCTTCTATCAATGCATTATCATTTCAAGAATCCCGCTACGCACCGGCTCGGCAATCTCGCGCGTAGCGCGCTAGCATTGCAAGTTGACTCACCGGCACCACCCTGCCAGTTCGCCCTTCGGGCAGCGCATGCGCGCTGTCCATACGCACTTACCGCCCGCTAAAGCGTGCGCCCTCAACGGGGCCGTCGTGCGTGTTGTAAATCGTAAATGGTCAGCCCCCGTCTGCCTCCGCCCCTTTCTAACTACGCCCGATCACGGCTCCGAAAAATCCCGTCCGCATCTGCATTGCAGTTCCCGCAGCTCCGCTGCGCATTATTTGCAAATCGTAAATCGTAAATCGTAAATGGTCAGGCTTTTTCTTGGGACGGATGTGCATTTTTAGGGTCTTGTTCTAACAAAAATTGCAAAGATTTAATGATGTTCGGTGGTGGGCGTTGCAGCGAGAACGTGGCTATCTACGGCATCCAGAAATGCAGTAGCAAACGATCCGGGGTGGGAAGCGAGGGTAGCCGCTTGTGTCCCGGCGAGGGAAAAGAGTTGTGAGCAAGCGACGGCTGCCTGCAGTGCATTGTCTGCGACGGCGCACAGAGCTGCTGCAAGCGCCCCCATGGCACAGCCGATCCCGGTGACACGCGTCATCATCTCATGCCCGCCGATGATGGCGTGAGTCTGCAAGCCATCTGTGGCGTAATCCGTAGGCCCGGTGACAAGGACAGCGGCGCCTGTAGCTTGCGCCAGCTCCTGAGCTGCGGGGAGAGCCACCTCGCACGCATCCGTTGATTCCGGCCCTCGTGTAAGAGCAGGCTGATCTGCCAGGGCAAGAATTTCGGAAGCGTTTCCCCTGATGAGAGCCGGTGGGCAGAGCGCGATAAGTTCGTGGCAGAGAGCCGTACGCGGAGAAAGCAGTCCCACGGCCACCGGATCCAGTACCCAGGGTAGAGAATGTGCGTGCGCGCTTACCACAGCGGCGCGCATGGCATCTGCTTGAGCCGCAGAATAGGTTCCCACATTCACCAAGAGGGCATTGGCACATGTTTGCAGCATTTCTTCCGCCTCTTTTGCATCTTCCAGCATGGCAGGTACGGCATGCGCAGCAAGGAGGAGGTTGGCTGTGAAGTTGCGTACGACTCCGTTTGTCAGGCAGAGGACGAGCGGGCGTTCGGTACGTAGCCGACGGATGAGGGGACCATCAGGATTTGTCATGGTGATGATCTTTTGATTAGAGAAGAGATTGGGCAAGTTCCTTGGGCGTCGGGGAGGAGCAGATGGCGGATACCACGGCGATGCCGGCACAGAGTTCGGTGGCGCGAATGGCACGCGCCCGCGCAGCATCGATCCCGCCGATGGCCACCACCGGCACGGGGGAAAGCCGCGCAAGCTTCGCCCAGCCTTCGATGCCCAGGTCTTTCGGCGCATTGAGTTTGGAAATGGTGGGGAAAACCGGACCGCAGCCCACATAATCCACCACGTTCGCATCCACCGCTCGCATTTGCTCCTCGGTAGATACCGACAGCCCCAGGATCTTGTCCGTCCCGAGCAGGCGCCTCGCGTCGGCCGGCGGCATGTCGGACTGCCCGATGTGCGCGCCCTCGGCATCAATTTCAAGCGCGAGGTCGATGCGATTGTTGATGATGAGAGGAACTCCCACAGAGCGCAGGAGCTTGTGCAGGGCGGTGGCCTCTGCCAGAAGGGTGGCGTAATGAGGGCACGTGCTGCGGTATTGCACGATGGTAACGCCACCGTCAACGGCTTGCTGCACGGTCGGCAGCAAGCCGTTGGCGCATTTGCTCGCTTCATCCGTTACGAGGTAAAGATGGAGCGGAAGACTTTGCGGACGCCTCATGCAAACAGTGGGGTTGAGTAGTAGCGGTCGGCAGAGTCCGGCAGAATGACCACGATGGTCTTACCGGCAAAGTCGTCCCTCAGCGCCAACTGCGTGGCAGCCCACAGGGCGGCGCCGGCAGAAATCCCGACCAGCACGCCATCCCTGCGTCCCAGCTCCTTGGCGGTCTCGAAGGGCACTTCGTTATCCACGGCGATCACTTCGTCGTACACGCTCGTGTCGAGCGTTGCCGGTACAAAACCAGCGCCGATGCCCTGAATTTTGTGACTGCCGGGAGTACCTGTCGAGAGAACGGCCGAGGTAGAGGGTTCAACCGCTACCACGTACACACTCGGTTTTTTCTCCTTCAGGAATTTTCCGACGCCGGAAACAGTGCCGCCGGTACCAACGCCGGCAACGAGCGCATCTACGCTTCCCTCCGTGTCCTCCCAGATTTCCGGACCGGTGGTGGCGTAGTGAGTAGCGGGATTCACGGAATTATCGAACTGCCCGGCGATGATGGAACCCGGAGTTTGTTCATGTAGCTCCTGGGCTTTGGCAATAGCGCCTTTCATGCCTTTGCTTCCGTCGGTGAGCACAATCTCTGCGCCGTATGCCTTCAGGATGTTGCGGCGTTCCACGCTCATAGTCTCCGGCATCGTCAGGATGGTGCGATAGCCCTTGGCAGCGGCAACGGCGGCCAGACCGATACCCGTGTTGCCGCTGGTGGGTTCAATGATGGTGCCTCCGGGCTGCAAGCGTCCCGTTTTCTCAGCATCCTCAATGATCGCTTTGGCGATGCGATCTTTCACGCTGCCGGCAGGGTTGAAATATTCCAGTTTCACGAGCAAGCGCGCTTTCAACCCATGGGCGCGGTTGTAGTGCACGGGTTCCAGCAGGGGCGTGTGCCCTACGAGCTCAGTGGCTGATTGGTAGATTCTCATGACTCTTCTTATTTGATGGCGTTGAAGGCCGCCTCCAAGTCCTCGATGAGATCCTGCACATTTTCGATGCCGATGGAGAGGCGAACGGTGGAGGGGGTGATGCCGCCGGCCGCCAATTCCTCCTCGCTGAGCTGAGAGTGCGTGGTGGAGGCCGGGTGGATCACCAAACTCTTGGCATCCGCCACGTTGGCCAACAAGGAGAAGAGCGTCAGGCTTTCGCAGAATTTTTGCGCTGCTGCCCTGCCGCCTTTGATTTCGAAAGTAAAGATGCTTGCTCCACCGTTCGGGTAGTATTTCTTGTAAAGCTCGTGGTCGCGGTGATCGGGCAGGCTCGGATGGTTCACTTTTTCCACTTGCGGGTGCTTGCTCAGGTAGTCAACGATGGCGAGCGTATTTTGCACATGTCGCTCCACGCGCAGAGAGAGAGTCTCCAGTCCTTGGAGCAGGAGGAAGGAATTGAACGGGCTGATGCAACCGCCCAGATCACGCAGCAACGTGGTACGTATCTTGGTGATGTACGCCGCCGCGCCCGCTGCCTCCGTGAACACGAGTCCGTGGTAATTCGGATTGGGCTTGGTCAGTCCCGGGAATTTGTCGTTCTGCGTCCAGTCGAATTTTCCACCGTCGATGATGAGACCGCCCATCACCGTGCCATGTCCGCCAATGAATTTCGTCGCGCTGTGGATGACCACATCCGCGCCGTGCTCAATCGGACGCAGCAGGTAGGGCGTGGCGAAGGTATTGTCCACCACCAACGGGATGCCGTGCCTGTGAGCGATGGAGGCAATTGCTTCAATGTCCGCCACGTCGCTGTTCGGGTTGCCCAGGCTTTCCACGTAGAGCAGCTTCGTATTCGGGCGGATCGCCGCCTCGTAATTCTGCGGTACGGAAGCATCCACAAAGCTGGTCTCAATCCCCAGCTCCTTGAAGAGATTGGCAAACAGATTGTAGGTGCCGCCATACAGGGTGGTGGAACTCACAATGTGATCGCCCACGCTCGCTATGTTTCGTACGGCGTAGTTGATGGCCGCCGTGCCGGATGCCACAGCCAGTGCTCCAACGCCACCCTCCAACGTCGCTACGCGTTTCTCCAACACGTCACTCGTCGGGTTCATCAAGCGTGTGTAGATGTTGCCGGGTCGTGTCAATGCAAAGCGTCCCGCCGCCTCTTCACTATCCTTGAATACGTACGATGTCGTCGCGTAAATCGGTACTGCACGTGAATCGGTGGTCGGGTCCGCCTGTTCCTGCCCTACGTGCACTTGCAATGTCTCAAATCGGTACTTCTTGCTCATATCTGGGTTCTATCTTTAATTTAATCCCTACTATTTCTGTAGGAACAGAGGCAATTTAACATAAAAAAGGGGAGCTGTCAATAGTTTTTGCAAAAAAAATCAATGCAATATCAAAACACGATCGACAGGGTGATCATGTTCATCGATAGGGATAGCAGGCAGGATCTGCTGAGGAAAAGCCAGCGAAAGGGAAGATACGGTAGGACAGGCAGCGAGCAACCGATCATAAAAGCCGCCGCCGTAGCCCAAGCGATGTCCCGATGCGGTAAAAGCCAAGCCGGGGACGATGATGAGATCGGCTTGCTGAGCGGGTTGTTCGGGGAGGGTGTCGGGAGGTGTCGGGATGCCCATGGCGCCGGGAAGAAGCTGAGTGCGCGTATCAGTGACGCGGTGGAAGGAGAGACGTCGTCCCGGTAGACAACGGGGGAAATAAAAGGCATGCTGCGGGTAGAGGGAAATCAGCGGAAGCAAATCCACCTCGTGCGGCAAGGCGGCGTACAAAAAAACGCTCAGCGGATTTTCCGTCTTCAGCACGGGATGCAACAGCTCGCGCAGACGGGCTGATTGCTCGACCACATAGTCGTGGGGCAAGGCGCGCAGAAGCCCGAGCATGTGTCGCCGCAGTTCCGTTTTGTCTGCGTCGGCGCACATTATACCGCCGGGGTTGTGCGACCAAAGAGAGCCAGCATGCGGCCGGTGCAGCCTTTCTCCATGCGGTAAGAGTAAAAGGTATTGAGGTCAGCTGCGGTATCCAGTCCGCAGTCCACGATGTTGCCGGCCTGTACGCCGGCTTCCATGAGCTGCGCAGAGATGGCGGAGGGCATATCGACCTCGTAGTGCGGCGGGCGCACGCAGGGGGAAATCACCGCAATGCAGTTCTTTGCCCGCACGCCGAGCACCTTGTACATGCGAGCAAAAAGTTCGCCCACGATGTTGAGCTGCGTTCCCATCTTGCCGGAATGAATGAGCCCGCGACTGCCGCTCACCGTATCGTACACCCATACGGCGGCGCAATCTGCCACATAGATGCCCAAACAGCAATCCGCAACTCCTCCGCAAAACAGACCATCCACCCCTTCCACCGGGTAGGAGCACCCGATATCGCCGACAATGGCCACCTTGTTTCCGTGCACCTGTTGGGCGCGGCGCAGGTACTTTGGGTCAATGCCGGAATCGCGCAAGAATTGCTCGTGGGCGGGCATCAGAGCCGCCAGAGCTTCATCGCGGTTGGAACTCACCGGCACCTCCGGGATGCGCGTGATGAAGCGCGCAAAGTTCTCGGGGAAGGCATTGATGCGATCCAGATAGGACGGCGCGTAGAGAGGCATGGCGATTAGCGTGAGCTGATGATTTTCGAAGTCTTGGCGTTGGAGATGAGACGGTGCGCTTGCTTGAGGGGCGCTTTTTCATCTTCTTCGGCCATGAGACGGGCAAGACCTTGTGCGATGTTGCCGCGCAGGTCATTCACAAGCTGTTTGCCTTGTTCAGTGATGCTCACCATGATTTTGCGGCGATCAGAAGCTGCCGTGAAGCGGCGAAGGTGTCCGAACTCTTCCAACTTATCCACCATGCCGGTGGCTGCGGCCGTGGAATGTCCCATAATGCGCGCGATGCTGCTCATGGAAAGGCATTCTTCCTCCTCCAGATAGGCGAGCAGAAAAAATTGGGGATATGAGATGCGGCCGCGGTTGAGCACCGGGGAGAGTTTCAAGATCAAATTGCGCTGTGAGAACATGATAAAGTCCGTCAGGCTGCGCGCTTCGGCCTCGTTCAAAGTTGAGTTGGTAGCACGTGTCACTTTCATGGAAATTGGTCGAGGAGAGATGCCTGAATGATACGGATCTGATGAAATTTTTCAAGTCCGAATTTTGTGAACAAAGGGCTGTTGTTTTTGTGATTTGAGGCTCCGTTCGGCTATGTGGGACACCTTCTCGATTTTTACCCCCACATGTTGTGAAGATGGGACGAGAAAAAAATTAACTTATGATAACTTTTGTTAACTTTTGGGCGGTGAGGCTAAGGGGAGTCAGGGAGGGGATGGGGGGGAGAGGTGATCACCAAGACGTCACGTAACTCATTGGTTAGCAAGTTAGAAGATTCGAGGCGTCTGATATGGGATCGAATAGAGTCCCAGACCGTGTTGAAGTCACCCGTTAAATCCTGAACCGCCATGTAATCCTGCGTAGTTGGCTCAGGGAGAGAGTCTTGAATGTGTTTGAAAGCGCGGACGGATTCCGCCAGAAGACGGAGCTTGGGGATAGCAGCCTGCACACCGGCGGCATCTGTGCAAGAAGCGAGGCAGGCATCTGTCTGCCGGAGCAAGTCGATGAGCAGCAGCGCGGCTTCGCGGTGCGAGGCAGGGAGGGGTTGCGCAGATTCCTCCCCTTGCGCAGGTTCCTCTTGCTGAGCGCAGAGGGGAGAGAAGGGGAGGAACGAGGCCGCCGCGAGCAGCAGAAGCGTGCGCAAATTCATCATGACAGAGAGGTCAGCATGGCAGTGAGGCGTTGCCTTTTTTCTTTCCAATCGCGCAGGCGATCCTGTTCCTGTTGCACGACCTCAGCCGGGGCGCGCTGGACGAAAGAGGCATTGCCGAGTTTGGCTTCACTGCGAGAAATTTCCTTGGAAATTTTGTCAAGCTCTTTGGCAATGCGGGATTTTTCGGATTCAATATCCACGAGGCCCTCGAGCGGCAGGAAAAGTTCGCCGAGGGGGGTGAGAGCGGTGGGGGTGCCGCGCGGGGCCGAGTAATCTGCCTGCACCAGCGTCTCTTTGGCTCCGGCCAGCAGGGCCAACCGACTTGCCAGATCAGCATCGACCGGCAGGGTGGGCTTCACCACGAGCCGGACATTCTTGTTGGTTGCCAAATTGTATTCGGATTTCAGGTTGCGCGCCCGGTTAGCCGTTTCGTATAAGGCGTTTGCGGAGATGCGAGCTTGGGATATTTCGGATTCATCCAACCCGGAGAGTAGGGCATCTGCGTCCGGCAATTCAGTCAGCATGAGGGGCTTTCCATCGTGCCGAGCGGCATAGCCCAAACTTTCCCACAGCTCTTCGGCGATATGGGGCATGATGGGGGCGAGGAGCGCGAGGTAGTGGCGCAGCACGGTATCGATGGTGTGCAGAGTTGCGTTGCGCACGGCGGGGGCGGCCCCGTCGCGCAGGTCGTTTTTCACTGACTCCAGAAAAAGTGAGCAGTACTCATTCCAGAAGAAGGAATAGAGAGCTTGGGTGCAGGCGTTGAATTCGTACTTGCCGAGGGAATCTGCCACCTGGGTGTGCAGCTCTTTGAGTTTGGAGAGGATATCGATGTGAACAGCTGAGAAGCGCGGAGCGGGATCCGTCGATGCTTCGCCCTGCATCATGCGGAAGCGCGCGGCGTTGTACAACTTGTTGGCAAAGTTCTTGCCTTCCTCAATTTGCTTTTCATCGAACTTCACATCCGTGCCGGTGGGGGCAATGCGCATGAGCCCGAAGCGGAGGCCATCCGCACCGTAGCGAGCAATGAGATCGAGAGGATCCGGGCTGTTGCCGAGACTCTTGCTCATCTTGCGCCCCAGCAAATCGCGCACGATGGAGGTGAAGAACACGTTGGAGAATGGCTTGCCGCCCGCAAACCGGAATCCGGCCATAATCATGCGCGAGACCCAGAAGAAGATGATGTCCGGGCCGGTCACCAAGTCGCTGGTGGGGTAGAACTTGGCGCGGCACTCATCATCCATGGTCGCGAAAGGCCAGAGCCAGCTGCTGAACCAGGTGTCGAGAGCATCCTCATCCTGCACCCAATTTTCCGGGTCATCAGGCGGGTTCACGCCCACGTAGATGCGCCCGGCCTTTTCGTCCTCGGCATCCAGCTTCGGAGCTTCCTTGAGTTCGGCGGCCTGATCCTTGCGGTACCAGACAGGGATGCGGTGTCCCCACCAGAGCTGGCGGCTGATGCACCAGTCCTGAATGCCGTCCAGCCAGTGGGCGTACGTTTTAGCCCAGTGGGCGGGGCGGAAGACGATATCGCCGTTGCTCACGGCATCCTTGGCCTCTTGTACGCAAGGGTAACGGAGGAACCACTGCATACTCAGACGCGGTTCGATGGGAACGTCGGAACGCTGGCTCACACCCACGTTGTTGTCGTAGGCCTCCTCTTTCTCCAGCAGGCCCTTTTCGCGCAGCAGCACAGCCGATTTGTCACGGGCGACAAAGCGATCCAAGCCGTGCAGCTCCGGGCAATCGGGGCAGTTGATATGGCCATCGGCGGTGAGTACATCGATGATTTTCAGACCGAAGCGAACACCGACCTCGAAGTCCACGCGGTCGTGCGCCGGGGTGATCTTGAGGGCGCCGGTGCCGAAGCCGATTTCCACGTGCTCATCTGCAATGATGGGAATGGGCGTTTCGCAAAGGGGACGGATGACTTTTTTTCCGAGTAAATCTGCGTAGCGGGAGTCATTTGGATTCACGGCCACGGCTACGTCGGCCATGATGGTTTCCGGGCGCGTGGTGGCCACCAGCAGCCAGCGGTTGGGGTCGTCCTCGAGTCGGTAACGGACGGTGTAAAGTTTGCCTCTATTTGGAGTCATGATAACTTCCTCGTCTGAGAGGGCCGTAAGCAGGACCGGATCCCAATTCACCATGCGTAACCCACGGTAAATGAGACCCTCGCGGAAAAGATCCGTAAAGACGCGCGCCACCGCTGCCGCGTAACCTGAATCCATGGTGAAGCGTTCGCGCTCCCAATCGCAGGAGCAGCCGAGCTTCTTGAGCTGCTTGATGATGATGCCGCCGTGTTCCTCTTTCCATGCCCAGACCATTTTCACAAAATCCTCGCGTCCCACGTCGAAGCGCGTGCGCGGTGGAGTCTCCTTGGCCAGTTCCTTTTCAACGCGCGCCTGCGTTGCAATGCCTGCATGATCCGTGCCGGGTAGCCAGAGCACTTCCTTGCCCTCCTGCCGCGCGCGGCGTGCTAAAATGTCTTGAATCGTATTGTTGAGCACGTGCCCCATGTGCAGCACACCCGTGACGTTCGGCGGAGGTATCACGATGCTGTAGGCGGGCTTCGCAGAATGGGGGTCAGCGTGAAAACAACTTTCCTCCTGCCAGCGTTTCTGCCATTTTTCTTCCACCTGGGTGGGTTCGTATGCCTTGGGCAATTCTCTCATAGCGCGCGGCATAATATCGTATCTACCCCTTATTGGCAAGAGAAAATTGATTGCATTTACGATTTAGTTCATTTACGAAGTCAACCATAATTTGGCATTGTTCGAATTTTTTTTCGAAGCAACATTTCACAACACGCTCCCGCTTGT
>CANQSS010000055.1 GCA_947626545.1 uncultured Akkermansia sp. | reverse complement strand
AGATACATCCTATCGGAGACTCATTGTGGTGGTATAAGAAAAAGGGCTCCTATGGAATTATGCACCATACCGGTTGCGTTGTCACGCCCCCTCAATTTATGATCTCTTGGTTTGACTATTACGCTCACGGTCTAGTAGCAGCTTGCGACAAAAAAAATAATAAAGAAGGATATGTTGACCATGAAGGAAATTGGGTTATCAGACCTACCTTTGATGCATGCTATACCTTTATTCATCCCTTGTACACTATCGCAAGGACGAATGCCCCCTAGATACAAGGATAACTGGGGGGGTATTCTCACTTTATTGCTCTTTATTATAGGGAATCAGCATTCTGGAAAAACTGATCTTCGAAAGCGTTCTCTGCTTCAATGATATCTGCAGTGATTCTATAGGTATCATAGGCAATGCCAACATATGGGATGTTTGAAACTACCGAATCTACCACATTCTCGCCTCTTGCAATATCTGCAACCATAAATCCGACTGTAAAAATCCAACCAGCAACGGGTACAGATGCAACACCTTTTTTTACTGCTTTTTTTGCAATTTTTTTCTACTTCTCGTTCCAATTCCTTTACGAAGCGATCTTTTGATGTTTTTTCCATATGCCTCCATTCTATATAGGAAGTAATCTCTTTTTTCGTATGTCTTTAGCATAGAATATTTTGGGGTGTTGAGCATCTTTTTCAACTGTTTATCAACACAAGACTTGGGAATGGGGTAAGTTTGTTTTTTGCCCACGCTTCCCATTCTTGATTTCAGACCTCTGGATGAACTCCTCCTTTTCCTGTGTGATATTTGGAATCGATGTGATAACCATATTCACTGCTGTGAATATAAATATCTTTGGCAAGATACTTTTCTATTGCTTGAGGGACAAGATGATGCCAATCGATCTGTAATCCGAGATAATCGATGTAATCTATTGGGGAATTTGTCACATAACTCATCAAATGCTCGTTATCACCCATCGGATCCCTCTTTGTCCACCTGCCATCGGTGGGATTATAGTAGCGGAAGTTGTAGTAGACGAGTCCAAGCTCGGCATCATACACCTCGCTGCTCCATTGGATGCTCTGAGTGACTTTCGCGGCGTTGGAGGCTATGCCAACAGTACCGTAGGGGGTGTAAGTGTAGGAGGTCCCTATGGCTCTGCTGCTTGTGTAGAGCTCACAGATGTTCTTCGTTAAATTCCAGCCGTACGTGTACCACGTGCCGTTGATTTGGATGGCCAGCGGACGCGTGGCTACAGCTTGCGAAGGATCCCAGGTGAGCAGCCAGAGACCATTGAGCGTGGCGCGGGTGAGATCCAACGCCGCGATCTGCAGGTTAGCGCTGGTGCAGCGTTACAGTGTCATTGGCGTTTCCAACCCTTCTTCCAAATGCGACGTCCCATGTAATCGTAGTCGCAGGTGATCACCGTGCCGTTGCTTTCGTTTTCGAAGCGGATGGCTTGGTTTTGGGCGTTATACTGCACCTTCCATATGCCTGTGCTTGTTTGGATGAGCGTCTGGTTGCCGTTCGTATCGATTTGCGTGTACTGTTTCAAGTCATTGGTGGTGTATGTGACTTGTGCAGTGTTTTCCTGGGCGGTGATGCGGTTGCCGATGTTGTCGTAGGCATTCTCATCAAGTAGTGCACCCGTGAGTTGACTCAGCATCGCCCCATCGATGCTTGCTTGCGGAGTCGCCTCACGACTCCTCACCCCGTTGGGGCAAAAGCGGTCGCTTTTGGCTAATCTGCCTTCCAGCCGTCGGCAGTTTTCACCCTTCGGGGCAAAAGCTGCGCTTTTGTCCAATCGCCCTGCCAGCCGTCGGGCGCTTTGACTCACCACCGCCCCATCGGAGGTTCGCCCTGCGGGCAACGCTTGCGCGTTGTCCAATCCCACTCCGAGCCCTCGTGGGCTTTCACCCCTCTTGTTGTGAGCGAAGGTATCAGCATGATGAATCGCCTTGTTCGGGTAGCGCGTATCGCGCGTCATCGGTCTCCCAAGCGCATCGTAGTTGTACTGGCGTTGCGTGATGAGACTATTGTCACGCACATAATCCATGCCCGTAAGCATATCGCAAGAGTCATTTGATGATCCCAAGTCCCCGCAAAGTCTTGCAAATGTTGACGAAAATGCTATCTCGTTTTTCCTCTCGAGGTTCGCGGTATTGCTCCATTGTTCGATGGTATTTGCAGAAGTGTCTCCTTGAAAAATCAAGTATGTAAATATCCTTCTTGGTAAATATGATATACACATCCTTCGAGCTGTAGTCTATTGCATTACAGTATTCAACATTAATATCTTCATCTTTTGCAACGATTTTAAGGATCTGAGTTTCATCTAAATTTTTTGAATCTGCTCCTGCAATAACTCCTTTGTAATTTGTGTATAAAGAATTAGACGAGTCGTCTCTTCTGATGTACAGAAGCTCACCTCGACCACCATTCTGTCGACCGACAGGCATTATGGGACCGATACGACCTATATAGATACACACACCTATATGGAATTTATCCTCTATTTGGCGGGCTATACCTTCATTTTGGCCATACGACGGATTGCTGAAAATAAACAATGCCATAACAATAAGTATATAAATCTTTGCCTTCATGTCATTACGTTAGTCTTTTTGCCTTTCGTTGTCTGCTTAAGTTGTTTTCAAAGCCACGCTAAGATGGTATGGGTTAGGTATATTTCCCTTCCAATATATCTTCTCTTTCCCTTCATTATCGGTTACTTTTATTACCACTGGTCCACGCCCATCAGGAGGAGGAGAGACAGGGATAGCATTTAACAAGCCCGAAGCAGCAGACGTACACTGGTACTGTGGGGAGTAATTTATATTTTTTGAGTTTGTTCTTTGAACACTTTCTTCGCCGTTTCACATTGGATTTTATTCAGTTTCCACTCCTTGGTTACAGCATTCTCCCTGTGTTCACCTGTGGAGAAATCGGTGATTCCTGGTGTTTTTCCTGATAGAAATATATGCAATTTTTCAGTTCTCCTTTCATCATGATTTTCCAATAACTGCATCCAAATCGACTTTCCCTCCATCCTTTTGAAAATCCAGACCGGGAAGCCTCATCTTGCGCACGTGCTGAACCGCCGGACTGTTCAGCGGAACTCGTCGAGACTCTCCAAGCCCCTCAATACCTTTTTTCCCCCACTCGGACTTGGACACGATAAGTACTTTTTCCTCCACGTTAAAATCGTAGTCCACAACCTGTTCATCCTTTCGAATGTAAAACGATATTGTTGGGCCTTCAAACGGCTGCACCCCGTATGAGCTGCTCTCCCCACTTCGATAAATTTCCTCCAGTCCTTCTCTCAATTTGATCATCCTCTCCCCACGAAGCGCGTAATGAGCTCGAACTCGAGGAGAGTATGCGTTGAGGTACAATTCTGCATACTGGATGTCCTTCAAACGGTCCCCCTCTTTGACCTCTCCCTCGTGCAGCAACGAACAACTGCTCATTGTTACAAGTAACATCCCTAGAATTAGAACTCCTTTTCTCATATCCTGCCGTATTTTTTTTTCTTAATGGATTAACGATTTTTATCAGTCTCCACTCCGGATAGGTTCTCCAGTCGTTGCTTGATTTCTGACTCCGATAGTATTTTTAATCCATTCTTCTTTAGTCGCTCATAAAGAACAGGATCAGCAATTTCTCGGCTCTCCTCGCTCTCTTCAATCTCCCACCGATTCTTTCCTTTCTCCTTTGCGCGCCAAATAATAAAACCTCCGTAAACATTATTTACTTCAACAAGAAATAAACCACTCATATTTTTTACGACTAGATATACGGGGCAGCCAAATGCGAGGTCATCACTTTTCGTTCCGTTGGTTGTTAAATTAACGTCTTGAAAGACACCAGAGAAATCTGTAGTACTACTTAAATCGAGAGTGTAATAGAATGCCTCCTCTTCTCTTTTTATCCAATGCTTGCCTTCGAGCCTCCCCTCTTCAATTTCTTCACGTTCTTCTTCCTCGGACAATACCTTATCAGCCTTGGGCTTTTTGTAGGAAACTTCTAAAATTTTACGTGTTAATTGATGTGCTTTTGTCCATTGATACTCCACTTTCTCGTAACGAATCACGGTTTCCGCACGAGGAATGACAATTCGAGCGTACCCATCCTCCTCTTGTTTACATGCCGCCTGCGTACGAAACTGTAGGGCGATTGACATGAGCACAACAACAAAGAAATAAATTATTTTGATATTCTGCATAGTAGTTTCCCTCAAAGCATTTTATGTAATCAACCTGATCCGGACTTGCGCATGACATCGCCGTCGTTCATCCCGAGCGGATCCGTAGCAATCACCTGACTCGCCGTTGAGTAAATCATCAGAGCTTCTTTTGTGTCGTGTTGCATTTGCCCTTCTTACTCATTGAAATACATCATTTTCTCTGATAAAGAACAGAATCTGATGTAACCGGCACTATGGTTTTCCGCATTTTTTCCTCTCCCGTTACCTTCGTGTGACCAATTAAAGGGGAATTTTCGCTATTCCGTGTGAAAACAGTTTCTTTTAGGAAACATTCATCCATTCTAAAATTATATTCCCAGAAAATATGACACCCGTTAGGAATACTATCTCCGAGTCGAAGTTGGATGACTTGTTCCCATTTTTTCTTCCAATCATTTTGGTGCCACACCACACACTTCACACGCTTTTGGTGGGAACCCTCTTTGCCCCATGCTGCGGTATACCTTGTCTGCTCATAATGAAATACTTCCGTTTTATTAATTTCCCGTATCTGTATTTGGAATTCGGTTGCCCGACATTTTTGAGTATCAATGATAAGCCACGCCAGCTCCTCAATATCACCTCCGTTGTTGGTTAGAATGATGTAATCATTGTTCGCATACCCGTCCTTGTAATCGATCTTGCTGACAAATCGAATGTTTTTCTCCTCAATTTGAGAATCGGTCTTTTTAAGCGCCGTTATACGGTACTCAAAGCTACCTTCTTGAGTAGCGCTCTGCTGAGTCACAGCCATTCCTCCCTCCGAATGAAGAGCAAGAATACGCTTCTGGGCCTCCTCTACAGCTGCACCTGTGCATACGCCCAATAAGAACAAAACGATAATCAGATATAATTTCATAAGCTTTAATGTGTAATTTTTCTAATATGCCCTACTATCAAACTCTTTGTTCTCTCGATCAACCAACTGCTTTAATGCACTATATGCTTTCACGATTTTTTCAAATTGTTCCTGACATTTTGCAGTAGTTGGATATTTTTTCTCATATGTGTTCGCCCTCTGAACAAATGCATCCCACACCGCCGCAATCATTGCTACATGTACGTATTCGTGTTGTACGCGATCATTGCCAAAATTGTCTCTCCATTGCTCAAATCCCTTATTATTATATAGTCTCATCTCAATTAATAACTTAGCGTCTTTATTTCCCTAATTTGCCTCCTCCTAAGATAGAATAGCCTGAAGGATAGTTTTACGCTTTAAGCTCTCCCAAAATTTCTCAACAGGTTGCAATTTGACATGTTCTGGAAATTGATCAACACTTTTCTCTTCCTTAGTCTTTACATTAATCTGATATTTTTCTTCTCCACCTGGTGTCCAATAAATAAATTGTCCATCAAAATCAATTTCTCTCACACCTTGACAAGCTTCAGGACCGCCTTTAAGCTGTACGAAATACCAATCGCGAATATCGATCTCACACTTTAGCATAACATAATCTTCAGTAATATCACGACTAGAGTCAAAAATCATGTCTACAAGCCTCTCGCATGAACACAACGCTCCAATAAACACACATATTGCTATTATTTTTTTCATCGTTAGAGTTGTTTGATGTTTGTTTTTCCCTCATTTTAAACTGGTGCCCATTTTCGACACATTAGAAGCTTATTTAAGCCCCCTTTTTTGTGTACATCAGGCGTGTAGCTTCCTTATATCATTCGGTAACTTCGAATGTCAATCCATTTTTGGCGCGATTTTGTAGCGTAGGCGCTGCGAGCTGCGCCGGAGCACAAAAATCGCGCAAAAAATTCGCCGCCATCGGGGGCTCGGCTGACTCCCGGTACATCTCAGGACTCCGGTAACCCAACGCCGAGTGCGGCCGTTCTTTGTTGTAGTATCCCAGCCATTCTGCCGTCATCTCCATTGCTTCCTCCAAGCTCCTGGGATCACACTGCAGGAAGAACTCAAACTTGTATGTCCTCCAAAAGCGCTCCATGACGATGTTATCTACCCATCGACCCTAAATTCAGGCACCACTATATTCGCACCTGCTGTCACCAGCATTAAAGCCTCATTCCGGCAAATAACCCTCTCGTTTTTATTATATCTCCAGTTAGGCATCAGGAGATAATATTGTGAGGACAACCTGCCTTATGGCTTAAGCACCGAATTATACCCGGCTGCATGTTCAAAGGCTCCTGACATTTCCTCTTGCTGCGCTGCCGGGATTCCCATCTTGGCAGCAATGCTTCGCCAGCCTGATACAGCCCGGGCTACAGGAATAAGCAACTCCCTGGCCTCTCCGGGGCGTAAGTAAAAAACATCCGCGTGTTCACAGAGTAGTTTGAGGGAAGCTGTATTGTCCCCATCCATGATATCCATGGAAAGAATATGTCCTTTGACATGCTCCGGAGTTGGGTTGACATCAAACAGCGGCGCCAGTTGCCATCCTTTACGTTCCATGCGCAGGAAACCGTGATTTCGTGGATGATCATCTACGTTGGTCACCATGATGCTCAGCGCTATGCGGCGCCAAAGTTCTTTCAGATCTGTCCTGGGATTGGCCGTGTACTGGCTCATATATTCCGCCAGATCTGTGTAGGAGTGAACCTCTCCGTCCTGCGCTTGCAGCATCGTCATGGCGGAAATGTAAGGCAGACGAGTACCACTGAGGCTGCGATCAAAGCGGCGGCTCAGAAAAACACTCTTACCACGTGCCGGGCGTTTGAGACTGAACTCCGGAACTCTTATCCCGGCTTTGGCTGCGATTGTCATGGCAACAGCCTCCCATGCTACGACATCGTATTCCTGCCGGGAGTTACTGAACTTGGCCATATAGAGATTGCCTTGCTCATCCTTTACGCTGGCCTTGGGCCATGCACCACCCAGGGAAGAACCGGGATTCAACAGCATGCGTAATTCTGCCGGTGTTGCGGTGTCGCGGCAGAGGTGTTCCGCAGCATGATGCAGCGGAAGCAGATCCATCATCGGCGGAATGCTTGCTCCCTCTTCCGTGTGCAGGAATGTAGCACCTCCATCGGTAGAATAACGCAGAGCACCCATGCGGGCCGCATCATTTACCCCAAGCAGATAGTGCTGCTCCCCCAGGGCTCCGCTCACCGTCGGATATCCCGGCAGACCTTTGCGGTGTGCCTGTTGTATCAGCCGGCGGCCCCATCTGTCCGGAGCACTATCGCTCATGCTGCCAAAAAGCACTTGTCCCGGGGCGGTATGGTATTTCCCCCGCCCCAGCGGAAGCATAGGCTCCAGCTCGTAGCTGTGCGGGTGGTTCAGCCACTCCTGGCTGTATTCAAAACTGGCAGAACCCTGACGGCGGCAGTGTATCCACAATGTCCCAACCCGGATGCAGCCTGCTCCGGGGTGCAATAAATCGGTATACACTCCTATCTCGATATCACCGGTCATAGCGCTTGTTCACTATGTTCTTTGGCATTTGTTCTGCTTCCAGACCTAATCCTACGGCATCGTGACGCGCATCAAAAGCATCGCTCAGGCGATCAACAAGGCCCAGCGCAAAGATAACCGCTGCATAGCTACTCATGGACACCCCGGAATCTCCCTTTTCAATGCGGTATAGCGTTGCACGCGATATACGCGCACGCTCCGCCAGCGTCATCGTTGATATACGCCGGCGACGCCGGGCATCTCGCAAATCATTTCCCATCTTCTTCAGGGCTTTTACAGCTTGCGGATAGAGTGGCCATCTCTCGTTCATGACGCATGATTATGTCTCATATCTGAGTAAAAAGCAAGAGTTTTTGCTCAGATATAGAACAAAATGCTTCTCTTTCTTGTGATCTAGGGGAGTATTGCTGGCTCTGTTTTTGCTCACGTTTCAGAATTCAGATTACCATGCGAAGGATTTTAGACATAAAACCGGTGGTTATCCGAAATTTTGGGATAACTGGTGCAATTTTGGTACCTATTTTAGATTTAAGGTTACATTCTTTTACCGTTTTTTTCGACTTTTACAAGCCCTGGGTATTAACCCACTGTCCTAGATCCCACACCATTGTACAAAAATAAAGCTACCCAAGAGTTGCTAAGAATGGGGTGTGAAAGTCTCATCAAGGTTGATCTTTTCTTTTGAATAACTTGTGTCCCATAAACAAAAACAGCAAACTCAGCAATAGAGTCCATCCCCCTACTTTCGCTAATTTTAAAGACTGGTCATAGAGAGCCCTTTCGTCATATTCAATCGCTGCTCTGGGAGAGCAGGAGTCACGACAAAGTAACCGGACACTATCCCCCTTCTGTAATTTGCCGGGCTGCTCCTTTTGCTGACTTCGTATGGTGTACCCTCGGTAAGAAAAATAGGCATATCCGTCTTCCACTTGCTCAACTTCTCCTTGCACGATTGACCACGAAAGCAATTTATCAGTGCTCATCACCCATAGCGAGCAAGCAAAAACGAGGATGCCGATAGACAGAATCAACAACCAGTTGCCCGTTCGCAGGCACAGCTTACTCCCCTTTCCTGCCGATGGTTTTGGATTATCTATAGGTTTGCTCTGGTCCTCCCTGTCAGGAAATACATATTTCTTCCACACCTTCCTGTACACAAACCATGCTATGAGGTAGGAGGCTACCAGAATGATGAGCCATACAAAACGTGTTCCCCACCGGATTTCGTCCGTTAACTCTGCTCCTTCTCTCCATCGGTGAAGTTGTAAGGAGACATTGCTAAAATTCATTCCCTGGGACTCCCACCAAAAAATTGGTGCTGGTTCATTATCCCAAACTGACGCGCTTATGACACATATGAAAATGAAGAGAAACACGATACTCGTCAGGGTACTCCACAAGACAAGATTTCGCTTTTCTCGCACCCTCCCATTAAGGAGAAGAAACGCAATAATACATGGTAACAATGAAACAATGTATCCCAAAGCAAAGTGAACATATGTTAGGCCAAAGGTAAAAGGGAATGTGCCTACGAGAACGAGAAGAACAGCGAGACCAAAAACACGGTATATCGTATCCCAATCAAATCCCATGCCAACTCGTAGGATTTCTTGAATGGCAAAAAAATAAAATATGAATATCCCCAATGCCTGAGAAAATATCAATGCAAAAAATGGAATAATGTCATTCCATAAAAGTCTGAAATCCTTTTTTTCCTCATTGCCAGGTTTCATACTTTTTTTGCAGCCTTCCTTGTCACTCAAGATTATAAAGATTGCATCGGCGTAGTCAAGGCTTTTCTCTGCCAAGGCAAATGCATTAGGAACTGCGTTTGCTAATGTACGATTTACGACACACACGACGGCCCCTGGCAGGCGGGGCCTGCCTATGTACGATGGACGAAGTACGAAGTACGATTTAGATTATAGCGCGCGTTGCGCGGGAATTTGGCAGAGCAAGAGCGGAAGGACAACGCGGACGCGTTGCCCCGACAGGGGCGAACCGGCAGGGTGGTGCCGGTGAGTCAATTTGGGGAATTCCCGCGCTTGCGCGCGAATCTAGCGAATGAGAGGGGAGCTTCAGAGTCATCATTATGATGACCGCTGGTTGTCATGGTTTTTTGATGCGTATGAACATGGATATCAGTCAATAAGGGCATCTCCTCTGTTGATTGACTTCCCTCAAATGCGGTTGCCCTGGTCCTGGGGTAGGATCTTGCGAAGAGTCATCAGGGAAGGAACAAAGGATCAGTAAACCGTTGTCACGGACCTCAAAAGTACTACATTCTTTTTTTAGAATCAACTTGATGAATGGCGTTTCCTCCTCCAAATGTCGCAGCCTGTCGACCGGGCTCAGTTCAGGATCCACCATGGCGAAGACATGCAGGCAAAGGCCGCTATTCGTCGAACTGGGAAGGGCAAGAAAAATCTCCGGCACGCCATCGTTGTTCAAGTCGTGCAAACTCAACCGGACACGCGAAGAATCAGCGATTGGAAAGTGCTTCGCGATCACGCGAACAGGCTCGTCATGGACACGATAGCTTAAAACCAAATAACCAACTTGAAAAGAACGTGACGATGTATCAACTACCACCTCAGCTCCAATAAGATTTGAATGACGCTCCGATTGTTGGGTCGATGTAGAGACAAGCTTTTCCAGCGAGATTCCCTCAAGGGCACGGCGTGATAGTTTTCGGTTTTCCAGAGAATAAACGACCGGAGTCTCTGACGTCAGTTTTTCATGACTCAACGGGGGCGAAATCTTGACTGAACCGGGAGCAGGGAAGGACACTTGCTCACAGGGGGAATTCAGAATCAAGTGAGCCCGCGCATCGAGATCGGTGGCTGGGAGAAAGTTTAAGCGTTGCTCATTTGGATTGAGTGAGTAAATGCGCACGTGATCTCCTTCACCGGTGCCATTGCCGGTATAGACCAGCACCTCTGGCACACCGTCTGCATCAATATCATGCAACCGGAGCGGTGAACGTCGTTCATGATAAAATGAAAAGCCGGGGAAAACATCCACCACGGATGACCAGGACTTCCCTAAATCCTCATACGTGAGCACGAGGGCGCAGTGCTGAACGCCTACATCGGTCGGACACGCCATTTCGTAGAGGCCCACGCGTTTGAGGCAGGAAGCTGATTTTTCCGCAGGCAAAGACAAAGTCTCCTCCGCGACACGTTTCATGGTGAAGTCACCCGTAGCAGCAAGACTCAGGCTTATCTGCCCAAGTAATATGAAAATGTAAACTAATGTCTTCATGCGCATATGCGATTGATTTTATGATCAATGAATTAGTAACATCTTCGAGGACAGTGATACGGTAGCACTAAACTGGTTCTACATTTTTTTCATCTTTTGTCTTTGTTCTTGCAATTCACAAAATCCTCTTCTATATGCAAATCCGATTCGAAAAGCACGTAATGATGTCTGACAGATGAAGAGGGAGAATCTATAAAGGAGATGTGCCACACACGGTCAGTTGCATTGTCATTATACGAAAGCATTACGGCATTTCTTTCTAAATGAATTTTTCTTCTCAAGTGTCCAGCAAGATAGTGGGACATAATGACAACAAATGAAATTTCACGGTCAGTCATCGACCGAACCGAATCGAGGGTTTTGAGTGAGAAAGAAACGTCCGCATTGTTGCAGAAAGGGCAAGATGAACAAATTAAACGGCATGAATGACCAGTCGAACTTGTCTCGTGGTCAACATACAGAGAACTGTTCACCAAAAACAGAGCCTTAGTTTCGCTTCCACTGCGAAACCAGAAGCATCCCCATTTTGAAATCTCCATATATTGTTCTTTAGTCATTACTTCATTTTCAGTTAACGGCCCAGACAAATAAATCCATCATTTGTCTATCTATCTGCCGAAGTTCTTCAAATCGATCCTCTTTTTCATAATAGATGAATCGTCTCATTTTCCCCATTTGCTTTTCATTGATCACCCCTATTTTCCAATCAAAAGCATCATAATTTCCATCAGCATGCATGCGGTATGAAAGAGCATAATGTAAATCATGTTCAGAGAGACCGTACTCTATTGACAATTTACGGATAAGCAGTCTCACTCCCAACTCTTCCTCCTCTGTTAGAGGACAAACTCCGTCTCCTTCCATTTGCGCCTTTGGCATAAACCCAAAGGCTTCTCCATATTTCTCGCTCGCTTCATAGGAAAAATAGAATCCTTCTTCCTCATTTGAACAACCTGCTTGAGAAAGCCTTACCACACGAACAAGCCACCGACCGTCATTGATCCAAACGGCGTCTCCAACTCGTACCTCCCTTGCAGTTTTTGGATAAATCACTAGAGCTTCTCTGGTGTTCTGTTGCTTTTAAGCTGGCACCCATCTTTCGACACTTTGAAAGCTTATTAAGCCCTCTTTTTTGTGTACACCAGGCGTGTAGCTTTCTTATATCATCCAGTAACTTCGAATGTCAATCCATTTTTGGCGAGATTTTGTAGCGTAGGCGCTGCGGACCGAGCGGAGCGAGGGCACGGCGCGAGGTGGTGCAAGTCGCGACGGAGCGGAAAATCGCGCCAAAAATTCGCCGCCGTCGGGGACTCGGCAGACTCCCGGTACATCTCAGGAATCCCGGTTACCCCAACGCTGAGTGCGGTCGTTCTTTATTGTAGTATTCCAGCCTTTCTGCCGTCATCCATAGGCTCTTCTAGTCTTTCACCAAATCCGGACTAATGCCACACTCCGAAGCTATTTGAACATGAGTCTTTGCTTCGCTCGGGGCTTCCAATGTCACCTTTTCCTTGAACTCAGTGCTGTAACGTCCTTTCTTGTGTATGTTTTCGTTTTGCATGTGCGTGTGTTGCTTGAATCATACGCGCGCCTGTTGTGTCGCACAGGCAAAAAGGGGACTTATAACCCACTACTTTAAATTCCGGCTATAGAAAGAGAAACCGTTAATCATCATTAATTTCAATATAAAATTCCGGGAAATCCTGTCCCTTCTGCAACAGCGTGTATCCGATCACTTCACCCGTGCTCGCGTTACAATAAAAATATCCTTCCTTCACGCAATCATTTTCCTCTTTTACTGGATCATGAGTTCCCGATTTCCTGAGGCAATAAAACACCAGAACATCCGGCAATTCTCCATCAGAAAGACTTGCCTTTTGATTCGGCGCTTGTATTTCTTCCGTCGGTTTCTTCTTCCCTTGGGGAAAAAATCCTATGTAATTAATGATATCACAAGGCAATGCCCCTTGGGCCTCTCCCGCCAATCGCTCAATACTACCCTCGGCTTTTTTGATGCTTGCCATCATCTCAGGATCCCTTCTCGGAAGAAGTTGATCAAATGATCTTTGAACAGAAAAATGACATTTAAGATATCCGAATGGATTCCGTACTTCTTCCAGCATCCGCTTTCTTTCACTATTATCTTCAAACACGTCAAATTCGCTGTCCTCTTCATCCTCTATTTCATATTGCTTTACCACTTCCGTACCATCCCACGAAAATTCAATGACATCCTCCGGCTCGTGTCGTTTTGGCACTACTGTATATAAACAACAATGATAAATATTTTTCACTTCGCGCAACGTAGGGTTACGGCTAAATTGTTGAATCCAACAAGATTCAACATCCGCGTCTCTCGGTATAAGAAAATAATTCTCTGCGCCATGCGGCGTATACCCGAATACACTTTTAATTTTCACGATCCTCTCCGCCTTCTCCCCTTGCCCGGCATCTCTTTCATAACTCACGATAATCGGTCCCTCTTCTCCTATGGCTACCAATCGGACACTTTTCTCATTTCCCCGCAGACGAAGGTTAAAGTTCTCAGCCCAAAACAGATCTGATTGTTGTTCTATTTTCAAGAACATGTTATCACATAAATCTCTCTCCATCTCAGAACACATCCATTCAATGAAACTGTTTCGATTACTTTCTCGCTCACTCCCACGCGCTCCGATCTGCTCCTCAAAGAACTCTTCGTCGTACTCACCATTGCGGAGAGCAGATAACCAACGTTCTTCCGTCGATGCCTGAATATCCCATTTTTCCTTACTTTCCAGTTTCTTCAGCTTCAAATCGTAAATAACGCCCCATTCCTTTTCCAACTTCCCTTGAATCGACTCATAGTAGTCCCATACTTGGGAAACTTCTAGGTCTTTTCCCTCTTCATACAGTTGACAGATTGTCTGTAAGGCCTTGTCTAATTCATCATCCTGTTTATTCGCACTATATCCTGTTGTCATTAAACAGCAGTCCATTATAACAAGCAAGCTGATAAGCCTATTTATTCTCTCTATTTTCATCTTACTTCAATGCTATCGATTGTGATCACATCGGGAATACCGGTAAATACGCATTCCCTATTTGATTCTGGTTATTTTTACTTTAATGTTAGATATTTTTGATTCGTATTGATGATAATCATCGGGGGCGAACAGGCGTCCATTTACCTCTAATGAGCCTTCGGCTATGGCCTCTGTATCATTAACAAATTTTAATGTAAGCCACAAGCTAAAAAGGGGACATTCTTCCCTATTATCATCTTGTATAATATTCAATCGGACTTCTTGCTTAAAAATTTCATATGTGGCACCAATGCTGTTCGAAAAAAAAGTTGGAAGAACCTGATCTTTAGTACCCGGCTCTTTTTCTACAAATTGTTGATTCGGTATCGTTACGTGTAGTTCTTGCGTTTCACCTTCTCTACAGAATTTTCCTGTTGAGAAATCAACAACTATCGGAAAAATGACGATCGTTTTCGCAAAGTTTACGGATTCTTCTGAAGGCTCCTTCGGGGTGATAACCGCTTGGGTAAAATCAAGTGAAATGATACTCTTCCTTATGCTTTTAAGAGACATCCACGGTCTGATCTTTTGCGCACTTTCATTGATAATAAACTCTATTCGTTGCTTTCCCGATGTGTCCGTGTTTTCTGTCGCCCCAACGAGAGAAGAAACAGTAACACCAATAAACACCACACTTGATAAAACTAAATTTTGCTTTTTCATATACCTTTCGTGAATACTTTATTGTTATCAGATTTCCATCATAATATTAAACCGGTGTCCATTTTTCGACACTTAGAAAACTTATTTAAGCCCCCGCTTTTTGTGTACATCAGGCGTGCAGCTTCCTTATATCATCCGGTAACCTCGGATGTCAATCTTTTTTTACGCGATTTGTAGCGTAAGCGCCACGAGCCGCGACGGGGCGGGGATTTGTCTTTCGCATTTCTTTTCGCCTATCTTGATTCCGTAGCGCCCCGTGCAACATGACTGGCATAGTCCGTCTGCCCAGAGTTGTATCTTCCTCATAGAGCTTCTCTATGGCTTTTTTACGCTCGATTCTTCTTTCGTCTGCCGCTTCTTGTAGTAGGTGCTGCTGCGTTTGCCTATGTGCGATTCATTAATAATGTGCGCGTTGCGCAGATTTTTTCAGATCATTAATGTATGCTGAGACTCCTTTAGGGCAATCAACATGATGGCCGCTTGCCGGCATGATTTATGATGCGTATAGACGATAACATCAGTCAATAAAGGCATTTTCTCTGTTGCTTAGTCTTTCCCCAAATGCGTTTACCGTGATCTGAACATGAGTCTTTGCTCCGCTCAGGGCTTAACCCACTGTCTTAAATCCCGGCATCATTATATTGAGCGTTTCATTTTTTTCGCAATTTGTATGGTCTTTCCATCCGGGCATGTAATGACAGTGAACAGAATAACAGCCCTCTTTTTCCTTCTCTTCAACCATGACAGCCATCCCAATTCTTGCCATGGGAAAATAATAATGCTTTTGACCCTTATAATACCATGTGTCCAAAAGTGAAGCATTGCCTATGCTCTCAATGCTAGAGATGAAATGAGCCCTCGAATTCTTATTCGGTATGTATATTTCAAACTCTTGTTCATAACCCGCAATTTTCCTGTGGCTGGCTTCCTGTATAATAATCTCGTCGGGGCTGATTAAACTACTTAACTCTCCCCACGATGGACTTGTGCAATAATAGTATGCTATCTGTCCTAACATGAAGAGAACACCAAGCAGAAGATAGGCAAAAACAAAAAGAAGAAGGTATTTAATGCATTTAAATATCAATCTTATCAGTCGTAAAAGGTAAAATATGCTCTTAGTTAAAGCCGGTCGTAAAAAGCGCACTGTATTCCTAGTTAAATTGTCCATGCTGATTTTTACTCCCCTTAATGCTTTCTTTTTAAATATTTGCAATTCACAAGTGCTTTTTCAGAGGCAAGTTTGGTCGATCTTTTATCTGTTGATAATAAATAGTTTTTGTATACTGCTACTATTGATACGGGAGTTTGTTTCTATCTCCTTTTCCAAGGGGATCAGTTTTCGGTTTACTTCCGTCTCTTCGACCCTCATGAATTCATGACAACTCGCCTCAGATCCTTCCAGATCATTTAGTTCATATTCAGACGCGAGCATGTAATCCATTAGCAGCTCATCATAAAGTTTGGTCAAGTCCTGCGCCTTAGCAGCCGGATTAGCCCCTTGTTTTATTTGGTTGAGTTCCTCTACGATCATTCCACAGTGCAGGCGAAGATTATTGGCGCAGTCTCTGATCCGCCTATCAGTGTCTTGGTGAAAAATTTCGTCGTACTTAGTACGGATTTCTACAAATCCGAGGGAACCTTTTATAATATCCGGATCCGGAGAAGAGAAAATACCGCGCCTATAGCATTCACGCCAGAGTTGTCGATATTTCGCACCCTTGGTCAGCATCTCCAGCCGGAAATTGCTTAGTAATTCCTGCACCCTCTTAGTTGAGCTGATCGAGATATTTTTTCGGGCAAATTCTTGATACAATAGTACCACTCTGTTTGCTTGTTTCAGGAATCTCTCCCTGATCTGACGTCGTTGCG
>CANQSS010000054.1 GCA_947626545.1 uncultured Akkermansia sp. | reverse complement strand
GCGTTTGATACAAAGGTTTCCGCCCTCTACAAGGCCGGCAAGATCTTCGGCGGGGTGTTCTTGGGGCGTGGACACGAGGCCATTGCTGCCTGCGAAGCTGTGTTTCTTGAGAGGGGGCGCGATGTGTACAACCCCTTCATCCGCGAGATGGCCGGTCGCTGCGCGTGGAGCGATGACGCCGTACTGGAGTCGGCACGCTCGTATTTTGGCAGCGCTCTGGGTTGCATGGGCGGCAAGGATGGCAATGTCCATTGGGGGCAGCCGCTGCAGGGTGTGCCCGCTCCCGTCTCCCATTTGGGGGCCATGGTGGGTGTGGTCGCCGGGATGATGCTCGCTAAGCGTTTTCGTGGTGAGAAGGGGTGCGTGGGTGTGGCCTGCATCGGCGATGGCACCACCTCCGTGGGCGCCGCGCATGAGGCCTGCAATCTGATTGCCGTGCAAAAATTGCCGGTGGTGGTGGTGGTGAGCAATAATTTGTTCGCTTATTCCACGCCCAATGCGCAGGAGTTTGCCTGCGCCTCCCTGTGCGATCGCGGACGCGGCTATGGGATGGCTGCGCATGAGTGCGACGGCACGGATTTCCTGCAAACGCTCACCACGATGCAGCGCGCTATCGAGGCGGCGCGCGCCGGTGAAGACCCTCAGTGGGTGGTGGCCACCACACTGCGCATGTGCGGCCACGGCGAGCACGATGATGCCTCCTACATCCCGGATTCGCTGCGCCGGGCTTATGCCGATCGCGATCCTCTCGATGTTGCTCGTCGCCAGCTCATTGAGAAAGGGTGGCTTTCCGAGCCGCAAGACGAGGAGTTGAACGCTCATATTCGTGACGAGGTGCAACGCGCTGTGGCTCAGGCGCAGCGTGAACCTGTCCCCGACCCGCGGTCTTTAGATTGGAACTCCGTTTCGTGGAAACCTGTTCGAGCATGAGTGTGACTTACATAGATGCGATTCACCGCGCGCTGGAAGAACTGCTGCAGGAGGATGATCGTGTGTTCCTGTTCGGCGAGGACATTGCCGGTACGTTCGGCGGCGCTTTTAAAGCGACCAAGGGTTTGGCGGAGAAGTTCCCGGAGCGGGTGCTGAATGCGCCCATTGCCGAGGACGCCATCATGGGCGTGGCCATTGGTGCGGCTCTCGGCGGGATGAAGCCCGTCGTGGAGATGCAGTTTGCGGATTTCGGTACACTCGGCCTCAACCAGATGGGCAATAACGCCGGCGCCCATTTCTTCCGCACCGGTGTGCCGGTCAATATCACCATGCGCATGCCCTGTGGCGGTACGCCCGGCGGCGGCCCCTTCCACAGTCAGTCTGTGGAGGCTCTCTTTGCGCATTACCCGGGGGTGCACGTGTTCACGCCCGCCACGGTGGCTGATGCCTATTTCATGCTCAAGCAGGCAGTGCAGATCCCCGATCCGGTGGTATTCATGGAGCACAAATTCCTCTATCGCTGGCTTAAGGCTGACTCGTGGGAAGAATCCGACCCCTTGCCCATCGGCTCCGCTCGCATTGCGCGGGAAGGCGAGCACGCCACCGTTGTCGCTTTCTCTGCCATGGTGCCGGAGGCTCTCAAGGCCGCCCGGGATCTTGCCGAGCAGAGCGGCTACGAGCTCGAGGTGGTGGACCTCCGCTCGGTCAAACCTCTGGACATGGATACCATCCTTGCTTCGGTCGCGCGTACCGGTCGCATGCTGGTGGTGAGCGAGGATTTCCCGTGGGGCGGCGTAGCGGCGGAAGTGGTCTCCCGCGTGGTGGCCGGGGGTATGCACCTGCTGGATGCGCCGCCGCTACGTCTCACGTCCAAGGAAAGTCCCATTCCCTACCATCCGGAGCTTTGGAAGGCGCATCGCCCGAATGCGGCTTCCATCGCTGAGTCCGTGCGTTATCTTATCTCCCTCTAATACCTGCCATGCCACACGTTCCCATTCTCATGCCCCAGCTTGGGGAATCCATCACGGAAGCGACGATTATGCAGTTGCTCGTTCACCCGGGCGATGCTTTGCAGGCGGACCAGGAGGTGATCGAGGTGGAGACCAATAAGGCGGTGATGGGCGTTACCACATCCTGTGCCGGCACGCTTGTGTCCCTGAATGTGGTGGAGGGCGAGGTGGTGCCCGTGGGCGCCGTACTCGGGATTGTGGAGGCGACGGAGGAGGAGATCGAACGCTCCGGTGCCCAGGCGCTTTCCGAATCCGGTCAAAATCAGGAAGAAAATCCCGCCGCCGAGAAAAAATTCCCCGCCGATGCAGGCGCTCATTTCCGTACCGAAGGGGAGTACCGCGAGACATCCGCCGTCCCCCGCAACTCCGGGTATGGTTTGCCGGTTCCAATCGGGGTGCGCGGGGCGCATTACCTTTCACCGCGCATTCGAGCCCGCATGGATGAGCTGGGCATCACGGAAGCTGATATGGCTTATATTGTCGGCACCGGAGCAGGGGGGCGCATCACGATCTCCGACTTCGAAAAGTTTCTGGAATACGTGGACGGCTGGCCTTCCCGCCAGGCGAGTCCCATGCGCCGAAGTGTGGCCGACAGCATGCAGCGCACTTGGCGTCGCCCCATTGCCAGTTCCGGGCGTCCGGTGTTGATGGCTCCCATCATCCTGCACCGCAAGAAGCACCCGCGCCGTCCGGGCTACACGCTTTATTTCGTCCGTGCGCTGGCTTTGGCGTTGGCTGAGGCGCCGGAATGCGCGGGCTACATGGTGGGCGGCCGTATCCTTACCCCAAAGCGCATCGATTTGGGCGTGGCGGTGCAGGTGACGGATGGTGTGCTGGTGCCGGTGATGCGCAGTGTGAACGAACACACGCTGAATGAATCCATCGACGAGTTCAACAAAATCGTGCAGCAGGCGCGCAGTCGCAGGCTGGATAATGTTTACAAGGGTGGCGGCATTGCCACAGTCACCAATTTCGGCGGTTTTGGCCTCACCTTCGGAACGCCCATGCCGCTGCCCAGCGAGAGCCTCATTCTCGGTGTGGGCGCCGTGCAGAAGGTGCCGGTGTGGAGCGATGAGGTGCAATGCTTTATCCCCGTGGAGCAAGCTAATATCACTGCCTCCTTCGATCACCGCGTGGTGGATGGTGGCGACATCGGCCGCCTCATGCAGCGCATCGCCTACTACCTCGAACATCCCGAACTCCTGTAGGGTTCTCCTTTCCCCTCCACCAATGCCCCCGCATTGCATAACCCGCGCTCCGACGCGCATTATTTCCAAATCGTAAATCGTAAATCAAAAACATCCCAATGTCTCCTTTCTAACTACGCATGACTCTCGTTCCCCAAATTCCGCTTCGCATACGCTCCGCCATCCCGCGCCCCCGGCGCTAGCATTCAAATCGTAAATCGTAAATCGTAAATTTCAAATGGGCTTTTCCAGCACCACAAAACTGACTTTGGGGCTATTGGCCGGTGCAGGGGAGTACCCCCTCATGGTGGCTCAGGGTGCACGCCGCACCGGGGTGCGTGTGGTGTGCGCCGGTTTTCGTGGCGCGACCGGACGGGATCTTCCGCCGCTTTGCGATGTGTTCCGTTCCTTCCGTGTGGGGGCGGTGGAGAAGCCGCGTGATTTCTTTCGCGAGCAGGGGGTCACCCATGTGATGATGGCGGGTCAGATCAAGCCCGCCTGCATCTACACGATGTGGCCGGATGCCACGGCGCGCCGCTTGCTTGCTTCCATGGATCGCCGCAACGCGCATACAATTTTCGGCGCTGTCTGCCGGTACGCCCAGCAGGAGTGCGGCTGGGAGGTTCTCCCTTCCACCACGTTCATGGAGGACTTCCTGCCTGCCGCCGGACACCTTGCCGGTCCGTCACCAACCCCTGAGCAGGTGGAGGAGGCGGCGCACGGCCTTGCCCTCGCCCGCCGTATTGCCCGCTTGGATATCGGACAGAGCCTCATCGTGCGCGGCGACCGTGTCGTCTGCGTGGAGGGCTACAAGGGCACCAACGAGTGCATTCGGGAGGGCGCTGGTTCCCCGGATTCCCCGACGACGCTCTGCAAGGTCTCCAAGCCCGGACACGATATGCGCTTCGACGTTCCCTGCATCGGTCTGGATACCATCCGCCACTGCATCCGCTGCCATGTGCGCCATATCGCCCTGCAGGCTCATAGCACCATCATTTTCCAACGCGAGCAGGTCCTGCGCCTCTGCAAGGAACACGGCATCCTGCTGCATGCGGTCGATCTTCCCGCCGAGCCGGAGCAGCCTCTTCCCTCCCTCTCCTCCGACCGCGACCATGCGCTTTTCCTCGCTCGGGAGCTCGATTCCCTCGGCATCGGTAGTAGCGCTGTCGTCTGTGAGGGCGTTGTCATCGCTGTGGAGGATCCTGACGGACTCGCCAAATGCCTCCGCCGCGCCGGTCGCTACATGAAGCGCATCCGCTTCATCCGCCTCGTCAACTTCCTCATCCGTCTCCTCCTCCATCGCTCCTCCACTCCTCCCTCTCCCCCCACTCTCGCGACTCTCCGACCTCTCTCCTCCGCCGACCAAAAACTCGCACGAAAGTACGGGATCACATTTTGACCTCACAATCTGCTCCGCTCTCCCATTTTGCCCTGCGGGCAAACGCTGCGCTTTTGTCCAATCCCACTCCGAGCCCTCGTGGGCTTTGTAAATCGTAAATAGGCACCGCTAGGTGCTTCTTCCCTCCCCTTTCTAGCTACCCATTACCATTGATCCCGAGAATTCCGCTTCACATACGCTCCGCAACCCCGCGCGTAGCGCGCGAATTTCCTGAAATCGTAAATCGTATGTTGACGCTTCGGCACCACACTACCTCAGCGCCCTGCGGGCAACCGCTGCGCTTTTGTCCAATCCGCCTCCGCTCCCTCGGCGGCTTTGTAAATCGTAAATAGCAAACGCATTTCCTAATGCGTTTGCTTCATCGTTCCGACCTTTTTCCCGTACTTGTCGTATTCAGTGATGCGTCCCGAGGTGTCTTCCTTGAAGCTCCCCGTCTTCCGTCCGTACTTGTCGTAGGAGGTCGTGACGCCATTGGATCCGGTCCTGTACGTCCCGACTTTTGAGCCGTACTTGTCGTAGTGCGTGGTCGTCGTGCCGCTCGTTTTGTAGCTTCCCGTCTTTACTCCATACTTGTCGTAGGACGCATACCCATCGGATGTTTCGCTCAATGAGCCGGTTTTCACCCCGTAGCGGTCGTACTGATTGATACTCGTTCCGCTTTTCCTGGCTGACCCCGTCCTCGTCCCGTTCCGGTCATACAAGCTCATGAACCGCCATGGAATAAAGCTCCTCTCGCGCGCCGGAACCGGGTCGCTCCCGCTCCCCCCCCACCCGTTCCCGTAACACCTTTCGGGGCAGGGGAGCACGAGACGAACAGAGCGCACACAACGAGGACAAATCCGAACATCTTCATGACGACTCTGATTGTAGAATCTGCCGGAGACCATGGCAAGATTTTTTCCCAGGACAAACGCATTTGAACCACGTATGCCCCAGGGCAAACGCATTTGACGAGAAGTTAACCAAGAGAAAATGCCCTTACTGACTGGTATTATCGTTTATACGCATCAAAAATCATGACAACAAGAGGACATCATGATGATGACTCTGAAGGGATTTCAGCATACATGAATGATCCAAAAAAAATTGCGCAACGCGCACATTATTAATAAATCGTACATCGTACCTCGTAAATCGTACATAGGCAAACGCATTTCCTAATGCGTTTGCCCCGCCTCTCACCCTCTCTATCGACGAGCCACGGAAGAAGATGCAATACCTGCGCTCTCCCTTCCGTGAGACCTACCTGAGGGACATGATAGAGCGCAACCGACTTCGCAAGACGGAGGAGCTTGATGAATTGATGAACATCCTGGCGTCGAACATCGGCTGCCTGCTCAATCCTCGCAAGCTGGCAAATTGCTTCGCGACTGTCAAGCATGTCCACCTGTCAGCGCCCACGATCAAGCAATTTCTCGATCTCCTGCAGGAGGCATTCCTCATCCAACGCGCCGAACGTTTCGATATCCGCGGAAACCGTTACATCGATTCCCCCTACAAGTATTATTTTGTGGACATGGGGCTGCGCAATGCGTGCATCAATTTCCGCCAGACAGAGGAGCCTCACATCATGGAAAACGTAATTTACAACGAGCTGCTCATCCGGGGCTACAGCGTGGATGTCGGATCCGTGGAAGCGGACAAGGACAAGGGCAAGGCTTCGCGCGAGCAAAAGAAAGTGGAGGTTGATTTTGTCGCCAACCTCGGCGATTCACGCCTCTACATCCAGTCCGCCCTTTCCATTCCCACCCGCGAAAAACGCGAACAGGAGGAACGCCCCCTCTTTGCCGTCAGCGATTCCTTCAAAAAAGTTCTCATCACCCTCACGACGCCATCGCCGTTCACTACGACCCCTTCGGCATCTTCATCCTTCCCCTCCGCGACTTCCTCCTCAACTCATCATGCTTCAACGTGTGAACGATTCCACTATATTTCTGGACGAGAGTTTGATAGAAATTAAATTTTCAAATTAATATGGATGAAAAAAGTGTGCAATATTTGGAGCTGACAAATGGAGAGCGTGTATCTTTCCGTGTAAAAAAATATGATATTATAGAAAATATTCTTATAATTTCCTTAGAATTAAGTTGTTCTGAAAATGATATAATGTTTGAAGCTTTTAATTCACCAGAATTATACTCTGATTGTATCGTAGAGTTCCAATTTCAGAATTTTCATTACACCGGAAAAATTCATGTAATATTATCATATGATCATAACGTTCACCTCTCTAATAGTTCAAGCATATTCAAAATTCTGTTACACAAGGTTAAATTAAAGGGTACAATTTCTGCAGAAGGAAGATTGCTTTTTTATCTCCCAAATATACAATGTCATCATAGGAGCTTTACCACTGCGGAAGACCGAGGATCTTCTCTCGATCACACCAATTTAAAACTAAATAATAGAGAATGGATTATCCGAGATGCGTACGAGGAGAAAGATTTGTCAAGTGAAGAGGTAACATATAAGCCTTATGATCTGTGCGCGGGAAGGACTAAAAAAGGAATGTTCTTGGAAACAAGGTATAAGGATGCGCAATCAATAGATGAACTAACTGTAGAGGCGGAAGGTATACTACACTTAACAAGTTTCGCCTTCGGATTGCGGGTTCCATACCACTCAATTTGGATTATTGATGAGCAGACGTGCAAATTGTTAAGTAAAAAAAGGAATATAAAGGGTACATCAAACTGGAAGAGTCCAATAATATGTGAATATGAGAATGAAAGCGATCATCATTTCTTTCCCAGCGAATTTCTTCAATTAGCGTACTCTGAATATGGGAAAAATAAGGATTGGTGGATGAAGAACATCACTTGGTACTTGAGAGGCAAAGAACCCTGCATTCCTGAGTTGAAAGAACTGATAGAATATACATTGATAGATCGTCTGTCGCAATCGCTTTATTACAATATTTTTGGTGTGACGCCACACAAACTTCACACTTTAAAATGTAAAAATGTTTTAGAAAGAAATAAAGATAAACTTCAGCATATCAAATACCAATTAACACATGAAAAGGAATTAAAATATATCGATTTCTGCATAAAACTGACTGAAAACTTCACATATTTAAAAAGAAACCAAATAATTTTCCAATATGCCGGATATATCAATATAGATAATATTGAAGCTGTGTTAACATATAGAAATCCTCTTATCCATGAGGGAGAATTAGATTTTTCAGAGAAATCAAGTGAAGAGATAGAGGAGCATGTTATCTCTGTGTCAAAATATTGCTTATTATTGTTGCTCTCCCTTCTTGGGTATGATGGTGTTTTTTACGTAGGTAATAAAAAATTTTCAGTGAAAGAGGAATTGCCTAACTGGGAGTCCATTAAGCTATCGCGTCTGAAAGACTTAGCAGTGAAATTCCCCGTTAATTAAGGCAAAAATCTCTCGTTATCATTAGATGTCGTTATCCAGAATCTCTGAATTAAACTTGCAGAAACTGGAAGGTAGTATAGCAATACGCTTTTATGAGGAAGGTATATTTATATTATTTGCCTAGGCATTCCAGAGTACGTTTTCCCATTGAGGAGTCTCCCATTCGCTTTTTTGTTTCTCCTTATTTTATCTGCTCCCCATGTCCCCCATTGCTTAAAAAAGAAAGGGATGTTCAATTTCTGGGCTTGTTGTTTTATTGATAGAACCCAATTTTTTTCCATGGGGCGCGCCTTAGGTCCACTTTCTCCTCCCACAATAACCCAATCAATTCCACTTAAGTCGATCTTTCCTATATCCGATATGAGAGGTTCAAAAGAAATGAATTTTGTGCACGCTGCAATTTTTTTCAAATATTCAAGACGGTTAACTTGATCTCTACCCTCTATAGTTGCTCCCAACCATACATTTTCTGGAATACTTCTCCGTCGAAAATATAAAAACATTCGCTCAGGGCGTTTTGTTAATATCTGATATGTGTGTTGTGGAGTAGCTTGGATTGTTTTAAAAATCCGGTCAATGAAACCAAAGGGTATCGATTTATGAAAAAGATCGCTCATTGAGCAAACAAATATTAAAGCAGGTTGTTTCCATGTGATAGGAATTTGCAATTCTTCTGGGTGTGTCGTGGGGCTAAAACCATTCGCATATTTAGGATTTCCCATAGCTTGCAAGCGGTAGGACATTATTTCAGCGTAACAATTACGACATCCAGGTGACGCTTTTGTGCAACCAGTAATAGGATTCCACGTACGTTGGGTCCATTCTATCTTCGTGCTCCTCATTTGACTATGATGCTATATTTTTCCATTCGATGTACCTTCCCTTTACTCAATTTTGCGGATGGGGGATCAATCTGTATTTTGCCTTCTTCTGATAACTTTTTAACAGTTTCTTGAAAAAAGCGAGGTAGACCTCCGAGATGCAAAGTGAGACTAAGCCCTTCTACACTGTTTTTTATTTCCCGATTTAAGATACCTTTTTCAATATCTTCCTTTATCTGATTGATCTTGTTTGATTCGATGTTCCAGCGAAGTAGTGAATCTTCAGGAAAATCATCGTTTATGTTGCAATTCGATTCGCCAGAATCTTTATCGATGTTCCAACAGGTGTTTAAAAATTTCTCCATTCCGTACATATGAGAAGTCCCAAATACAAGCCCCCAATAGTTGCTTTCTTTTTTTATTGTAAACCCATGGATAAAATAATCTTTATCTGATGGTATTAAGGTTTTATAGTAATCCACTATGATGCGATGACACTCCTTCGGTCGTTTTTCGTCAAAATTGATTTTATGGGAATGAAAATATTTCTTCACCACCTCACTTTTAGCAAATCGACGAACGAAAGAAGATGCGATAAAGAAAATAAAATCTGTTTTCGGATATGAAATGAGTGATTTAAACACTTCTTCATCAACATGTTTGAAACCATATTGATCAAGAATGATGAATTTGGCTCGGTGGGAATCGCTCATGTAATTTCGAAATCTATTGTTTCGCATAATTTTATCCACATCCTTACTGCGATAATGTACATGAATAGGGCAATTTGTGTATCCGCATTTATCTTTACAGCTCACAAGATGTTGCTGAACGTTATGTCTAAGTTGCTTCGTTTTCTGCTCGTCAATTTCGTTTAGGTATACGTTTACTATTTTATTATAGGTTACAAGTTGCTTACAACATCTTTCTTTTTGTCTGCAAATTTCTTCGATGATTAATAAAGGAGAACCAGGAAGTCCATCAGGATCCGTGCCACTGCCAGCGAGTAAATCGGCAATAAAAATTTCACGAGTTTCGTGATTATGAACTAAAACAGGGAACCATTCCTTGAAACAAGTTTGAAAGATTTCCAGCTTTAACTTTGTTCCGTCATCAAAAGGTTTTTCATTTATATCTTTTCCCATATTTTGAAGGATAGTATAATTGACTTTATTGCAGCGACCGCCCTACTTGGATCTATGATCGAGTATTCCTCGCACGTATTCCCGATCTTTATCTGACAGATTGAAGAAATCGTATAGCTGGGAATCGACGTCGCCGTTGTAATCGATGAGACCGTTTGCGTCCGAGTAGTCTTGTAAGTCGGGTACCTTTTTGGCGAGAGAGGTAAGGGACTCATCGGTTAGGAGGAAAGCGAAGCGGATGATTTCACTGGTCGCGTATTTGAAGAAATTTTGAGCTTCTTTTTCTGTCGCGAAGGTCTTGAGAGCGACGCGTGCTCGCCCGAAGGCACTGAGATTGTCGATAACGGCTATTTGATTATCTCGTTTTTGCCCTCCTGCATTGGCACTGGACACAATAACCTTCCATCGATCAAGGTAATCGAGACCCGTTGTGATGACATCGCGCTTGGTGATAAACCATGTGGCACGACCGGCTTTGCCGGCCTTATCGTTGGTGAGCAGTTTAATTTCAGTCTTTGGATCAAAGTGGTCCCCATTTTTATATTTTCTGACAAGCGACGGATTTTTTTCAGCAAAGTCACTCTCGATGGAAAAGAGTTTTTGGGACAATATAGACTCGTTGAGGCAGCCGTATTGCTGAATGGCGAGAGTCAGTTGGTTGACGATGTTGTTGTCCAGAGGATTCAGAGGGAAAAGAGAGTCGCCCGGATTGTCGGCATTGATCGCAAGAGTTTCTCCATTCTTCTTATAAATGTATCGGAAACCCGGACGGGTTTTGGACATATCCTTGAGAACGATTGACAGTCCGTCCGCCAAGGCGACTTCGGTAAAGATGTCCTGAGAATTGGGGAAAAACTCAAGTTGGTAGAGGTGGGGATCATTGATCTGATCTTTCCCGAATTGATCTAAACCTTTACCCGCGCGGTGAATCCAGCGTGCCCCCGGGTAGATGAATGACGTGTAACGTCCGAGTTTTTCTCCGGCCATTTGGAAGTAGTGAAATATGTTCGAACTTCTTTTCTGACCATTTTTTGTTTCTTTCTGTGCAACAACTTCCTGGTAAGGCGGGTTGCCAACAACGGCGGTGAAGCGGACAGGTGTCTGCATACCTTGTTTTTCCCAAGTTTGTTTGGTAATTTTTGTGACGAATTGGTTGGGAGTTTTAGCGATCATGGAAATCAAGTTGTCAAAGTGTTTTGTATTAAGTGAGACCTTGCGGAATCCCGCGAGGGTACGCTGTGTAATTCTTTCCGCCATGGGAGTCTTGCAGATAATGAAGAGTTTTTTTGACACAACCTCATCCCACAGGGCAAGGTGCCCCTCTAAACTTTCCGGAGGCACAATCTCCTCCTCAAGACGTTTGCGATAGAGATTGTACGCGAGATAGAGCGGGTAGAGTCCTGTCTTGGAATTAATCTCCAGCAAGCGGCTATTTTCATTGTAAACTTCGGTTGTGATAGAACCGTGATCAATGAACCTCGGGGAGTCGAGTTGGTTCTCGTACTTTTCGTCATAGAAATTGAAACCGCCGAGAGTATCGCCCATGTGCAAATTGACAACACGCCAGGAGGTCAGGACCGTTTCCTTGTCGGGATTTCTAAATGTTGAGAAGATTGTGGCTATACGTGAGATACGATCCTCGATCGTGAGGGTGTCGGCCGCCCGAGTCATGGCACGTATGCGTTTGCTTGCAGCGGCGAATATCTCGGGATCATAGTATTTCTTGAATTTACTGAAGATCGCTTTGGTGACTCCCTTCGGCATGAATTCGTGCCATGATTGGGTGTCGATGAGAGAGGCGAAGTTGTCAATCGTCAGTTCTTTGTCTTCATCCTTCACGTTGGCGCCATAGATGAGCAGGGGCATACGTATGGAAATGCCTCGCAGGATGGAAATCGCATTCTCACGTATTTTTTTCTTCTCATTGAGTTCAGCGAGACGTTCTTTCTCTTCTTCGCTCAGCTCCTCCTTTTTCTTTTTCCTTTCCAAGTCGTCACGTTCTTTCTTTTCTTCTCCGGTGAGTCCCTGGGTATTGACGGGTATTTCCCCGGAGCTTGCAATAGCTTTTGTTTGTCCGATGATGCCCTTTAAATCGTGAAAATCCTTGATGGCGATATCATCCAGATGCAAGAGCTCATCATTGTAGAGCTTGCTATCCTCAAAACCGTTGCGAACAACTCTTTCGACGTAGGCTTTCTTGAGCTGTTCCATCATTTGGTTGACGTTGAGCGGTCTCATTTCACTCCCGATCATGGCGATCACCGGGCAGAAGTTGAGGAAATCCCCGAGAGCTTTCTTCATCGAGGTATCTTTCTTTCCGGCAACAGACGAGGCTCTAGGTACGGTCGCAAGGACTTGAAGTGTACGGTCAGGGGCAAAGTCAAAGACGTAACAATCCTGCTTCACTTTTCCATTGATGATGGCAGGAGATTGCACACGAAAAATGGTCTGCATGTAGGAGGAAGCAGATGTCGTATAACTGCCGGCGAGCATAAAGACGCCTGTCCACGCCGGGACGGTAACACCCGTTGTTAATCGTCCGCAAGAAATGGTGATTGTGTAAGTTTCCTCCGGTTTCTTACCGATAGCCTTCTCAACCAAGGCAAGAGCTTTTTCGTTTTCCTCGTCCTCGTCTCCATCTCCGGCGACATTGACAATCTGGAAGTTCCGGAAAACATGGTGATTTTGCAGCAGCTTGCTGAGAGCCTTTGCCGCATTGATCCCCGGAACAAGCCACAATGTGTGCCTGAAAATCTGTCTGTATTTTTCTTTAGAGAACGGGTACTCACTCTTCTCATCTTCCTTCGTAAGCAGATCGAGGAACGCCTGGATGTCGCGTTCACGTGTGAAGTTGCCTTGAGAGTCGGTCCGGAAAAATTCGCGGAAGTTGAAAGCGATTGTGTCGTCACGGTAACCGTTGAGAAGTGTCCCCAGATTGTAGGTGAATATGTGCAGTTTAGGTAGATTGGCGTATGGGTTGGGATCTCCGAAATTATTGGCATCCCACGTAAGCTTAGCCCGCTGTTCCATGACATAGTCCCACACGAATACTTCCTCTTCGTTGAAGCCGTCCAGCAGGTTAAACGGGGTGCCGGAAAGATGAAGCACCTTGGTGCCTTTCTTAATTAACTTGTCCGTCACCGACTTGCCCAGTGAGGTTTGGGTTCCTTCGTGGGCTTCATCAATAATGATGAGATCCCAATCTGTCTGAAAAATTTCCGCATTCTTTTTGAAATTGCCACCGACGGTTTCCGAACCTCGTAGGTCTTGTATGGAGGCGAAATAGACGATATTTTTATCCTCTTTGAGATGATGTCGAATAAGGTTCTCAAAGGTTTCGCCCTTGATTCTGGAGCCATATTCGTATTGAGGAGAATCGTAGAAGATTTTTTTGAAATCGTTGAACCAGCCTTCATCAACAACGGGACGATGTGTGAGAATGAGGGTCTTTTGTAAACGCGTTTCTTTGATAACCTCAAGCGCACATAATGTTTTTCCGAAACGCATCTTGGCAAACCACAACATTTGATTTCCCTTTTTTAAACGTTTGATGGTTTTACGGATGGCATCCGCCTGTTCAGGACGAAAAACGATGGGGTCGGTGGTCGTAAAAACTTCGTTCTGCAAGAGAGATTGGCGACCTTCTTTAATAGCCTTGATTGCGTGCTTTACAGTCTCAACACTTGTCTCAAACCATTCTTTTCCCATGTGATCGGCGTCATCAAATACTTTTCTTTTAATGCCTGAGCGTTTGAGAACCTTGTGAACGTCGTGATCTTCGAAATATCCTATGCCTTTTTTGGTGACATATGAGGCTACCTCTGTGTAAAGCAGGACATAGGGTATGGCTGACGTCCCCGTGTATGATTGGATTCGCTTTCGTGCAGCAGCGTCCAGACATTTTGCCTGAGGCTTCAACGAGAAAACATCGATATCATCGTCGTCATCAAGGGAGGTCATCCCCACTTTGACGCAGCCTGCGTGGCGTTCGTCATTGATACTGAAAACGTAGATGAGGTTTGTGCGAGGCGGTTGAAATGTATGATGCATATTCTTAATGGGAGAAGAGGTCGATGTAGCGCAATTTTTCCTTTGTTTTCCAGTTGCGAATGATACAGTAGGTTCCGTTGTGGCGTTTCAGATCATTGTTTTTGCAACCCGGACACGAGACTGTTTCAATATGTCCGAAGAGGTCGGGGGTATCTGAGGCTCTGACTCCGCAAGTTTCCGGCACGACGCCCTTGAGTCCGTCCATCTGCCAAAAATTCCATGATATGATGTAGGCGATATATTGAAGGGATTTCAACAGGGGATCCCGTCCGTATTTTTCTCTGTATGAATCCACAAAGGTCATGAGAAGATTTTCCCTGGCAATCAGCAAATTATCGCCTTGCCATTCATATCCGTAGATGCTCATATAAGCTTTTTGAGCCCATTTCAACCATTCTCCGCTTTTCTCTGTATTTTCACTCACGACGCGCAGTTTCCGGTCGAGAATACCGATACGTTCTTTGACCGGGATTTCTTCGCCCGTTGTCGTGTCGTACCGGCTCGTCATGTAGGGGGCTTCGCCGCAGGTTATTTCCATGCGAATGTCTTGCACATAGTCTTTCCATGTTTTCCCTCTCGGAAAGCGAATGTCTTCCATTGTCGCTTGCCAGGTTCGATCATCGGTCGTGTGGTTGAAGACGTCTTTTCTCCCGAACCACATCTCGTCAATCTGATTATTTTGCAAATTACACACCCATGACGGAGTGAAGACCTCTGCCATTTCGCGAATCCGTTCCTCTTGTGCTTCGCGAGCTTTCAGGACGCGAGGCATGATCACGTGCCCTCTGTCCCCCGTGATGAGATTGGGAAGAATGGGATCATGGTATTGGTAGCCCGGACCAAGAGTCATGTAATCATCCGTCCCCCAGAAGATATTGACCTGGGTTTCCGGTCTGCTCGTGGTATGATCCTTCAGAAGAGTATTCATCAATTCAGGAGAAAACTCCATGATGAACTCTTCCAATACATCTGCTCCGCGAGGTATTGCCATGACCTGTTTATTGCTCCTCAAGTATCTTGATATGTTTCGACATCGAACCTACACGTGCAGGCTTAATCCGTTAGGAATGGTACCACAGGCGACCTTTAGAAGTCGAGCAGAAAAAATCAACACAGTGGTAAGACTGAGCCTTGTTTCCTCAAGACTACTTTTTTCCCTTTCCCTTCAAACATAAATTTCGAAGGTTTTCCTTTTTTCGTGGTTTGAGGAGTTCGACTAACTATTATTTCATTGTTTCGCTCTAACTTGAGGAGGATGTCATTCGCCGTTTTTATATCACATACCATACCATGAGCAGTATAGAAGCGTGCTAGAAATTCATTTAATCTTTCCTCTTTTTCTAAAAATTTAGAAAATTCCTTCTCGATTGCATCCCTGTCGATAATATTGTCTTCTACATTTAAAGGGAAAAGAGAATCTTGTTTGCTCCCACGAACGACCAAAAGAGATTTCATACGACGCCATATATTATCAACCATTAAGATACAGCCATCGGGATGATTTGTGGCATATACCATGCGATATTTTGGCGTACGCCCCTCCTTAATGCGGAGAGGCATATTTAAAACGTACTTGAAACTACGAGCCAATCTTATACAATACTGTCTAGCAAACAATTCTTCTGCCCTATAGACACTATGTTCACGAATATTATATCTATTTACGATATCTTGCCAATATTCGCCTCCAGCAATCTCATTGAGTTGAGCAACTGATTCCTCAGATTTGTCCATCCTTGAGTTATCGTATTCCGTCAAATCGTCAAAGAAATCATTGACGCCTATATCAAAGTTTATTCCAGTGACACGACAAGCCTCTCTAATAAATCCAAAAGAATTCAAATTGATTAACAACTCCAACGAATTAAATTCCGCTCGTGCAAATTTATCAAACATTGAAGCACTCAAGGACTTAATACCATATGGATCGACATACAAGAAAACATTGTATTTCAGCTTATTTTGAAGAACATTAGAAATCTCTTTTTCAAATCTACCAGAAATAATTTTGCTTACACTATAGCCTTGTAGATTGTTTTTTAAGTCGTTGGCATATTCCCTTTCTATAAATACAGTCTCAATTTTTGTCCTACGCACATTTGTTTGTAAACATTTATCGATAATGTCCATGGCAATCAAGGGTGATCCCGGGTTGCCATCTCCAAACTTTCCCTTTCCTGCAAAGCAATCGACGTATATGAGTGGTCTGTTCGTGTGTAAAATCTTATGTATATAAGGTTTCAAATAACAACCAAGAAGCTCGTCCTTTACTTTGGACCAAGCATATTTATTATCGAAAAAATGATCATTCTTTTTTGACATATATATTCTGCTCTAGAGCTAATATTCTACTTCCCTGACTCCATCCGCATATCATGCAGGATTTTGCCTTTGTAGGTGAAGTACTTCGGACCTTGATAGGCACCGGAAGTGTTTCTTTCCTCTGCGGGCATGAAGGTGCCGACAAAAGGCGAGAGCTTATAGATGCGTCCCTCGTATTCCACGGAATCATCCGAGGCAACTTTTACCTCAATTCCGGTTGGGGCAAACACAACGGTCTCACCAATCCCAATTCCAAC
>CANQSS010000053.1 GCA_947626545.1 uncultured Akkermansia sp. | reverse complement strand
TGCAAATAACCAACGGATTATGCTGCATGATGTGCCGTCAACCACCATTGGGGGTGCCTTTTCTTGGGACGGATATGCGTTTGCCCTAGTGAGAATTGCAAATGTTTTGACATTGGAGGGCTCATAGGGCATAATGGGGATGCACGAGGGAAAGCCCATGAGATTCCATATACAAGACATCGAGATAGGCGGGAGCAAGCCCTTCTACATACTAGGGCCGTGCTCCTTGGAGAATGAAGCTTTTGCATGGCAGATGGCGCGCAGCATCAAAGAAATATGCGGACAGCTGGGCGTGAATTTTATCTTTAAAGCGTCCTACGACAAGGCGAATCGAACAAGCGCAAAGAGTTTTCGTGGCCCAGGGTTGCAGGAGGGCTGCCGTATCCTTTCGGCCATTGGTAAAGAATTGCAGATACCCGTGGTGACGGATGTGCACACTGAAGAGCAGGCCGAGTATGCAGCGCAGTACGTGGATTTGTTGCAGGTGCCGGCGTTTCTCTGCCGCCAAAGTGACTTGTTGGAAGCATGCGCAAAGAGTGGACGTCCGGTGAACGTCAAAAAGGGGCAATTCCTCGCTCCATGGGATTGCCGTAACATTTGCGAGAAAATGATCTCCTTTGGCTGTGAGAAGTTCATGCTTTGTGAGCGGGGCACAAGCTTTGGCTACAACAATCTTGTTGTGGACATGCGGGGCTTGAAGTGGATGAGAGAGTTTGGCTGTCCCATTGTGTTTGATGCCACCCATTCCGTGCAGAGACCAGGTGGACTGGGAGGGGCAACGGGTGGGGATCGCGAGCTTGCGCCTGTGTTGGCAAACGCTGCCATGGCCGTTGGGGTAGATGGCGTATTTATGGAGGTGCATAGCGACCCGGAACATGCGCTCAGCGACGGACCGAATCAGATACGGCTTTCTGATTTGAACCGAGTACTGAGTCATTTGCAGTTGGTGCGCGGTGCGTGGGATGCTATGCAGAAGGAAGAATAATCATCGTCATGTTGCGTCGATTTATTGCAGCCTTGCTACTCTGCGCTCTGTTGCCGGCCGCTCGCGGGCAAGTGGCGGAGCGAACAGCTGGCAAGGGGGAATTCCCTGCGCTGCAGTTGTTGCCGCCGGGCAGTGTGGTGCACGGCATATCCTTGCCACGCTACGAGAATCACCGGGTATCAGCTTTGCTCATGGCAGAAAAACTTGAGGTTATCTCTCGTTACGAGGCCCGGGTGCAAGAGATTCACACGATGTTCTACCACGAGAATGGGGAAATCACGAGTTTGAAGATGCCTGAAGCGCTCTATAATTTTCGCACGGAGACACTGAACGCGCGCGTGGGTCCGGTGTTCATGCAACACCCGCGTTATGAGGCACAGGCCGCCGGGTTGCTTTTCCACAGTGCCACGCGTCGGGGCGTGCTCACTGGCCCTGTGAAAACAGTGATACGCCACGTTGCTGCGCCATGATAGCCCGCTTCACCATTGGACTGATGCTTCTCGTGGGAGTGGTGTGTGCTGCCGAGCCGAGACAGGATGTGTTTGCTGTGAGGCAGGGGGAAATGTGGCGCTTCAACAGTCAAGTTCAGGGTAAGGTGAAGGAGCTTTCTGCTCTGGGCGCTCTGCCGCGTGTCAATTTTAACCCGCAGGCTCCATTCCCTCTGGTCAAACCGGGGGAGACGGTGGTTGTGTCGGACGCAGGCATGTATTTCGACAATCAGAGCTCATGCCTTCTCTACGTAGGCAACGTGCGGCTGAATAATGAGCGGGTGCGTGTACGCACGGCGCAGAGGCTCTATGTGCTGCTCCCGGAAAAGGATAAGAAGACTGCAGCTCAGGAGGCCGCAAATCCGAGAAAACCGGCAGCGCCCCAGGCAAAGCCAGCAGCGGGGAGTGTTCCGAAACATCCTAACCCTCCCAAACAGGAGACGCATCAAGATGTTGTGGAAATTACCTCGGAAAATGCCGCGGTGGATGTGCCGGGCAATGTTGCCCTGTTGGAGGGACGCCGCGGTTCGCCTTCCATCACCATGGAGCGGCAGACAGATTCGCTGGTGATGCAGGTGCAGAAGAATGGAGCGCCGGCTTGGGCGTATGCGAACCAGGGGGGGGATGTGGTGCTCATCGGCACGCGCATTGTGGGCGTCTTCACGCAGGATGCGGATCGTCGGGAACTTACTGCGCAGCAGGGTCCCGTGTTTTACGAAGCTGCCACGCGTACGCTCACTGTTTACGGCCCATCCTCACTTGTCACAGCACAGGGCACACTGCGCAGCAGCGAACAAATGCGCATCACCTTTGCTCCGGGCGAAGCTCCCGTTCGACCGAGCAAAGAACCATTTGCTCAATTCGCCAATATGCGGTTAAACGGTGTAGAGTGTGCCGAGGCGAGGGGCAATGTGGTGTGCACCATGCCTGAACAGCAGGGACGTCCCGCTGCACGAGCCACAGGAGATAAGTTCACCTACAATGCCGCCACGGGTGCATGTTGCATGATCGGTAAAAATTGCACGCTCACGTATGGGGGACAAAGTATGGTCACATCCGGGCAAATCGATTTGTTGCCCAATGGAGACGTTACCATCACCGGGGAAAAAATTACGGGCTCCTACGAGCGCCCCATGGCGTCCGACCAGGCTTGCAGCAAACCGATACTAGGTTCATATACCACGCGTGGCGTCATCCGGTACAACGCATCGGAGAATAGCGTCATCTTCCCCGCCGGCTTGAGCGCGAAGGATACCACAGCTCAGTTTCATTGCACTGGGACTGTCAAGGTATATCTGCTGCGGGAGGATACGTCCCCCCCACCTCATCAACTCGGCGCGCTCAATCTCAGCATTGCACACCAGAAAGGCATCTCGCATTTTCTCGCGGAGGGGGCAGTGCGAGTGCATGCACAGGCAGAGGGTGAGCAACCGGAAATGGACATGAGCTGCGATGTCATGGAAGGCGATCTTCAACGAGGTACGGCTCACCTGGCCAGTTCTGCCGGGCGTGTGGCGCATTTGCGCTACGGCGGACATACGCTTACCGCGAAGAGTCCAACAACAGGCAAAGCCGACCTGCGGGTGAAGGAAAACGGCGACCTGTACGCTGCCGGTGACCAGGTGCACGCGATTTTGCCGGGGGAAAAAGGCGTCACTACCGTAGATTGCACTAGGGAGTTGTTCTTGAAACGTGCCGAGAACACGCTGACCATCGGACCTCTCTCTATCATTCGCTCTCCGGATGGAATCTTGACCGCGCGCGCAACGCTGCAGGCTGTGTTGCAGGAGGGTGAGCAATCTCGGTTTCAGTTGGCAAAATACCCGCACTTGAGCTACAATTACACCGGACTGCACAGTGCGAGCACTTTGGAGGGCGGAACCCTGCAATCCGCCAAATTGAGCATGCAGTACGAAGGCGCTCTGCACTTGGAAATGCTGCCGGGCAAGACAGGAGATAATCCACGCGACCTGATACAAACAGCCTCGGTTCAGGGACGTGTGCGGCTCGCCGGTAGAGATGCCGAAGGCAGGCTTATCCGCGCCGATGGCGATCGGGTGGACTTCGACCACGACAGCGGCAATATCTACCTGCGCGGCAGCAAAGTCTTGCTTCAGGACGCATACAATACCCATACGGCTTCGGGAGCCGGAGCTTGTGTAACCATCGACCCGCACAACAATGTACACATATCCGGCGAGCGCCAGACCACCACGGCCAATCAGATCCACCACCAAATCGACTCTCAAAAAAAGAAATGAGCGCCCCAGAAACACCCGTTCCGTTGCTGCTTGCCAACGGACTTTGCAAAACCTATAAGGACCGCTGCGTGGTCAACCACGTGAGCATGGAGGTGCACACCGGTGAAATTGTGGGATTGCTCGGACCAAACGGTGCCGGCAAGACCACTTCCTTCTACATGGTTGCCGGATTGGTTCGTCCGGATGAGGGTACTGTGGACTTTTGTGGACGGGATGTGACCAGCCTTCCCATGCATCTGCGCGCTCGCCTCGGTATGGGCTATCTCCCGCAGGAGGAATCCATCTTCCGCAAACTCAGCGTGCAGGATAACCTCATGGCCATCCTCGAAACACGCGCGGACCTTACCCGTCGCCAGCAAAAGGAAAAAGCGGAAGAACTCATGGAGCGCTTCAGTATCTCTCGATTGCGCAAGAGTCAGGCTCTCCAACTCTCTGGCGGTGAAAAACGACGACTTACGATCGCTCGTGCCCTCGCTTCCAATCCCAAGCTTCTCATGCTCGATGAACCCTTTGCCGGAGTGGATCCCATCGCGGTTCAGGATATTCAGCACATTGTTGCGTCGCTAAGAGAGGCCGACGGGCTTTCCATCCTCATCACCGATCACAACGTGCGCGAGACTCTCGGCATTGTAGATCGCGCTTACATTCTCTTTGAAGGGCGTGTCATCAAGCACGGAGATGCCCACGAGATAGCCAACGATCCCAAAACTCGAAAAATTTACCTCGGCGAGCATTTCAAAATGTAGCGAAAGAGGTCGCCGCAGAACAACCATTTTCGAGCAAAGTTATCACGCAAAAAAGTCAACGAGTTATTTCGTAGATGAGAAGAGACTTTGCAATGCGGTGTATTGTAAATAAAAAACGCTGCAATGTCAATGCAATGCAGCGCTTTGTTGAGCATTTTGGTGATACCATCGACGGGACTCGAACCCGTACAGCTCGAAAGCCGGGAGATTTTAAGTCTCCTGCGTCTACCGATTCCGCCACGATGGCGCTCGTGGCGCATTGTACAATATTCCATGGCAAAAAGCAAGCCATGCTTTCATGTCAAGATAAACGCATTTTCTGGTAGGGTAAACGCATTTGAGAGAAGACAATCAACAGAGAAAATGCTTTTATTGACTGATATCACTGGTTATACGCATCAAAAACCGTGATAACCAGTGATCATCATGATGATGGCTCTATAGGATCTCAGTATACATTAATGATCCGAAAAAAAATCTGCGCAACGCGCACATTATTAATAAATCGTACATCGTAAGTTGACTCCCCGGCACCACATTGCCGGTTCGCCCTTCGGGCAGCGCATGCGCGCTGTCCATACGCACTTACAGCCGTCGTGCGTGTTGTAAATCGTACATAGGCAACCGCATTTTCTAATGCGGTTGCCCTGGGTGGAGTTGGGGGAACTTGCTGCTCTGAGTGTTCCTTTGGGTAGCTAAAGGGAACGATTCGGTACGTCTTGGTGATTAGGTGGCGTGTTAAACCTTTGGTCGCAGGGCAGAAGTACAGTTCGAAAGAGACCTCAATGGGAGCTGTTTTGTTCTTGTGCGGGATAATGAAGACAGGCATTCTGTCCGAGGTAGAAGCGGTTGCCACACCTTTGTGCAGGCAGGAGAAGGGATCGCCGGGTATATCGTGGCGAAATATGGCATTTGGGTTGTGGGAGAAATGTGCTGGGATGGCATCGATGGTTCGCAGGATTTCTCCGGAGGCGGCGTCACGTATGATCAGTTGGAATGTACCACTTTCCCCGGGATTGGCGAGTATTTGAGCCTGATAGCAGGCCGTCTGCGGTTCAGAAAGCAGGATATCCGGACTGGTGGGGGAGTCCGGATCATCCTCCAGCACACTATTTGTACCGCTGACCAAACTCTCAAGGGTTGCAGGGGTTGGCTTTTCTGCCAAGGGGCGCACCATTTCATCCACTTCGTGGATTGCAGCATTCAGGGCGCTGAACGCTTGTTGTGCATTCCTAGGTCCTCGCCAGGCGAGCAATAGGTAGTGCGCTCCATTCAGGTCGAGCGCCAAATCCGGGATTTGAGCCTCTGGATCAGAAATCGTCGGGAAGGGGGCTCCACTTTTGACGACGGTATATCCAGTCGGCAACTGTTCTCCATCGGTCAGGCGGAGGAAGGCGGCATGCACAAAGCCAGGTTGGTTTTCGCTGTTTCGCGGCGTCATGACCACATGCCACGGCTTGGTGTAAAACGTTTGGTCGGAGAGCGAGGCGGACCAGCGCAGAGATTGGTCAATGTAGGAGCGCAGGAGCTCGGGATGATCCTGCTCTAGAGCGATGAGATGGGGGGCAGATTCGATGGTCAGGGATTCTTCGGAAGGGGCTCCCACGGGGAGGATGGGAATCACTAAGGCTGACGGACCGATGAGCGTATCCGCCGGGGGCAGGGGCGTGTGTACGGGTTCTTCATCGGCCTGTGTTACCGGTACTTGTGCCGCCGGTTTAGTAGGGGGCGCGGGAGCCGGCACATCTGCAAAGTACGCAAGTAAAGTAAAGATGCAGCATGCAAGAAACCATTGCGAGGCCCAGATTGCCAAATGTATCAGCGTGCGCAAGTTACGTAGTTTTAGCAGCAAGAAGAGCGAGGAAATTCCCAATACTAAGAACGATACAAGCACGGAGGCCAGAATAATATCTCCTGCGTACTCCGGGGCGGCATTTCGCCACGCCCGCGGCAACATGCGAGGCCACAGCAGCGGCAGACACGCCAGTAGAGCCGTGAGACAGCATACGGTATGCCAGAACTGCTGGCGAATGATGAGCGTTTTTTTCATGGGATCGGGCGGGGGAATTCGTTGGCATACGCTGGAAGGTAACGTGCAGGGACGACTTGCAGTTTGCTCGGCAAGCCCTGTGCCCGTACCAAAACCAGTGCTTTGCGTGCACTCCCCTTCATGACCTCCCCCACCATATCAAAAATGCATTCCATTAGCAAGACAATTGCATCAGGGCAAACGCATTAGAAAATGCGTTTGCCTATGTACGATTTACGATGTGCGATGTACGATTTATTAATAATGTGCGGATTGCGCAGAATTTTTCGAACAGTCAACGTATGCAGGGGCTTCTTTGTAACCATCAGCATGATGAGTGCTTGTTGTCATGATTTTTGATACGTATGAACGGTGATATCAACCAATAAGAGCACTTCATCCGTTGATGAACTTTTCTCAAATGCGTTTGCCGTGACATTTGCATTTACGACTGACGACGGTGGCAGACAGGGGCTGCCCATGTACGATGTACGATTTTCGATGTACAATGTAGCAAAGCCGGGGACACAGCTCCGCAAAATTCAAAACCTTTCTAACCAACAACCATCCATGATTTCACCAACCGCTTGCCTCAAGCTTGCTTCACGAGCTTTGCTTCGGAGTCGCCTCACGACTCTTGCCACAAACTCGCTTTCCAAATCGTACATCGTACATCATACATCGTAAATAAGCAGCCGCCTCGCGGCTGCTTTGTGCTTGACAAACAGGGTGTGGAAGCATATAGTTCGCGCGTATGAGCGCGAGCGCAAAAAGTTACAAGGAGAGCATCTTTCTGCCGGATACCACGTTCCCGATGCGTGGAGATCTGACGCAGAAGGAACCGCAACGTCTGAAAAAGTGGGAAGAAGGTCGGTTATACTCGCGCATTATAGAGCGTAGGAAGAAGCAGGGAGCGCCAAGTTTTGTGCTGCACGACGGGCCCCCTTTTGCGAACGGGGACGTGCACATGGGCACCGCGCTCAACAAAGTGCTCAAGGATTTGGTGGTGAAGAGTAAAACAATGGCGGGGTACCACGCGCCCTTTGTGCCGGGCTGGGATTGTCATGGCCTGCCCATTGAGGCGAAGGTGGTGAAGGAGACGCAGGGATTGGATCCCGCGGAGATTCGCCGCCGGTGTGCCGAATTTGCGAGAACATATATTGACCAGCAGCGCGCCTCCTTCCGTCGACTCGGTGTGTTTGGGGATTGGGAGAATCCGTACATTACCATGGATCCGGCATACGAGGCGTGGATATTGCGCGTATTTGCGAAACTGGTGGAAGCAGGGGCTGTCTATCAGTCCATGCGTCCGGTGCAGTGGAGCTACGCGCACCACACGGCGCTGGCGGAGGCTGAGGTTGAGTACCAGGAGGACACCTCCACTGCCATCTATGTGGCTTTCCCCGTGCCGGAACCGGTGCACGGACACGCCTGCAGGCTCGTCATTTGGACCACCACGCCCTGGACCCTGCCGAGCAACTTGGGCATTGCGCTGCACCCTGACAGCGTCTATGTGGTGCAGAAGTTCCGCAAAGGTGATGCGGAGGAGACGTACCTTTTGGCACGGGAGTTGGTGGAGACATTCTGCGCGAAATGTGAGCTTGAGCCCGGAGAAGTGTTGGCGGAATTGGCGGGGCGTGAGCTTGAGGGCAAGAAGGCGAAGCATCCATTTTTGGATCGCGATTCGCTCATCATGATGGGGCAATTTGTGACCATGGACACCGGAACGGGGGCGGTGCATATAGCCCCCGGGCATGGTGCAGATGACTACAACGTAGGCATGCAGTACGGGCTGCCGGTCCTCTCTCCTGTGGATGACGATGGACATTACACCGCAGAGTGTGGTGTGCCGGATTTGGTGGGTAAGCATGTGTTTGACAGCAATGAGGATGTCATCCGGATGCTCGTGGAGCGTGGACTGCTGCTCGGCCGAGAGGAGTTTACACACCAATATCCGCACTGCTGGCGCTCCAAGACGCCCATCATTTTCCGTGCCGTGAAGCAATTTTTCATCAGCATGGAGAAGCTTCGTCCTTTGGCTTTGGAGCAGATCGACCACACGCAGTGGGTGCCCGCATGGGGGCGCAACCGCATCCATAGCACCGTAGAAGCGCGACCGGACTGGTGCATCTCGCGTCAGCGTACGTGGGGAGTTCCTCTTCCGGTGTTTTACACGGCCAATGATGAACCTGTGCTGCAGGCGGATATCGTTCGCCGTGTGGCGGATTTAGTGGAGCAGCACGGCACCAACATTTGGTTTGAACTGAGTGATGCAGAGCTCTGCGAGAGGTTGGGATTGCCCACTGATTTGCGTAAGGGGAAGGATACGCTGGATGTGTGGATTGATTCCGGTTGTTCTCATGTGGCGGTGCTGGAGCACCGAGATGGGTTGCAAGCTCCCTGCGATGTGTATCTGGAAGCCACGGATCAGCATCGTGGATGGTTTCAAAGTTCGCTGATGCTTTCCTGCGCTTGGCGCGGGACGGCGCCGTACAAGCAGGTGCTCACGCATGCCTTTGTGGTAAATCAGGATCGCTCGAAACTCTCGAAAAGTGCACAGGAAGGCTACCAGAAGCCGACCAACGCTAAGTATTTCTATGAAAAATACGGTGCGGATATCGTGCGTTTGTGGGTGAGCAGCGTGGATTGGCAGAATGAGGTGCCGTTTGGCGAGGATTTGTTCAAGCAGATCACGGAGCCCTATCGCCGTTTGCGCAACACATTGCGCATTTTGCTGGCCAATCTGAAAGGGTATAGCGGTAGTCGCCCCGCACAGCTCGATCCGCTGGATGCGTGGATTTTAGAGCGGTTGAATGTGCTGATTCGTGAGGTGCGCACGGCGTACGAAGGGTATGAGTTCCGTAAGGTGTTCTCGGCAATTAACCAATTCTGCACCGGGGAGCTTTCCTCGCTCTACATTGACATCACGAAAGACAGCCTGTATTGCGATGCTCAGGATTCTCCGCATCGACTGAGTAAGCAGTTTGCAATTTCGCGAATTTTTGATGCCCTGGTGAAACTGCTTGCTCCGATCTTGGCCTACACCTGCGATGAAGCGTGGGAACACGCCGGACATAGCGACTCTGTGCACGAACAGGATTTCCCGGAGCCCGACCCTGCATTTGATGCCGGGCTCACTCCGACTTTTGCGCGTTTGCAGCAGATCCGCAGTGTCATTCAGGTGGCTATTGAGGCGCAGATTAAAGCCAAAGGTTTCAACAAGAACAACGAGGCGGTAGTGCACCTCGTCGTGCCGGAGGAAGAGGATGCGGCCGTACTTGCATTGCTTCGGAATGCTGACTTCGCCAAGGAATTCTTCATCGTTTCTGAATTGCAAGTGAGCACAGGCGATCAGCTGACTGCTACTGCGCAGAAGAGTTTGCACGCTATGTGCCCGCGCTGCCGCCGCTATGAGCCGGCGGTAAATGATGAGGGGCTATGCGGGCGCTGCGCTGCAATCATGGCCTGAGAAACTCGCTACACAACGATGACACCATGAGTACGTCAGAGCAAGTCACAAAACCAGAGAAAGTGGGGGTGAAGCTGGCACTATGCGTGTTGGGGCTCTACCTATTGGATCAGGTAACCAAGTGGTACATCGTGTTTCACTTTACGCCGCCGCACGAGCTTTCGAATAGGGTGACAGATCGTGTGCCGGTTCTGGTAGATAATGGTCTGGTGCATTTCGACATTATCCGCATTCACAACACCGGTGTAGCCTTTGGTATGGCGAATGGCGAGGCATGGGCTCCCTTTGTCTTTTTCGGGGTGCAAGTATTGGCTCTTGTGGGGCTTTATTTGCTGTTTCGCCGTGGTTTTTTCAATACTCGGCTACTCAAGGCAGCGTGGGTGTTTGTGATGGCGGGTGTGTTGGGGAACATGACGGATCGTTTGCTGCAGGGTTTTTTTATACACGGGGCAGATTACATGAGTTTTTGGGAAAAACTGACCAGTGGGTACGTGGTGGATTTTTTGGATTTCTCTTTCCCTTGGTTGGTTACGGCGGATTTCCCACTGGGTTACCACTGGCCCAGTTTCAACGTGGCAGACTCTTGCGTGTGCATTGCAACCGGCCTCTTCATCATTTCCGCCTTTTTTTTCGAAACCGACTCTACTGCAGAATCAAATACCGATTCCCCGTCTGTCTGATCATGCAGATGAAACACAGCTTCATACCAGCACTGCTATCGATAGTCTTCGCTATGCCGGTGCAAGCGGGGTTTCTGCAGCCGGTGCAGGTGGTGCAGCTCGCATATGGACAGAAACAGGCGAGGGTAATCTTTGAGGCCGATAGCTCCATCATTCGGTCACGTAGTCTGTGCGATTGCACGAAAGTGAGTCATAGCGGTACCACGCTCACAGCGGTGGTGGATGTGAGCGGCTTTGCGTTGAGTACTCAGAAACAACTGGAGGCTACAACGGCAGACGGCAAGGTCACACGCCTCACGATGGATATACGTGTGCCGCAGGCGGTGGAATTCAGTGCACGCAGCCTGATATGGAAGGTGGGCGGTCCGACTGAATCCAAAACACTGAGAGTGCGTATACCGAAAGGTTCGCCAGTGCGAGCGCTTACCAAAGCTGACATTTCCGGCGATGCCTTCACCTACACCACCGATATCGTCACGTCTGGTGAGGAGTACAGCGTAAGCATCATTCCGCGCAGCACGCAGAAACCTGTCCTGAACCGCCTCATCATCCGCACGGACAGCAGCGATGTGCGTTATGCCGGGTATATTATCTATCTTTCCATACAACCTTGACTCTCTCCCATGGATAAACTAATTGTCGAAGGCGGATATAAGCTAAAGGGGACTGTAAACATAAGTGGCTCAAAAAATGCCTCGCTTCCTATACTCGCTGCCGCTTTGTTAACCAATGAGCCTGTGCGTATCTCACGCGTGCCAGATGTATCTGACACGAACTACATGATTCAAATCCTCAGCCAGCTGGGCGCGTCGGTAGAACGCTCCAGCGGTACAGTTCGCATTGATTCACCGGATGGTATCAGTTCCAGCGCTAGCTATGAGCAAGTGCGCAAGATGCGCGCCTCCATTTGCTTGCTGGGGCCAATGATGGCGCGCATGAAGAGGTGCACACTGCCGCTACCGGGCGGGTGCGTGATAGGTGACAGACCGGTGGATTTGCACGTGCGAGCGATCCAGGCGCTGGGAGCGCGCGTACGCATTAAGAGCGGGAATTTGGTGATGGAGGCCCCCAATGGTCTGGTGGGTGCAACGGTGGATATGCGTGGCGACAACGGTCCCACGGTGCTGGGCACAGACAATTTGATGATGGCTGCAGTACTGGCGCGAGGGACGACAGTCATTGAATCTGCCGCGCGTGAGCCGGAGGTGGTGGATCTGGCTAATTTCCTCAATAAGATGGGCGCGCAGATCGAGGGGGCAGGGTCGCGCACCATCACAATCCACGGCGTAGAGCAGCTGCACGGATGTGAGCACACGGTCATACCGGATCGCATCGAAGCGGGCACTTTCATGGTAGCAGGTGCTCTTATTAGCGAGGGTATTACCATCAACCGCATTTGCCGCGAGCACGTGCAGGCTGTGGCGGACATGCTCTCTGAGTGCGGACATACGGTGAGGTTCAGCAGCAATGGCTCCTCCGTGTACGTTGCTCCTGGGGTGCAGCCGAAAGGGGGAAAAATTACCACAAGCCCCTACCCGGGTTTTCCCACAGATATGCAGGCGCAGATGACGGCGCTCTTTTCCGTGACGCCCGGCATCAGTGTCGTAAGAGACACGATTTTCCCGCAGCGCTTCATGCATTGTTCTGAACTCAAACGCATGGGCGCCAATATTAAGATGGACAATGGAACTGCCGTTATTACCGGCACGGAACGGCTTTCCGGTGCGCCGGTGATGGCCAGTGATCTACGCGCGAGCGCGGCCCTTGTTCTAGCCGCTCTGGCTGCGGAAGGTGTGACGGAAATTCACCGCCTCTACCACATTGATCGTGGCTACGAAATGCTGGACGATAAACTGATGGGGTTGGGAGCACATGTGAGCCGAGTGCCGGATCTGAAGGCGGTGGAGGAGAGTTGAGGGAAAATAATTTAATTCATTTACAATTTGCGATTTACGATTTGAATGCTAGCGCGCTATGCGCGAGATTGCCGAGCTGGTGCATAGCGGAATTCTTCATGATGGGCGAGTTAGGAACATGGAGAATGCGATAAATGCCATGCAGCAAGTCTATTTCACGTCGGCCTGATTCATTGCATCTCACTAAATATAAATCTCGTATAAACAGATCAGATGTACATCTCTTTCAAAAAGAGATATACACGATAAGAAGATTTTTAACATATTAAAAATAAAACGAAAAGAAGGATATAAATCAAGAGAAACCTATCCATTTTCCATCACAAAGTATTGGATGGAAAACCAGGGAGGGCATTGCGGATTACGAGGATAAATGGATCCCCATCAATTTCGCTGGAGGCGCAAGAAAAAGATCTGACGAATTTTTAAGAATAGGTATCCAACGTTATGGATGTCGCAACATTTGCTTTGTGTACGTTTGAGGCTAGCATTAAAGGATTCTATCTTTGCCGAGTTAATTTTGTAACGAATCCGTTGATCATTTCATTGAACCAGGACCTGATACCGTGTGCAAAGTTTATGAGGGGCTTTACTTTTGATTGGACCGCCATGGCTATCCAACGTATAAGGCTCAATAAGGCTCCACTCTCTAAAGACGGCGCGAAACTGCTCTCTCATGGTGCAAACTTTATAAAGAGGGATGTTGCAGCAGGGCAGTTCTTGGAGTCGTCGCTTACCGATTTCTTATCTTATCCCTTCATAGTCTGTCTCAGCGAATTTGCCGGAGACTCTACTCGGGCCTCGAGTTTGGATAGCCTCAGGTTAACAGTTCGAAGTTATGACAGTAAACGAGAATTATGCTTCTCCATTTTTCATAATTCATGCGCCGAATGACAGGACGCATCGTCTGGGGCGTTCGGAGGGAGAACGACGCGATGTGGATCGAGTTTACATGGATTTACCTCACTATTGTCAGGGATCGTTAGAGGTCAGTCGATACAATTAGGGCGTGACTTCCTCCTTCTCGAGTCATTTTAATTGTTCTTTTAGTTTGAGGATTTCTCTTCCGTCACCAGCGAATCTCATAGCATCTCTCACGTACCCACCATTGCATATGTAATCGATAGCTTTTGCCGTGGTGAGCAGTTTCTTTGCGAATTGTTCAAAACGCTCTCGATCACCCTCTTTTACAGCCTTGATACCAGCTTGAGCATGCGAAGTCCAATTCATTCTGAGTATTTCAACTTTCCTGAAGCCAGCTTTATCTGGGGGAGCGGAGGCAGAGCATGTGCTATATCGCTCTAGCGCTTGAATTCGACTTTCTATTTTACTTTGCAAGCGGCTGATTTCGTAGTCCCTAATCCTCTTATTATACTCAGCATCCCGTTCGGCTTGCTCAGCTTCTTCGCGCTCTTTCTCCTCTCTTTCAAGCCGCTTTTCTCGTTCCAGTAAAGCCATCTCAGTTTCTCGTCTTTTTTCCTCTTCCTCTATCTGAGCTTCTCTTTCTTCTTCCAAACGCTCCTGTCGTTCTTGAGCGATGCGTTGCCTCTTTTCTTCTTTTTTCGCAGTGATTGCTTTCCTCAACTGCTGAATACCCTCTTTCAGGGCATTTACTTCTCCTGCGAGCGTCTCGCGTTTCTTGTCTTCCGCCTCATAAGTTGCTTGAGTGTTGGACAATTCCTGCTTGGCCAGTTTGAGTTCGTTACGGATTCTTCTCAGCTCCGCATCTGCATCGGAACTTTTCAAGTACATCCAACCGCCCCAAAGCAGGGTCAGCACAGCCAGAGTTCTAATTAGAGTGTCCATATTTAATGTGGTATGTTAAATTCTGTCAAGTTCCGCTTTCAGCTGCTCTTGTTGTTTTCCCAGTCTGGATTTTTCTGAATTCAGTTGACGGATACCCGAGGTATTTATCTTGGCTTTGATGGAGGAAATTTCTTTCCGGATGCCTTCAATCTCCCTCTGCATGTTTTCAATGGAGATTTCAGTGTCCAATTTCACGGAGTAGTAATGTCTGCCGCCTAAAATTGCGGCAATGATGACGATGCTGAGGCTTATATTGAGACCGATATTAATGTACTTATTCATACAAAATCAGGGGGTTGTGGAAGATTGAGGCACGAACATACAGAGGACCCAGACAACGGCCAAGCCGGTTGCCACTCTCAAAGCTAAACGAATCTTTTCCCTCATGCGTCTATTCCTCCTCGAGCAAAGCGCTCAGCTCGGTTACTTTGTCTTCCAGTCTGTCGATCCCAAGTAAGAGCTCTTGCGTGTTAACAGAGGAACGCTTGTTATCGACCCTGACAACCTCACATTCCAGCTTCTTGATGCGTGCGTTCACTTGGTCAGATTTCCTGTCCAAACGCTCGGCACGTTGATAATAGCCCGCACCCACACCCACCGAAGCCACCAGCACAACCGCCATGGCGATGTCTGTAACTAATTCCAGGTGAATCTCTTTTTTAAGCGATGGCATGATATGCAGGAAGGACCATAAGTCGGGTACACCCCCAACCAAGCAGGAGTCTACCTCTTTTTGAAAGAGATGTCAATAAAAAAAGAAAACAATTCTTCATGATAGGCGAGTTAGGAACATGGAGAACGCGATAAATGCCATGCAGCAAGTCTATTTCACGTCGGCATGATTCACTGCATCTCACTAAATATAAATCTTGTATAAATAAAGTAGGTGTACATCTCTTTCAAAAAGAGATATACACGATAAGAAGATTTTTAAGATATTAAAAATAAAACGAAAAGAAGGATATAAATCAAGAGAAACCTATCCATTTTCCATCACAAAGTATTGGATGGAAAACCAGGGAGGGCATTGTGGATTACGAGGATAAATGGATCCCCATCAATTTCGCTGGAGGCGCAAGAAAAAGATCTGACGAGTTTTTAAGAATAGGTATCCAACGTTATAGATGCCGCAACATTTGCTTTGTGTACGTTTGATGCCAGCATTAAAGGATTCTATCTTTGACGAGTTAATTTTGTAACGAATCCGTTGATCACTTCATTGAAGCAGAACCTGATGCCGTGTGCAAAGTTTATGAGGGGCTTTACTTTTGATTGGACCGTCATGGCTATCCAACGTATAAGGCTCAAGAAGGCTCCACTCTCGCTATCCTGCTTAAAGACGGCGCGAAACTGCTCTCTTATGGTGCTAAAGAGGGATGTTGCAGCAGGGCAGTTCTTGGAGTCGTCGCTTACCGATTTCTTATCTTATCCCTTCATAGTCTGTCTCAGCGAATTTGCCGGAAACTCTATTCGGGCCTCGAGTTCGGATAGCCTCAGGTTAACAGTTCGAGGTTATGACAGTAAACGAGAATTATGCTTCTCCGTTTTTCATAATTCACGCGCCGTATGACAGGACGCATCGTCTGGGGCGTTCGGAGGGAGAACGACGCGATTGTGGATCGAGTTCACATGATTCACGTCACTATTGTCAGAGCGTGTTGTGAGCAGTTGATAAGATTAAGGCTCAGTTATCTCCTTTTTTAGTTGCTTTAACTGTTTCTTTAGTTTGAAAATTTCCCTTCCGTCGTCGATAAAGTTCATAGCAACATCTATGTATGTGGTTTCTTCTGGTAATAAGACATTTATTGATCTTGCCACATTCAGTAGTTTTTTCCCGAGCGTTTCGAACTTCCCTTGGTCACCATTCCTCACTGCCTCAGCTCCTTGCCGAATGTATAAGGTCCAATTTCTTCCGATTCTTTCCATTCTTCCCTGATCATTTTTGAGCCTCATCCTATAGTCGCTAGAGTTAGATGGCGGAGAATAAGTGATATATCGATCTTGTGCTCGAAGTAAAAGATCTATCTTCTTTTGTAAATCAAGAACCGTGCCCCGTGCTCGTTTGATTGCCAAAGCCTTAATTCTCTCGGCATTTTCAGCATCCAGTTTGGCGTCTATCTCTGCTTGCGCGGCTTTTCCGCGCTCTTCTTCGTACGTCAGGCATGACATGTAGCTGGGGTGAAAGTCCCCAAGAGCCGCTGACAGGGCGGAATCAAATAGCTAAAGGCAACTGCGTCACGGTAACGTGGGGTGGGGAGGAAGCCGGAGG
>CANQSS010000052.1 GCA_947626545.1 uncultured Akkermansia sp. | reverse complement strand
ACTGCTTCCTCCGATGCTGATGCCAACTCGGCCTCGGAGATTTCCCTTGCCGAGAACGACGGCATCGCGACTATTGCGGCTGCAGATCTATCATCGATGACATCTGTGAAGACTGCTGATACTTCAGAAGGGCATGCGAGTTATTACACGGACGGCTCCCTGGAATATTCCGGTTCGATCCTCACGTGGGATGTGGCAAGAGGGGCGGCCTTCTATGGCGGCGGTAACCCCGACGCACTTTCCGTATGGGATCCGACGGGGCAAACGGAGGAGGTGACGTGGTTCCATGGCGGTAGTTCTGAGGCTCTGAATGGCGCCCAAGCGGCAAAGGCGGTCTACGATTATTTTTGGGATCGCGGTGACACAGCGTCAGAGTTCGGGGCAACGCTGCGGTTTACCAACGAAGGAGATGATCAGCATGTGGCCGAAGGCGGGGACAAGGACCTCGAGATTGATTTATCGGGAAGCTACGATTACAACTTCTGCGTGGGTGGGCTCATCGTTGAGTACAGTGGCGTGGACACGCATTACACTCTGGGAACTCATACTGGCGATATAGCTCACCTCACCTTCAATCTGCAGGCGGGGACGGGGCACGATACCTTTGAGGCACTGGTGCTGGATGACTTCACCTTCCAAGGCAAGGCGGCGGAAATTAACAGCAACGCGAACATTCGCATTGGGAACGGGAAGTTCATCGAATTTGCGGGTGCCGGTGGGCTGACGTTGGCCGACGGCGTGCAGGTGAATTTCACCACGGCGACAGGCGGCTCCGCCAGCACGGTCAAGGTAGGCAGCACCTTGACGTTCGGTGCAAGTTCGCAGGTCTTGCTCGGGGATGGCGTGACCGTCGATCTGCAGGGAACGGACAACACACTCATGGTGTCTGACGGAGCGAGCTTCGCTCTGGCCGACGGTGCCACTGCTGCCACGGTGCAGATGCACGTGAATCAAAGCGCTGCGGTCGGAGGGACTTGGGCTGCGAGAACGATCACGCTCGGGGATGGCGTCACGATGGGCGTCGAGATTACAGCAGGCGCTGTCTGGGATATCAACGGGGCGGAGAATGTTCTGAACATCCAGACAGGCGGCAAGACAGGCGGGAAGCTAGCGCTCACGAGTTCAGGAGAAGCCCCCGCCTATCTGAAGCTCCGCGACAGCGGAAAGGCCGTGATCGGAACAGAGTTTTCTGCGGAGAACGTTTACCTGTGGTTCGTGAATGGCTCCTCTCTCACGTTGGCGAAGGGCGGAACGATTCAAGGCTTTGAGAATCAGTGGTTGAATAGCGGCAATTCTCTCATTCTCGGCGGCGATTTAGTCATCAAAGAAAACACGTTCCACAACCTCGGCGCGGAGAAACATGATGGTGCCAATATCCAACTCAGCAAGATGGTCGGCGCCAGCCAAGGTATGGTGTACATGATCTACGAGGACAATGCGACGACGAGCCTGTCCGTGGAGGCTCTCGGAAATCTCTTTAGTTTCGATGGCTGCATTACCGCCGGCGAGGGCGTTGGCTATGGCTTGAAGACGACGCAGGGCACGGTCACCGTGAATGGCAACGGGACTTTCAGCAACGCATTCAAGATGGACGGGACGTTGCTGAAGTTGCAAGACACCGTGGGGGACGCCGATGGAATGACGTTCAGCAAGGGGTTGGTCGCCACCGGGAATGTGCAAATTGATGCAGTTGACAGCTATGGTACCAAAAAAGCCTCCTACACCTTCGGGGAGGCGCTGAACGTTGACGGAACGCTGACGGTGTTCGGGGGCAACGGTCAGGCAGATTCGACGGTTGTCACGCTGAACAAGGGCGGCAAGGTAGGAACGCTTCTTGCTGGCTGGGGGGCGACGTTTGCGCTTGGCGGAGACCTGACCGCAGGTGCGTTGACGGCAGATGGCACAAACGCGACAGTCAAATTCAAGTTGGCGGGTGAGGAGGCGGCGAACCTCGTGCTGGATGTCACGAAAGACTCAAGCATTGATTATTGGGGGTACAAGTTTGCGGCGACGGAGGGCAGCGGCGCAAAGGTCGGATTAAAGAAGACGGGGACGGGAACGCTCACCTTCAACGTGGAGGGAACTATCGACACGAACGTTGAGATTGCGGAGGGGACCTTCGGGCTCAAGAACGCCGCGGGCAATGGACAGATCATCACCGGGAACCTGACGATAGGGGCGGATGGCTTGCTGGATCTCAATGGCGCTGACAAGAAGTTGACCGTCAATGGAGACCTCACCTTTGCAACAGGAGACCACCTCAATGGGACCGACAACAACACGAAGGGCTTCAACCTGAGCAACAACGGTTCCTTCACGGTGAAAGGCAATTTCAGCGGCAGCGGGAAGCTGGGTGTGTATGGAAAACTTACGCTGGAGAAGGGCGGCAAGTTGGAGGGCACACTGCTCTCCGGGTGGGGGGCGAGCATCACACTCGGCGAGGATTTGGTGGTGGCCGACATGGAGGCTCAAGCCAATAGTAATACGCGAACTTTCAGCAAACTCGGCAGTGCAGAAGGCAACGTTTACATCCTGAAGAAGGTGAGTGAGGACTCAGAGATAGCGCTGAGTGAGTTTACTGGTCACTTCGAGACCGGCGCCACGTACAACGAAGGCGTGGGCTACGGCAAGACGGGGAGCGGGAAGCTGACTCTCAGCGGAGATGGTACAATCGGGCAGGACTTCGTGCTCAACGAGGGGACAATGACTTTCTCGTCGGGAAGTAACGTGGCCTTTGCGAAGAGCCTGACAATCGCAGAGGGCGCAACTCTGCAGTTTGCCGACGGAGTGGCGGCAAGCGTGACGGGAGATGTCCTCCTCTCCTCCACAGGAAAGCTGGAGATAGCCTCGGGGATGAATGTAACGGGAGCCTTGAAACTGAGCGACGGTGCGGAGATTACGCTGGGTGGCAGCTCGCTGACATTGAGTACCTTGCAGCTGGTGGAAGGGACATCGACTCTGGTGCTGAAAGTGACGGGGGATAGTAAGCCGACGCTGAGCATTCAGACCGTCGAGACTGGAACTCCTGTACCGGGCAGCCTGATCGCATTGGCGGCTGCTGCTGAAGGTCCTGCATTGACCATCAAGGTCGATGTGGATGATAAGGCAAACCTGGCGGGTTACAATCCCTTTGGTGATACGGAGCTGAAAGGTACTGTCCTCGGTGCGTTGCAAAATCAAAACATCGTGTGGCAGTTTGAGTCCAAAGGCAAAGCGGTGGCTGGGTACGAGGTGTCGATCAATGAGGACGGGAAGGCGACGGTGATGGCGGTTGACGCGGTGAATTTGGCGTGGAACGCGAAGGAGGGGCAAGCGGAGCTGACGTGGGACACGAGCACCGGGCGGTGGACGAACCCGAACGCGCATTTCGAGAATGACAACAACGTGACGCTGACGAGCAGTGAGGGTGTGTCTGAGGCGACGGTGGATGTGGCGGGTGGTATTGAGGCGGGGGCGGTGAGCGTCGGGGCAGAGGAGTCGCCTGTCGAGACGGTGTGGACCTTCGACATCGAGGGGACGTTTAAGGCGACGGAGTTCACGGTGGGCGCCGGGGATACGGTGACCATGCAGACGGGCGATAATGCGGATGGGGCCAGTGTGGAGCTGGACAAGCTGACGCTGGGCGAGGGATCTCAGTTCAGCACCAACGGCATCGGTGATGGCGGTTTGTTCGAGAGCTTCACGGTCAACAAGGAGATCAGCGGCGGGACGGTGACGTTTGAGGCCACGCCGGTGACCTTCGGGAATGGGTTGACCATCGAAAATGCGAACGTGACGCTGAAAGGCGAGGGTTCGAGTCTGACGGGGAATGGCGTGACGTTGACGAACAACGCCACGCTCACGATTAAAGATCTCGGTGACGCTGCCGATACGAAGAGCCTGGGCACCGTTGATATTGGGGAAGGCAGCACGCTCGTCATCAAGGACAGTTCGGATTGGTCGAACACGACGGTGAAGGGCGGTGGCACGATGGAGTGGGTTGATCTCGATGTGATTGACTCCGGCAGCGGTACGAGACTCGCCGGGGATTTGCTGGGCACGGAAACCCTGGGCAAATTGGTGCTGAGCGGGGACACGCATCTTCACGCGACGGAGGACAACGCTGCGAAGTTGGGTGTGGTGAAGGTTGTGGAGCTGGCGGGAACGAGCAGCACCTTCACCGTGGAGCACAGCCTGACGAAGGACGCGGGGCGTAACAACACCCTGCAGGTCGCGGCTGACGCCCGCACAGGCGCGGCGATCATCTGGGGCGCCGGGACGGTTGACCTGGCCTGGAACATTTCTGCGGCCGGGGAGCTGACGGTGCAGGCAGCAACGACCGGCAGCAGCTTCAGCGGCACCTTGACGGGCACGGCTGCGGAAAGCGCGCCGCAGACGCTCACCATCACGGGGGGAGACCTCACCCTGAAGAGCGGCTTTGCGATTGGGGGAAGCAACCCCTGGACCATCAGGACGGACGACGGCGCGGGGCTGACTTTGGACGCCGAGTTGGATGGAACGGCGTTGCAGAACGCGACGGTGGATCTGGGAAACAACGGCAAGCTGACGCTGAATGCATCGACTGTCACCGTGGGGGCACTGCAGAACACGGCGGGCGGCACGATTAGCGGCACGGGCACGACCCTGACCGTGAACGGTGGAACAAGCTTCACCGGCACGGTGAAGCTGGATGGCCTGACCCTGGGCGACGACTATAGCCTGACGACGACGGACGAGGATAGCTCGGTCGGCACGCTGAATGTCGGCGCGCATACGCTGACCCTGGATGGGGGGCTGACGATCCGGAACCTGACGGACAACGAGAGCGCCACCATCACCGGAGACAGCGGCACGCTGAAGATTAACGGCGCTTTTTGGAACGAGGCGCAGACCTTTAACGGCACGGTGAGCACGAATGTGGAACTCAGCGGGTCCAATAGTAACCTCACGATCGCCAAGTTCGGCGGCGGCAGTGTGGTGGTGGGAGCGGGGGCGAATCTGACCATCGTCAATAATGCGGCGGGGGACGGTGCGCTGACCTTGGGCGGCGCGAATACGAAGGTGGAGAGCGACGCGACGCTCACCTTGGGCAGTGCAGAGCCGGGCGGCGCGAGCAGTGTCACCATCACCGGCAACGGTATCACTCTGGCGGGTACGCTGGATTTGACGCATGTGGATGGTAGCAAGAGCATTCAGGGCACCCTCACGTTGGATCAGGGTGGTAATGTCGTGTGGGGTGGCACTGACAACACGCTGAGTGTGGGCAAACTGGATGGAACGGGCGCGCTGAATTCGAACGGCGGCAGCCTCACCTTGACCGGCACGGGCACGAGCTTTGCAAACAACGTGAATCTGGGCACCACGGGTACGCTGACAATTCGGGGAGGTGATGGAGAGCATGTCCACTCGCTGACCGGGCAAGTGACCGCTAAGAATGTGAGTGTGGCAGCGGGCACGGAGCTGACCCTCGGCGCGAGCTATACCCTGGAAGAGACCGGTAATGTCGTGAACGGCACGCTGACGGTTGCCGGCGGTTCGCTGCAGGGCGTGAGCGGCAGCGGCACGGTGGTCACCACCAGGGAGCTAACCTTCACGACGGCAGCTGGTGGCGGCTTCGCGGGCACGCTGAATTTGAGCGGAGCGGATGCCTCAGTGACAGCTGATGAGGGCATGACGCTCGGCGCGCTCACCGGCGAGGGCACGCTGAATCTGGGCGATGGGCAGACACTTGCCCTCACAGGCACGGCGGGAGATGCTGAGTTTACCGGCAATTTGGGTGCTGCAGGTACGGAGGGTCACAAGCTGAACTACAGCGGCGCGGACGGGCAGAAGCAGAGCTTCACGCAAACACACAATTGGAGCGAGCTTACCTTGGGCGGCACGGGTGGCACGCTGGCGCTCAACGGCGGCACGGTTGCCTCACTGGCGGCCGCTTCGGCCAATGGCAAGCTGGAGGTGGGCGAGCAGGGACTTACCATCACAGATTGGAAGGAAAACGCGAGCGTGGCAGAGCTGAAGCTGACCGGCAACCTGACTGTCAACGGCGGCAAGGTGAATGTGGTGGGCATCAACGCAGACTCAACGGGCAAGCTCGTGCTGGATCTGAGCGGGAGTGTGACGTTCGCGCAAGAGATGGCGCAGCTCACGGACACTCTGAATATCGAGCTTTCCGGTCTCCAAAATATCCTGATGGGAGAGAAGACTTACGCCTTGTTCGGAGCAGACCAAACCGGTTTGAACATCGGGGAAAACTTCAACATCATTTTGGACGAGGCTTTTGGCGATTGGACCTGCACTTTGAATAAAGACACCGGTGTGCTCAGCTTTAGGGTGAGTGGACCCCTCGAGTGGACAGGGAGCACCGACTTCACATGGGATGCAGCAGCGGGCACGGGCACGAATGCAGATTGGAATGTGCAATACGCGCCCTTCTCGAGCGAGCAGGATGTTGTGCTGCTCGGCTCGGGAGACAGCGATGCGGTCACTGTGACCGTGAAAGGCGATGTGAACACGCAGAATCTGACCATCGGCAATGCCGCTGAGGGCTTCGGAACCTACACCTTCACAGGGGCTGCAGACGGGGGCGGCAGCCTGGCTGTGTCGGGCGGCATGACCCTGAATGACAGCGCCACCTTTGAGGTGAGCACTACGGTGACCGGAGGGGTGACAGTTAATAACGGGACGCTGACAATCGGTAGTGCTGAAGCGACCGGTGACGCCACTTATTCCTTCGGTTCGCTCAGTCTTGTAGGAGGGACGACGCTGACCTTGAACAGCGACCTTAGCATCACCTCTTACAACTTCACCGCCGGAAGCGACAGCAGCAACAAAGCCACCATCACGGGGAAGAATGGCGCCACGCTGAGCATTAAGAGTAACGCGGCGCTGAGTGGTGAGGCCAAGCACATTTACGCCGATCTCACGGATGTGAGTGTGGTGTTCTTTAGCCCTATCACGGGTAGCGGCGCGATGTCGTTCGATGGCAGCATCACGGGAGGCTCTATTGAGGTTAATACCAAAGGCGTTCTGAAACTTACCGGAGAAACCATCGGAACTAAACAAAGCCCGACAGCAATCAAGATCACGCAAGATCCAAAAACCGCTCAGGGTGAGCCGAAGATTTATGTCACGGGTGAGAATGCTGTGATTTACGGTGATGTCACGATCAACCATAGCGCGAACAGTCCCACCAGCATAATCGAGTTCAGTGGGGCGAGTCAGAAACTTACCGGCGATGTGACGGCGACCGCCGGTGTGGTCAATTTCACGGGGGAAAACCTGGTTCTCGAGGGTGGTGTGACGGTGAACGGCAACGGCGGCGAAGTCACCTTCTCCGGGGCGAACCAGCATCTTAGCAGCGATGTGACAGTGACCAACGGCACAGCTACGTTCTCCGGGGCTAACTTGACTCTCAATGGTGGCTTGGGGGATGACGGCGAGACCATTCTTGACAGCACTGTAGCGGTGAGCGGCGGTACGGTCACCTTCTCCGGAACGGGGCAGACACTCAAGGGTAATGTGACGATGACTGGCGGCACCTTCAAGGTGTCGGACAGCGCATCGCTGGCACTTACCGGGGACATTGCGGTGAATGCCGGTAGTCGTCCTGTACTTCAGTTGGGAGAGAATGCGAACCTGAACATCACGGGTTCTCTTTCGGGGACCGCAAGTGGTGGCGGAAAGGTCGTGGGTGCGGGCGCTGCTACATCCGTCATCAACCTGAACGACACGAAGAACGGAAATCTTCAAACGTTCCTTTATTCCGTCAAGCTCGTCAAGACGGGAACAGGAGAGCTTACCCTCAGCAATTCGATTGGCGAGGATAGTGGAGCTGGAAACGCCATCCTGGACATTCAGAACGGTATATTGATTCTTAGTTCAGATGCTGGGAAAACCATTGCGACAGATGGGTTCACCATCGGCACGGATGACGGAAGCAGTAACGCAACTGTGAAGATTACAGGCGCGGCTACGAAGACCTTTACCGGCGGCATTGAGGTGAAGGCGGGTTCTTCCCTGGTGGTGACGAACACGGAAGGTTGGGGTAGCGAGGCGCCCGAACACGGCGTGCATGGCGGTGGTACGCTGACCTTGGAGGTCGGCGACAAGAGCAGCGCTGACGATGATTGGCTGCTGAACAGCGGTCTGCTCGGCACGGCGGAGGAGACCATTGCCAAACTCGAATTGGCGACCGGCACGGCGGTGAAGCTGAGCACGGAGGCCAACAAGGGACGGCTGGATCGGGTGACGAACCTCTATGTGAAAGATGGCGCCTCGCTCGTGCTGGGCACGAACAACATGCTGGGTAGCGCCAACGCCACCACCCTGCATTTGGAGGGCAGCGGTACGGGGAGCTTCGGTGGGGCGTTGGTGTCGACAGCGGGGAGAACCGATATCTTGAGCGCCATCGTGATCGAAGAGAATGCGACCATTTCCAAGTCGAGTTCCGGCGCCATGCGCTTAGGGGGTGCGTTGTCCTTTGCGAAGGAGGGACTCACGCTCACGAAGAAGGGTGGCAGTGATCTGGTATTCTATGGAGGTGGAGACTTTGGTGGGGGTGGGGATGGACAATTCTCGGCGAACACCACGAGCGAGGGATACTTCGGCGGCACGATTGACGTGCAGGAAGGTGTTTTGCGATTCAACTTCGGCGGTAGTAGTAGGGAAGCAAGGGAAGACCTGAAAGGCGTGGTGGTGAACCTGCAGAAGGCAGAAGGTGCGACGGCAAATGTGATCTTCGATGTGATGAATCAACTCGCGACGTCCTACGCCATCGATAGCCTGACAGGCAACGATGATACCGCTATAATCTACAACGGTAGCAATCAAAATGGCCAGTTGCTTCTCAAGCTTTACACGACGAACGAGAGCGCCACGACTGCGGCTTCTATCACACAGAAACTTCAAGACAACATTTATACGTATAGTCTGGTGGACCTCGAGATGGCGGGGACGGGACATCAGACGATCGCGGGCCGTTTCTACGGCAAGAACATCACGGTGAGCGAAGGCGGTTGGCTGACGCTGGGTAGTGATGGGACGATGACAGATGTAGATAGTCAGCCGAAGTCCAAGAGCGTGGAGGCGCAAGGGAATGTGACGCTGACGAATGGCACGCTGACCTTTGGGAATACGGCGAACTCGGTGGCGGGCACGGTGAGCGGCGAGGGCACGTTGCAGCTGACCTTCAAGGAGGACGGCACTGCTACGACGCTGAGCGTGGGGGCGATGAAGGATTCGTTTGCACTGAAGAAGGCGGGCGCTACAAAGGATGGTGAGGAGATTGCCGACACGGACAAGCTTGAGCTGACGATCACGGCCGGTGCGGCAGACGCCACGTATTCGGGCGATTTGAAGCTGAGCAAACTCACGCTGGCCAACACGGTGGGCACGAATACGCAGACCTTGACCGGCAGTGTGACGGCTGGCATCACGGCGGTGAACGCCGGCACTCTGCAAGTGAATAACGGCAGCCTCGGGGCGTTGACTGTGGGTGAAACCAGCACCCTCACGGTGGCGGGAGAAGTGAGCGCGACGGGGCTGGAAGGCGCAGGCTCAGTGAACGGCGAGGGCACGCTCAAGCTGGAGAATACGGGGGCCTTGGATAGCGTAGGCGTCACCATCACGAGCAACTTGAAGACCGGTGATCACGCCGTGACGCTGAGCAAGAAGTTCGGCGCAGAGACCGTTGGTTCGATCCTGACGCTGGGCGCGGGCAAGGTGACCCTGACCGAGGGCGGAACGATCAAGACCTTGACCGCGGGTGCGAGCAGCGAGCTCACATTGAATGCGACAAGCTCCATCGCGAGCATGGGTGGCACAACAGGTTTGAAGAAGCTGACGCTGGGCGGCGATCTGACGCTGGGCACGAGCAAGTTCAATTTCGGAGAGGTGGATCTGGGTGATACGCTGCGCACGCTGAAGTTTGCGGCGGATGTTGCGGGGAATCTGGATAGCACGCAGATCAAGCTGACGAGCCTTTCGGATCCGAGCAAACTCGCGCTCGACCTCACCACCGAGGGTCTCCTGACGGCGTTGAAGGATAAAGAGGACGGCTGGCGGTTGTTCGATGTGAGTGCATGGGGGCAGGCGTACAATTGGAACGAAAGAGTCAGTCTCGGCGATGCCGTGAATCATCTTGAAGCGGGCTATGACCTGTACTTGGACGAGGACGGCACGCTGTTCTACCAAAAGGCCACAGGGGCGCTGACTTGGAACGGCAACACCAACACGTGGGAGGAGTCGGCTGAGCCTGCGCAGCTCGACTGGAACCGCGGGCACAATGCCAAGACCGCTTTCGTGGCGGAGCAGGATGTCATCTTTGGCGCCGAGGAAGTAACTGAGGCTAACAAGCACATCGAGTTCTCCGGCGTGCTGGTCACCGGGGCCATGACTGTGAACGATGAGGGCTACGCCTTCACGGCGGCGACTGACGGCACGAATGGACTGACCGTGAACGGCGCGCTCGATTTGCAGCAGAGCACCAGCTTCAGCGGCACGGTGAACTTCAAAGGCACGGTGAAGGGCAGTGGCGACCTCACGGTTGCGGGCGGTGAGGTGACCTTCGAGACCGCGCTCAACAAGACTGAGGCGGACACTCATGGCTACGACGGCGAGCTGATTGTGAGTGACGGTAAGGCGGTGTTGAGTGCGGGTGGCGACATCACGGGATTGACCGTGAACGGCGGTACAGTCGAGATCACGGACACCCTGACCACGGCCAACTTGACGGGCACGGGCGGTACGATCAGCGGCGGCACGCTGGAGCTGGCGAACACGGGGGATCTGACCGGCGGTAGCGCGGTGCAGACGGCCATCAGCAGCAACCTGACGTGGACGGGTCAGCAGTCTGCGACGCTGAGCGATGCGTTCTCCGGCAGCACGCTGACGGTGAACGGCACGGGCACGCTGACCATCGAAGACCTGAGCGGAACCGGCACGTCGGCGACTGTCAACGGCGGCACGCTGGCACTGAGCACGGCTACGCTGGCGAGCTTGAGCAGCGAGACCAGCGACGGCACGGTGACGGCGGAGGCACTGACGGTGAACGACGGCACGTACAGCGGCGCACTGACGACGACAACGAGCTTGACCGTGGGCGGCGATAGCGGATTTGAGTACGACGGCACGGGGGCGAGTGTCGGCACGCTGACGGTGAACGGCAGCCTGACGCTGGGCAACGGCGCCACGATGAGCGCGACCAACCTGAGCGGCACGGCGGCGAACACGATCACCGGCAAGGGCACCCTGACGCTGACCTACAACGAAGCCGAGTTGGGCAGCTTTACCGGCACGATCAGCAGCAACTTTAATTACAGCGGCCAGAGCTTCACCCTGAGCCACTACGGCACGAGCGCGGATGTGCTTGGCGGTAATCTGACGGTGACGGGCGCGCAGTCGAAGCTGACCATCACGAGAGGGATGTATGCCGAGAGCCTGACCGTGGGCAGCTTGAATCAAGCGACTGAACTGACGCTGAATGGCACGACCAACACTGTGGGCAACGTGACCATGGGCAGGGCCGGGAAGATTGTGCTGGGTGAGGACGCGGATCTGACCGTGAGCGGCACTTGGACTGTTGCCGAGGGGACCAACAAGAGCAACGTGACGGGGAGCGAAGGAAGCAGCCTGACCTTCAGCGGGGAGATGACGGAAGCGACCGAGTTCAGCTCTGAGTTGATCGGGTCGCTTACCCTGAACGTGCTAAATGGCAGGGAGCTGACGCTGACCGGCAAAGTGGGCACGAAGGTTGGCCTCGTGATTAGCGGCAGTGGGGATACCGGCAAGGGGTCGAAGCTGAGCTTGGCGACGGACAGGGGGACGGAGTTCAATACGTCGAACTTCCGTGTGAAAAATGGGCTGGGGAATGTGACGCTGGCGGATGGCGGCACCCTGCAGCTGACTGCGGTTGATGGGGTGGATGCATTCGCCCTGTCGGGGCTGGAGGTGAGCGGGAGTGGCGGGACCGTGGATGCGAGCACTGCCGGCGTTGACCTGTACATCGGCGCGCTGAATGGCGGGGCGGGCACGATTCTCACGTTGAACGTTGCTGCCGACAAGACGCTCTACCTGATCGGCGGAGTGGACGACGGCGAAGGCGGACCGAACTTTAAGGGGGATATTAAGCAGGACTTCACCTTCTGGGGTGGGGAGGACAACTATGTCCAGAAGCTTTCCGGGGCGGTGAGCAGCCAGAACATCACCGTGAAGGCGGGGACGCTGACGCTGGCGGGAACTGCCGATCAGTTGAATGCGGTGACGATCGAGAAGGATGGCACGCTCGCGATGGGTGTGGACAACACGTCCATCTCGCTGAAGGGCAACACGGTGGATGGCGCCGGCACCTTGAGTGTGCTGCAGGGCAAGACGGTGACCGTGACCGGAACGGAGGACTTCGGCAAGGGCACGATTGACCTTGCGTCGGGCGCCACACTCACGCTGAACGGCGACGGCTTGACGATCGGATCGCTGACCGGCGAGGCTGACGCGATGGTGAACGGCGCGCTGACCCTGACCGGCGAGGGCACGACCGGCGCGGATTTCGCAGGCAGTGTGACAGGCGGTGTCACCATGAACGGCACGGGCAGCCAGGAACTGAGCGGCACGGTGAACGGGGCGGTGACGGTGACGAACGGTGACCTGACCCTGAGCGGGACATACACCGGCGTGACGGGTGTGACGGTGGGCGGTGACGGTACCACAAACCATGCCAAGCTCGTGCTGGGCGGTACGACAGGTGCGGAATTCGGCGAGACTACGGCGTTCACGCTGGGTGCGAACGGCACGGTGGAAGTGCAGAGAGGGACGAATGTGACGCTGGGCGGCGCCAATACCTTCTCCGGCGGCAACCTGACCGTGAATGGTGCGCTGACCGTAAACGGGGCTCTCAGTGGCTCCGTGGGCGCGTTGAGTCTGGGCGACAGCGGATCGCTGACGCTGGGCGAGGGTACGCTGAAGTTGACGAGCTTCGCCTGGGGCAGTAACGCGAGCCTGACTGTGGACTCTTCGAAGCAGAACGGTACGACTCTAGATCTGAGTGAGGGTGGTAGCCTTGGCAGCCAGTTGGGCCACCTGGATGTGAATCTGGACTGGGATGGACTGAGGAACTGGCTCAGTGAGACGAACAACACGTACCAGCTGTTTAATCTGGGCGAAGGAAGTCCGCTGGATGCGACCGTCATGAGGAAGATTGGTATTGTCTTCGACGGGAACGCAAGCGACATTTGGAATCCTGAGCTGCAAAATAATGGCTCGATTGTGTTCTCTCGGAAGCCGGGAACCCTCATTTGGACCAGTGACGAGACGGAGTGGAAATGGAACACCACGAAGCACACGTGGCATCTGAAGTTTGCGGATGGAAGTGGCGTCAGCAAGGACACTCTGCCGTTCGCTCAAAATGACGACGTGATTCTGGCGGGTGAGGCGCAGGGTGAGATGACGGTGACGATCGAGGAGTCTGACGGCATCACAGCGGAGAATGTGACCGTGGAGAAGGGTAGCTACAAGTTTACGGGCAAGAAGCTGACTATCACCGGGACGCTGACGTTCGACACGGCTGCGGCGAACTCCACGCTGGCCTTCGAGAATGAGGCGGTGGTGACGGAAACGTTGACCGGCGCCACGGGCAACGGCATCACCGTGAACGAAGGCGGCAACCTGACGCTGAGCGCTGCGCTGGATACCAGCAGCTGGCAGGGCACGATCACGCTGAGCGGCGGATCGCTGACGGCGAAGGGCAGCGCGAAGGTGACGCTGAGTGATGGCAGCAACAGCACGCTGACCGGCACACTCGATGGGCTGTTCGTGACCGTGAATCCATCGAGCACGGGCAACCTGACGGCGGCGGGAACACTGGACTTGGGGGGCGAGTTGGGAACCCTCACGGTGAAGGATGGGGCCGAGGTGACAGGTAACGCTAATGACGGCTTGACCGTTTCGGGCATCGTGGGCGATGGCGTGGGAGGCGAGGCCGGCACGCTGAGCGGCAAGGTGATTGTGACCGGAAGTAGCGACGACAACAGCTTCGACGGCAAGGTGAGCGGGCTGGGTCTCACGCTGAGCACCAACGCGAAGCAGACTTTCACGGCTGCGACTGCGGACGATGTGAGCATCAACAGCGCCGACGTTGGCGAGAACGCTACCCTTAGCTTGGCTGCCGGCACGGTGACGACGCTGAAGGGCACCGGTACCTTGACCCTGAGCGGCGAGGTGACGGTTGGAGACGCGGAAGCGGAGCCTGCGAGCAGCAACACCATCGGCACGCTGAGTGTGGGCACGGGCAGCTTGACGGTGAACGGCAGCCTGAGCGTGACAGGGGAGCTGAGTGGCGAGGCCGCGGGCAGCATCTCCGGCGACACGCTGATCGTAAACGGCGGTACCTATACCGGCACGCTGACGCTGAGCGGTTTGACCGTGGGAGACGTGGGCGGTGAGTCCCGTGAGTTCACCTTCAACGGCACGGGAGAGACCAACACGGTCGACACCCTGACGGTGCATGACACTCTGACCCTGGGCGACAAGTTGAGCGCCAAGGATCTGCAGGGTGCTGGCACGATTTCCGGCGCGGGTACGCTTACGTTGACCAACGAGAGTGAGGTGACGACGGACGTCATCATCAAGGGTACAAATTTGACCTTCGGCACGGGTAAGGTGATCCTGAGCAAGGCAGCTACGATTTCTACCTTGACTGCGACTGATGGTCAACTCAGTTTGGCAGGGGGTAGCAGCATCGGTAGCATGGCCGGTGGCAGCAGCTTGGAGTCCCTGACTGTGGGCGGTGATCTGACGCTGGGTGCGGGTCAGTTCGACCTTGGCACGGTGACGTTCGAAAAGGCAGAAAATCTGACGCTGAACTTTGTCTTGGCTTTTGAAGGGGATGAGCTGAGCGGTACCACCGTGACGGCGGATAGTTTCGAGGGTCTGGATGGAGAGAACATGCTGACGCTGAGCATCACCGGGGAAATCAAGAAAGCTATGCAGAAGAGCCTTGAGGAATCGGGCACGGCCGAGTATCAGTTGTTTAGTGGTAGTCTCGTGGGGATGGAAGGATGGAACGATTCCATCAAGCTCAGCGACGATGATGCGGGCTACCGTCTCGTTATGGAGTTGAGGAGTACCGGTATGCTGACGCTGAGCAAGCTGACGGGGCCGATCACGTGGAATGGCACGACCACCGACTGGGAGGAGGAAGGAAGCGACAACGACTGGAATATCGCGGGCGACCACAAGACGAACTTCAAGAGCGGTGAGGACAGCGTCATCTTTGACGACACGGCAACGCCGGGGGTCATTACCTTCAAGGGGAGTCTGAGCGCGGTGAACATGACTGTGGATGCGGAGAACTACACCTTCACGGGCGACACGGGCGCAAGCTTGGCTGTGACTGACACGCTGACGCTGAACAAGGGCACCAGCTTCAACGGCACGGTGACCTTGAACACGGTGAAGGGCGACGGCGGCCTCACGGTTGCGGGCGGTACGGTGACCTTCAACACCAAGCTCGACAGCAAGGCTGCGGAGAATGCCTACGGCGGCACACTGAGCGTGACCGGCGGTACGGCGAAGCTGATCCAAGGCGGCAACATCACGGGATTGACTGTGAATGTCGACGGTGAGGTGAGCATCGGTGACAATCAAACCCTGACCACCGCCGGCTTGACGGGCACGGGTGGTACGATTAGCGGCGGCACGCTTGAGTTGGCGAACACGGAGGAGCTGACCAGCGATAGCGCGGTGCAGACGGCCATCAGCAGCAACCTGACCTGGAAGGGTACGAAGAATGCCACGCTGAGCGGTGAGTTCTCCGGCAGCACGCTGACGGTGAACGGCACGGGTACGCTGACGGTGAGCAGCCTGAAGGCAGAGACCACGCCGGCTGTCACGATGACCAAGGGCACGTTGAGCTTGACAGGCGGCACGCTGGCGAGCCTGACTGACGGAGACGGCGCTTCGGGCGCGGTCGTGACGGCTTCGGGCGAGTTGACGGTGAATGGCGGCACGTACAGCGGCGAGCTGAGCGCGGCGAGCGGCCTGACCGTGGGCGCCGGGGATGGATTTGTGTACAACGGCACGACGGCGAATGTCGGCACGCTGACGCTGAACGGCAACCTGACGCTGGGTCAGAGTGCTGAGAATGCTGCGATGACGGTGACCGGGCTGGACGGCACGGCCGGCACGATCGTCGGCGCGGGTACGCTGACGCTGAACAACAGCGGGGCGGTAGAATCTGGTATCGCCATCAGCAGCAAGTTGAAGTACACCGGATCGGATACGGCGATGCTGAGCGGTGTGAGCGGTTCTGTTGAGGTAGACACGGCAAACGGCACACTCGTGCTGAACAAGGAGAATGCCGCTTACGGCAGCATCACGCTGACGAAGGGCAACCTGACCGTGCAGGGTACGGTGACGAACCTGACCGTGACGGCGGGCAACCTGACCCTGGGCGACGCTCTGACTCTGAACGGAGTCACGGGAAGTTCTCTCGCCGCGCTGAATCTCGGAGCCCACACGCTGACGCTGGGCAAGGATGTCAAGACGCTGGATGTAACCGCCTTGAACGGAACGCCGGGTGATAATCCCGGGCTGAAGCTGACGCTGGCCGGCGATGTTGACGCTGGCTACACGGGCGCGGCTCTGAAGCTGGGTGCGTTGGACGCTGCTTACACCGAGAACAGCAAGCTCAAGATTGAGCTTGCCGCTGACGACGCGGATGCCTTGCTGGAGTGGTTCCGAGCGGACGGTGGAGTGAATGGGTACCAGTTGTTTGATACCGCGAGTACCGTCAACACTCTCGAGAAGATCGAAATCGTCGGGTTGGAGATCGGCGAGGAAGACGAGTGGATCGTGGACGAAAAAGACCAGAAGCTCTACCTGCTCAACTACAGCCAGAGTGAGCTCACGTGGCTCGGCAACGACAACGTGTGGTCGCAGGATCCCGATACGGAAGATCAGGAAAAGGATTGGCAGGTCAGGAGCGGTACGCATACCAAGAGCATCGGATTCACGTCGGGTCGCGACATGGTGTTCGGCAAGATTGATACTGCGGATAATAAGACGATTACCCTCAACAAGGGCGAAGGTGGCGCAGAGTTCTCGGTGAACAGCATGAAGGTGACCGCCGCCGGCTACATCTTCAGTGCAAACAGTGACGAGTCGCTGACCATCGCCGAGGCGCTGACGCTGGAGGAACAAGCCGGGGCTACCTTCAACCTGAATGTGAGCGCGGGCAGCATCGCGGTGAACGGCGGTACACTGAACCTCGGCACTGAGGGGGGAGAGT
>CANQSS010000051.1 GCA_947626545.1 uncultured Akkermansia sp. | reverse complement strand
AAATCCCCCCTGCCAACCCCCGTAATTATGCGTATGACGTCATCGCATCGACGACGTTATGGGATGCCAATGATTTAAGAAGTAAGCGCGCCTACGGCGCGGAGAGGCGGAGCCAGTGCGCAAGGGATGTCGTGAAAGCTGTGCGCGGTGGTAGTTACAAAGAAGCGGTGGCAGCTAAACGCCGCCCATTTACGATTTCAATTTATATTGAACAGATATGAATTTTTCCAAAAATAATCTGAAAAAAAAGTTGACAAGGATGCATAGAATGCTATACTGTGCCCGCTCGAGGCGCGCCTCCCCGCGCGCTGAGTTTATCAAGCGCTCGTAGCTCAACTGGATAGAGCATCTGACTACGGATCAGAAGGTTTGGGGTTCGAATCCCTACGGGCGTGCGGTTGCGGTGACCCGGTTTCCCGACTTGGTCGCCGTTTCCTTTCCATGGGGGCGTCCCGGAATCGACTGAACCTTCGAGGCGCCAGCTGCATGTGGAGGTTGATCGGCTGGCCTCCTTAAAAAGCCGTTCAAAAATTAAGTGCCTATTCTGAGAACGAATACGCCATGGCTGCGTAACATACGCGCCGGATCCCGCGCCTGACGCCCGCTAAGGCGCCCGGATCTCTACCCAGCGGGCAGCTGCGCGGCGGGGGGAACCGCCCCGCGCATGCTCACCACAGGTTTACAGCCGCGGGAAGGCCGGCGCAGAGCTAACCCAAGGCCCTTGCTTCATCTGCGCCTGAACATGGAGATGCTTGCGTCAACAATGTCCAGGACAGGGGTTCAACTCCCCTCGCCTCCATTCAATACCCCTCTTTCGTAAGGAGGGGTTTTTGATTTTCAAATCAACCATGGACCAATGCCACACCAGACCCAAGTCATTTACGATTTACGATTTACGATTTGGATTATAGCGCGCCATGCGGCGCGGGGAGGGGAAGTGCGGTTAGCTCAGGATGACTTCCGGGGTGCGCTCGACGATTTGAAGGAGTTTGGCGGCTGCGCCATCCGGGCGGCGGCGGCCTTGCTCCCACAGGGAAACGGTATTTTTGGCGACGCCGAGGGTGGCGGCGAAATCTGCCTGCGAGAGGCCGAGGCGTTTGCGCAGGGATTTGATGCGGCCTGGTGTGCCGGTTTCGCGGTATGGGGAGGGGAGGACGACGACGCTGCGGGGCTCCGGGAAGGGGAAGCCGAATTTGGCGCTTGTTTCGAGGGACATTTCCGCGCAGATGGTGAGCTGGCTAGCGACGTCCTCCGGGGTATCGCCGTGGCAGCAATCGCCGCAGAGATCCGGCAGGGAGCCGATGAAGCACTTATCCTCATCGCTCCAGCGAATGATGCGCGGGTAGCGCGGGGCAAGGGCTTTGATTTTTGCCATATCGACGGGGTAGGTTTTTACGGGATATTTTTCCATGGTGTGGGTGATGGGTTGAGATTCATGTTGGCGGGGGAGGTTTCAGGCCTCTCCACGTTTTTGTTTAGCTTCTGCGATCTTTTGCTTGACGTGTTTTTCTTGGTAGATTTGGGCATCGTCGCCGTCGTGACCGCTCAGTTCTGCTTGCACGTTTGTGTAAGGATCGACGAACAAGCGGTGAGAGCCCTTTCCGCGGCCGGTGGAGAGGTAGAAACCGTTCCTGCGGAGGTCAGCGATGAGTTGTCTAATCTTCCTTGGCATGGCTTCATATTATCACAATGTGATAATAAGTCTAGCTTTTTTTTTCGAAAAAATTGCAAAAAAATTTGTCGAGGTTTAAAGTTTTTCCGGCATAGCCTTCACCCCCCTTTGTCTGTGGGATTGACGGGGCGAGCGCTTGGGGGTGTGGTGGATGAGCAATGTCCCATGATGGCGGCGATGAAAGTAAAGCCGAAGAATAGGGCGAAAAGTACCGCTGCGATGATCAGGCAGCCGCTTCTTTCTCCTTCTCTTTTCTGTTTCTCGATTTCCTTTGCGGGTGGGGAAAGCTCTACCTTTGCTTCATGTGGGAGGGGAGTGGGGGAATTTGATTTGTTTGAGGAGCGCACGAGGGAAGCGGAGAGTTCGAGTCTTTTTGACTCGACCGACCAAACGGCGGCGGCAGCGGAATCCTCCTTGCCCAAATTTCCGAATGGCAGAGGGGGAAGCATGGATGCGGCTTCCGGCAATGTGCCTGGGTTTTCAGGCAAGAGTTTCCATTTTATGAAGGTGGTTCCCTTATCTTTCGTTCCCTCGCCGAATGCCAGGGAGGCAACGCGACGCTCGCCGTTTTCGATGCGAAACGGATCCACAAAAACGCATTGAGAGACGGAGTTGCGTTCAACAACAGCGAGAGCGCACGGCAAAGAGGTGACGCGAAAGGCGCCGGGCTGGGTGTCAGCCGGGCAATCCGGGTGTGCAAGGCGGTAGCACATGAGAACAACTCCGCTGAACTCGCCATAATCGCGCGTGCCGTAGATGGGGATCTGGAGCGTTTCCTCGCCGTCTTTTGTTTGAATCGTGACGGGGTGAGAATAGATCTGCTCCCCTATATTTCTGCGAATGTACTCATTCAAGAATTGCAGGAATACCGGAAGAGACAAGCCTTGTTTTTTGATGTATGCTTTGGCGTTTTCGATGTCGAGAGAGTCAAAAGCTACCGTTTCTTTGGCAAACTTGAGTTGGTAGTAAGCACGCCAAGGATTTCCCTTTTTGGGCAGGTAATCGAGATCCGCCATGCGACTGATGATGCCGAAGACCGCGCCACTTTCAGGTTTTTTGTCACTGTATGGCATGTTTTCGACCTTTTCCTGGCGTTCATATCGGGAGAGGATGTGAGCTCGCTCATACAAGGTCTCTTCCTCGTAACCCTCCTCACAGCAAGTGGGGAGCACAAAGCCAAGGTTTTCTTCTTCGATTTCTGCGACGCAATTATCCAGTTTGTCTCTTACCGCCCGTATGAGTTCATTCAGGATGTCCGAAGTTTTTTCGCGGTCGTTGCGAAAATTCTCCGCGAGTCTCGCGAGCATATAATTAGGAACAAGGACTGTATCGTCTTCCTTGGGTTTATCAGGCTTTTTCAGCATGGTGAACACGCCCAGTCCCCTGTAGACGATGCACAGTGCGGAGAGTGTTTTTTCTGCTTCCACGTAACGCTTGGCTTCATCGTTTTTTTCTGTGCTGATGATCTCGGCAAGCGTCTGCAGAACAGGCGTCAGAAAGCGGCGCACGACGCTTTCAAGCTGGAGGCGCGCTCGCGTCAACTCCGCCTCCGTGAAGGGCTCGTCAACTTTAAACCACGGCACTTTTTTGATTCCGTACGACACTTTTTTGATTTCGTCTATCGGCTCTACGTGTATCTCGCTGACGTAAACGGTGGCATCTTGCATAGCTTCATCCACTGTTTTTGTGACTTCACTCGCACTCATAACTCGCGATTCTAGCAGTTTTGCGGGGTGACGTAAAGATTGCGAACGGTTCGTCCTTTAGGTGAAAATATTCCTATTGATTGAAAATTAGCAAGATAAAAAAAGAAAAAAAAAGAAAAAAAATACAAAATCGACTTTATTCAAATGCGTTTGCCCTGTGGAGATTCGTCTTGCTTTGTTTTGCGCTGTGGAGTAGGATGAGAGCCGCATGAATAGTTCCGCCCTGCCCACCAGCTCTGCCCCTCGAGTGCAAGCCGTTATCTTCATCGCGGCAGATGCCGTTTCGATGATGGTGGCAGAATTATCCGGCGACAATGTACGAGTGCTGGATGTACTCAGTCAGCCGGTGGAATTGGCCAAGGATGTGTTCTCCGGCGGTATTATCCGGCGAGAAACGATGGATCGTTGTGTCCATATCATCAATGGTTACAGGACTCTACTGCAGGAATATGGCGAAGGCATCACCCCTCGTCTGCTCGGCAGCAATGTGCTCATGAGTATCCGTTTCATGGACGCTGTCACGAACCGACTGCTCAACTCTTGCCGCCTGCACTTGGAAGTCATGGATGATGGCGAGATGACCCGCCTGCTCTACCTGAACATGAAGGCTCTGCTCGCCGAGCGTCCGGAACTGGCCGAGGAGTGCATTCCCGTGCTACATGTCGGACCGGGCAACACGCGACTGCTCGTGTTCGATCACGGACGCATCGTCTATTACGCGAGCTATCGCATGGGAGCTCACCGCACCGGCGTATCCATCGGCGATGCAGCTTCCGGCGCGGCCGATCTGGAAACCTCACTCATCCGCGAGCATATCCGCGGCGTGGTTGAGCAGCTGTTCCACGATGCTGAATCCGCCCTCCCGAATCAACCCGGTACCATGGTTGTTTTTGGTCCGGATTTTCACCGTATACATGCCCCTATTTTTTCGCAAGACACTATCACGCCGGGAGATTTACAGGATCTCGCAGCTTTGATCTCATCACTCACCACTGACCAGCGGATGGAAAGGTTCGACGAGAACTATGCCGGTGTGGGCGCCCTGCTTCCCTCCGTCCTCATCTTCCTGAGCATTGCGCAGGAATTCCACGCCCGGGAGCTCCTTTTCCCGCAAGAACAGTATAGCGGCGCCTTTCTGCGCAATCTCCTGCCGGCTCGCAAAGATAACTTTGCTTTGGAGCAGGAGGTCATTCACTTTGCCCTACTGCTCGCGGATCGTTACAAAGTGGATCGCACGCACGCACGCCACGTCCGCAAACTCGCCATCTCCCTCTTTGATCAGCTCCAGGAATTGCACGGTCTCTCCCGGCACGATCGACTGCTCCTTAAAGTTGCGGCTATCCTACATGAGGTTGGAGCCTTCATCAACCCCAAGGCCCACCACCGCCACGGTCAGTACATCATCCTCAACTCTGAAATCTTTGGCCTCTCCCGACGAGATGTCGAGTTCATCGGCATGCTTGCGCGCTACCACCGCCATGGCGCACCGACCACCGAAGATTACTTTTACGCCCGACTCGATCAAACTGATCGTCTCCGTCTTCAAAAAGTCGCCGCCATTCTTCGCGTCGCCGATGCTATGGAACGCGCTCATTCTCAACGCATCTCCAATTTCTCCGTGCGTTTCAATGCACGCCGCATCGAACTCGTCGCGAGTGGGATACACGACCTCACCATAGAAAATTTGGCCCTGCGCACCAAAGCCGACCTCTTTACCACCATCTTCGGCTACGATATCCAGCTCATGCACGAGTAGGCAACCCACGGCAAATGCATTAGAAAATGCGTTTGCCTATTTACGATGTGCGATGTGCGATGTGCGATGTGCGATGTGCGATGTGCGATGTGCGATGTGCGATGTGCGATCTGGGAAAAATGCGCAGCGGAGCTGCGGGAAAACGGTCGGTGGCGACAAAGCCGATTGACCAGCCCGCGAGGCTGTCCTGCTCACTTCTTCAGCCAAGGGGCGAGGAAAGAGGCGGGAGAGGCCCCGGAACGAATGTGGCGGAGGAGAGCCGTACCGATGACAGCCGCATCCGGACGGGCATCAGGAGGCAGAGACTCAAGCTGCTCGGGCACACGCAAACCAAAGCCGAGAGCAAGAGGCACATCGAAGACCGCACGCGCGCGGCGAATGGTGTCCGCCACAGCTTCCACGTGCTCATTCACCCCACCGGTGGTGCCGAGCACGGAAACCACATACACGTACTCCTGAGAAAAGGGAGCGTACTGCTTCATGCGCTCAGTGGTGGTATTGGGACCAACGAGCGTGATGAGTGTGAGGCCGCGCGGAGCAATTGCCTCGCGGAACTCGGGCGTTTCCTCCAAGGGGAGATCCGGCACGATGAATCCGCTCACGCCCGCATCGGCGCAATCCTCAGCCAAACGTTCCAAACCGTACTGCACGAAGGGATTCATATAGCCCATCAGCACCAGTTTCGCGTGGAACGAGCCGACGCGTGCGCGCAATCCCTCAATCACCCAATCAAGCGTCATGCCCTGTGCGAGCACCTCGCGGCTGATCTCCTCGATCACGGGTCCATCAGCTACGGGATCAGAAAAAGGAATACCAATTTCGATGATGTCTGCACCGGCGGCATCCACTTGCGCCAGCGTATCCCAAAAAGAGTCGCGAGAAGGGAAACCTGCCGTGATGAAGGGGATAACGGCGCATCGACCGCTCTTCTTAGCTGCTAAAATAGTCTCTTTCATGGGAAAAATCAGTCGAGTTGAATGAAATGCAGCGCGTGCGCCAAATCTTTGTCGCCGCGACCGGAGAGGTTGACGAGCACTTTGCTGCCCGGAGAAAACTCACCGGCATGAGCAAAGACCCAAGCCAGAGCATGAGAGCTTTCCAGCGCCGGGATGATGCCCTCTGCCTCGGAGAGTTTGCGGAAAGCGGCAAGAGCCTCGTGGTCGTAGGCAACAGCGTAGTGGACTCGCCCGATTTCATGCAGGTACACATGCTCCGGGCCCACGCCGGGGTAATCTAACCCGGCGGAAATCGAGGACGACTCGCAGATTTGTCCGTGAGCATCCTGCAAGAGGTTCATCCGCGCGCCGTGCAGCACGCCGGGCGTACCAAGGTTGATAGCAGCGGAGTTCTCACAGCCCGGTTCGCCGGTGCCACCGGCCTCCACCCCAATAAGCTGCACCGCCTGATCCTGCACAAAGGGATGCAGCATACCGATAGCGTTCGACCCACCTCCAACACAGGCAACCACCGCATCCGGCAAGCCTCCCGTGCGGGCGATCATCTGCGCACGCGCCTCAGTGCCGATGACTTTCTGCAACTCGCGCACCAGCGTGGGGAAAGGATGCGGACCTGCCGCCGTGCCGAAAACGTACATGGTGTCCGCCTGGTGAGAGATCCAGAAGCGCAGAGCTTCGTTGATAGCATCCTTGAGCGTGCACGATCCGTTCTGCACTGCCACCACCCGGGCACCGAGCAGCTTCATGCGTTGCACATTGGGCGCTTGGCGCTCCACATCCTTTGCGCCCATGAACACCGTGCACTTAAGCCCGAACTTTGCGGCAGCCGTAGCAGTCGCCACGCCATGCTGGCCCGCGCCGGTTTCAGCAATCACATGCGTCTTGCCCATCATCTGCGCGAGTAAGGCTTGTCCCAGAGCATTATTGATCTTGTGCGCGCCGGTGTGCAGCAAGTCCTCGCGTTTCAGAAAAAGCTCGATACCGAGTTCACGAGAAAGGCGATCGCAATGCGTGATGGGCGTGGGACGCCCGCAGTATTCGCTCAATAGATCTTTGAGACGCGATTGGAAGTCGGAGGATGGCAAAATCTCCGAGAGCGCCTTCTCCACCTCCAGCAGCGGCGGCATGAGCGTTTCCGGCACGTAGCGCCCGCCATATTCCCCAAAATAGCCCGGTCGATTCAGATGTGGTAGGTTCTTCATGACTTGCGGAGTCGCGCGCATTATAGCACAGCCCGTCGCAAGCCGCAAGTGCGGCTTGCAGATGACGCCGAGGTGTGCTACAATGCTCGGCATGCCGAGCGTGGATATGCTAATGACGTGGCTTGGGGTGGAAAACTTGCCCGCTTTCCTGAGCGCGAGCGGGAAAGTGATCGTGGGGCTGATACTGATTGAAGGGCTTCTCTCTGTGGACAACGCGCTGGGCATAGCAGCCATGGCCTCTCATTTGCCGAAACACCAGCAGAAAGCTGCGCTGAGGTGGGGACTTCTGGGGGCCTACCTCTTTCGCGGGATTGCCTTGGCGCTGGTGGCATGGCTCATGCATAACGAATGGGTAAAGTGGTTTGGCGCCCTCTATCTCATCTACTTAGCAGCGGAACATCTTCAACTTCACCCGGCAGAGAAGAAAAGCGAAGACCTCTCTGCACGCACGGTGGGCAAGAGTTTCCTCGCTACGGTGTGCAGCATCGAGCTGATGGATCTCTCTCTTTCCTTAGACAATGTGGTGGCGGCGGTCGGTATGGTGAACGGCGTTCGCGAAATTCCGGAACACCTGCACATCTGGGTGGTCTGCACAGGCGTATTCATCGGCATAGCAGCACTGCGAGTGGTGGCCGGCTGGTGCATCGGGCTCATCGAACGCTTTCCGGTGCTCAAGTACACCGCCTTTTTGTTGGTGGGGTTTGTGGGGTTGGCGTTGTGTGCGGAGATGGGGCTGGAGCTCATCAACATTGAATGGCACATGGGAATTGACGTGAAGTTTTACAGCATCGCAGGCATTGTCCTGCTCAGCTTGCTCTACGACCGCTGGGGCGTACTGCACCGCTTGCTGCACTCGCCAGTGCACGTGTTCCGCGCATGTTGCTCAGGTTTTGTTTTTTGTGTTGAGAGCATCTTGATGCCTTGGAAACATTTTTCGCACCGACCATAAATTATGACTGACCCCGACGAATCCCCGCAGCTTACAGTCGCCCTTGTACGCGCCGCACTCACCACGGTGAAGTACCCCGGATTTTCACGTGACATCGTTTCTTTCGGTCTGGTGAAAGATGTGCAGGTGACACCCACCGGGGAAGTCACCATCGATTTGGTGGTGGAAAGCGCCAACTCCGACGTCCCGCGCTACATTTACGAAAGCGTGATGGGTACAGTGAAAGAGCTGCCCGGCCTCAGCAAATTGGATGTCAATATCGAGCACCACGCTCCGCAACCCAAGAAAAATCCCGCGGCCAACGATGACCCCGCTGCTTGGAAGTCCTCGGTGCCGGGCGTCAAACATGTCATTGCCGTGGCTTCCGGCAAGGGAGGCGTAGGCAAGAGCACCGTGTCCGCCAATTTAGCCGTAGCGCTCGCTCGCCTCGGCTACCGCACGGGGCTGTTGGACCTCGATATTTATGGCCCCTCCATGGCGCTGATGTTTGGCACCAAAGAGCGTCCCGGCTGCTCGGACAAGGAGCAATTCCTGCCGGTAGAGGTCGCGGGCATCAAACTGCTCTCCATGGGATTGTTGGTCGATGAAGATGCGCCGGTGGCCGTGCGTGGCCCACTTGCTACGCGCTACGTGCAGCAGTTTTTGCGCGATGTGGAGTGGGGCGGACTGGACTTCCTCATTCTCGACTTGCCGCCCGGCACCGGCGATATTCAACTCACCATCGTACAGACGGTGGATCTCGCAGGCGCCGTCATTGTCACCACGCCGCAGGAAGTCGCCCTCATCGATGCGCGCAAGGCCGTTGGTCTCTTCAACCGGGTGAATACGCCCATCCTCGGCATCATCGAGAACATGAGTTACTTCGTCTGCCCCAGCGATGGTCTGGTGTACCACATCTTCGGTGAAGGCGGCGGAGAGTCGGAAGCGCAAAAGCTCGGCGTGCCGCTGCTCGGCAAGATACCGTTGGACATTGACACGCGCGCTGCCGGAGATGCAGGGAAACCCATCGCGCTGCAAGACCCGGGAAAATCGCAAGTAGCCGCCGCTTTCAGCGCTGTGGCATCTGCCCTGGCATCGGTGTTGGGGGAATAACGTTGCTCAGCGCTCCTCTGCGCCATCCTCTTCATCATCATCGGAAGATTCGAGTGAGGGGTGGACGTAGAGAATGTCGTCCCTCTCATCAAAATCAAGGAGGTACTTTGAGTCGGTCTCTGGCGCGGTGTAGGTATAGGATTCTCCCTGCTTTTTCCAACCGGCGTCCAACAAGTCACGTTCAAATCGCTCGGTTGGCTTCTTTGTCAAACAGAGCAGCAAGATGTCTTCTTGCGGACACTCGCAAAAAATCGAAACGTCCAGTGAGGACGTGGGAACGTTGTACTCCTCCTCCACCTGCTCCCCGTTGATTTCGTGGAGTCTGCCCACGACGTACAGCTCACTGTTTTGTCTGTCGTCTAAAAGCACAGCCATCTTATTTCCTGAGCCATACACAAACAACGCGTCCTTTCCGAGACGCCGCCATCCTGCGGCCTCCAGAGCACAATAAAAATCCTCCGTGGGCGCCATCTTCAGCCGCAGGATAAGATTTTCGGTATCATCTCTCTCACCATGGCGCAGGCATAGCTCCACCTGCAATTTTTCGCAGGGGATATGCAGATCTTTTTCCACGTCCTGAGCACTTACCACATGGCCGATGGGTCCGATGAAAATCTCATGCTCCCAGTCAACATAAGACAGCATCAGGAGCTTGCCTCCTTCGACCCGTTCGTAAATGTGTTCTCCCTTGTGTTGCCACCCGGCGGCTTGCAGTGCCTCGAAAAAATCCTCTCCCGGTTCAGTGTTCAACTGTATATGGAAGAATCCATAATTCCCATCCCCACTACTGCGACTTTCAATGCACAGCGCGCCAGGCAGCATCCGGAGCGGCACATGCAATTTTTCCATGCGGTCCGGTCCTACGACTCGCCCACTCAAATACACCGAGAGCATATGATCTTTCTCGTAATAAAAAAGCTTCCACTCTTGGCGATCCTTTACAAGGTTGAACATAGTATCGCGGCCGTGGAATTGTTGCCATCCGGCAGCTTTCAGGTCACTGTAGAATTGCCCTGAGGGCGCTTCCTTCAGCCAAATATGCGCATAGTCGTCACCATCTTCGCACCGGTCAATTTGCAGCGACCCGCACGGAACATGCCACTGCCGCTCCACTCTCGCCGTCGTCCACACATCCGCACCTTCATGTCCTGAAAATTGTACCAGCAACGACACCCTGTCGTTCTCATCCACGATCCAGCCTGTTGGTACACGACTTTCATGTCCCGAAAACCGTACCAACAACGATACCATCGCGCTCAGCACGAAAACTCCCGCAATCAGCGCTCCCAACAGATATACAGCTATGACCCATTCAGACGGCTTTTTACGTCGTTGCTCTTGCATGCTTTCAATGTACCATGGTAAGACGATGGGTGCAAGACGTTTAGCGTTGCCCCTTCTCTGCTGTGGTCGTGGCGGGCTGCGTGGACTCGTCGGGAGGATCATCCGGCAGGGTTGCAGGCGAGCGAGCAGAACGTAGAGCCATAAGCACGGTGATCAGCAATACAATGACACCTACGCTCAGCGCACCCGTCACATAGATAAGCGTGACCCATACGGATGGTTTGTCACTCCGCTGCCTTTTCCCTTGCATACCCCGAATGTACCATGGCACTGTGCCTGACGCAAGCAGATTCAAGACTGCGTTGCACTCCACGGGGATGCTACAAGCATTTTATCGTCGCGATCAAAGTGGAGGAGAAAACCGTAGTTGCCGCCCATCGCGGTATAGCGGTAACAGTTGTCCAATTTTTCCCAACCAGCGCCCAGTAAATCCATCTCGAACATTTTGGTGGGTTCATCGGCCACGTATAAATGCAGGACATCCTCTGTCGTCCGCTCACAGCTGGCAAGCACGCTGAGCGATTGGGTCGGGATGTAGTACTTTTGTTCCACCTGCCCCATGCTGATTTCACGCAGCTTGCCACTCGCACGCAACTCCCCGTTTTCCGCATCGTAGAAAAGAACGGTAGTCCCGTCCCCCGTGTTACGTACAAAAAATGCCGCATCTCCGCAGCGCCGCCATCCGGCAGCTTGCAGTGTACGGTAAAAGTCCTCTGTCGGAGCCGCCTTCAGACGCAGCACAATGTGACCGGGATGTGTGTAATCGCGCAAACACAGCTCAGGGCGCAATTCTTCGACTGGAAAGTGCAATTCCTCTTCCACGCTTTGCACACTCACGACATCGCCAACCGGCATCATGTCGATTCTGTCCTCCCACTCTTGGCATACCAGTTCCATAAGTTTGTCTCCAACGACGCGTTCGTAAAGGAAGCCCTCGTCTTTTTCGCGCCAACCTGAGGCTTTCAGAGCGGCAAAGAATTCTTGCCCGGGTGCAGCTTTCAGACGAATCTCGAGCCGTCCTTCCGTCTTCTCGGCTACGCACACATCCACTTGCAACGTGTCACCGGGCACCTGCAGTATGTTCGCCCACTCTCCATCTATCAGATCCCCTTCCGGCCAAACGACAAGCGACTTACCGGTGTACATTATTTTCCATATGCGGTGGTCTGCAATGCGCTCAAAAATGCCGTTCTCGTCATCTTCATTTTCTTTCCAGCCTGCGGTCACCAAATCATCGAAAAATTGCTCCGGAGGCGGTTCCTTCAGCAGAATCGAAACGCTTTCACCTACCGCCTGGCAGTGCGCCACCTGCAGAGACTTGCAAGGGATGAGCAACTGCTGTTCTACCCATGCCACGCTCACCGCCCGCGATTGATCCCCATAATTGCACAGAATGATCCCGACGGATGCCAGTAACATCGTCCCCAGCGCTACGAGTGCAAGCACAAGATTCCTTTTAGTTATCCTTTGCGATGCATCCTTTTCCATACAAACACTGTAGCACGCCACCGCCGTTGAGGCAAGAAGATTACACACCACGGCAGGGCAAACGCATTAGAAAATGCGTTTGCCATGTACGATTTATTAATAATGTGCGCGTTGCGCAGATTTTTTGGATCATTAATGTATACTGAAACCCCTTTAAGACCATCATCACGATGACCGCTGGTTGTCACGATTTTTGATACGTATGAACGATGATATCAGTCAACAAGAGTATTTTCTCCGTTGATGAACTCCTCTCAAATGCGCTTCGATTTTGATAATAGTTGTATCGTCTCGCCTGTTACCCGGCGCAAACTCTTCCCGAGCTTACCTAACGAGATGTAACATAGCCGAGAGCAATCGTTCAATTTGCCTTCGCCGGAGAAAGGGAGTTTTCCTGCAGGCGCCTTCTTGCCCTATGGTCAATGCAGGAGTACAGCGTTTGCTCTTCGGGGTGGTATTCCAGCCACAACAGTTCTTCCCGTCCATCTTCCTGTACCTGAAGGACGTATCCGCGTCCTCGGCGCTTCCAACCTGCTGACTCCAAGGCACGATCGAATTGCTCCGGAGGCGAAGTCTTTAGCCGTACCTCCAGTTCATTAGAGTCCATATCGAAAATCGCCTCTTTCACGTGCAAAGATTCACAGGGGATGCGGTAATTCTTTTCCACCCACTCCGGCGTTTCCCGCACATGGTCGGTGGAATCCATCACCATCCCTACCAACGCAAAAAAGACCATGATAAGCGCTGAAAGCCCCGCAAAAATGCCCCCGACCACATAGACAATTACAACCCACGCAGAGGGCTTGCTTTGGTTGCACGTATTCATACACAGTATTTTACATGACGAACACACACACAGCAAGGAAAAAGCGGCAAAAGCTTAAGAAAAGCGAAAGGACGAAAATTCGTGTTGCTAGTTGCACGCGGGCGTGGTAGAATGAGAGTACCATGAAAATCACTGGTACAACACACAAGAAGGCCGCTGAGTGGGTGGAGCAAGTCCGCCAGCTCTGCAAGCCCGATTCCGTTTATTGGTGCGACGGATCGGAGGAAGAAAACACCCAGCTTTGTGATATGCTGGTGGAAAGAGGCACCTACATCCGCTTGAACCCCGAGAAACGCCCGGGATGCTTCTTGGCACGCTCCACTCCTTCGGATGTGGCTCGCGTGGAGGAACGCACGTTCATCTGCTCTGAAAAACAGGAAGACGCCGGTCCCACCAACAACTGGAAGGCACCGGCCGAAATGAAGGCCATCCTCAACAAGTTTTTGGACGGCTGCATGAAGGGTCGTACTATGTACGTGATTCCTTTCTGCATGGGTCCATTGGATTCCCCGCTTGCCAAGATCGGCATCGAGATCACCGACTCCGCCTACGTGGTCACCAACATGCGCATTATGACCATCATGGGCGCCGATGTGCTCAAGAGACTTGAGGACGAGACCCAGGGCGGCGGCAACCCGAAGCGCGACGGCTACGGCGACTTCGTGCCCTGCTTGCACACTGTGGGCGCTCCGCTTGAGCCCGGGCAGAAGGATGTGGCATGGCCCTGCAACAACGAGGAGAAATACATCTGCCACTTCCCCGAGACCGGCGAGATCATCTCCTACGGGTCCGGTTACGGTGGCAATGCGCTGCTCGGCAAGAAGTGCCTGGCTCTGCGCATCGCTACCACCATCGCCCGCAAGAACGGCTGGATGGCGGAGCACATGCTCATCCTCGGCATCACGGACCCGCAGGGCCGCAAGTCTTATGTGACCGGTGCATTCCCCTCCGCCTGCGGCAAGACGAACCTCGCCATGCTTGTACCTCCGCCCGCTTTGCGCGAGAAGGGCTGGAAGACCAGCATCATCGGCGACGACATCGCTTGGATCTGGCCGCATGAGGACGGCACTTTCCACGCCATCAACCCGGAGAACGGCTACTTCGGCGTGGCTCCCGGCACCTCCTACAAGACCAACCCCATCGCCATGGACACCATCAAGAAGAACGTCATCTTCACCAACGTCGGTCTCACCGACGACGGCGATGTGTGGTGGGAAGGCATGGACGGCGAGCCGCCGGCACATGCTATCGACTGGCAGGGCAACGACTGGACGCCGGACTGCGGACGCAAGTGCGCTCACCCCAACAGTCGCTTCACCGCTCCCGCTTCCCAGTGCCCGACGCTGGATCCGGAGTACTACAACCCCGAGGGTGTCTCCATCAGCGCGTTCCTCTTCGGCGGACGCCGCGCCACCACCATGCCGCTCGTTTACCAGTCCCGCGACTGGAATCACGGCGTGTACGTGGGCGCCACGATGGGCTCGGAGATGACCGCCGCCGCTTTCGGCAAGATCGGTCAGGTGCGCCGCGACCCGATGGCCATGAAGCCCTTCATCGGCTACAACGTGGGCGACTACTGGCAGCACTGGCTGGATATGGGCGAGAAGACCTGCGCATGCAAGCTTCCCAAGATTTTCAACGTGAACTGGTTCCGTAAGGACGAGGAAGGTCACTTCCTGTGGCCCGGCTACGGTGACAACATGCGCGTGCTCGACTGGGTGCTGCGCCGCTGCCACGGTGAGGTGGAGGGTGTTGAGACCAAACTCGGCATCTCCCCCGCCTACAGCGAGCTGGACCTCGACGGCCTCACGGATTACTCCGAGGAGCAGTTCAACAAGAACATGGCGCTCACTCCTTCCGAGTGGCAGGCTGAGCTGGAAAGCCAGACCGAGCTCTTCGACTCCGTCGGCTCCAAGCTCCCCGCTGAGCTCGAAAGTCAGCGCAAGACGCTCATCGCCAAGTTCAGCTAAAGCTGATCAGCAAAGTTGTCTTTCAACCTGCCGTTCTGAAGAAGGACGGCAGTTTTTTTGTGGTGATGACAGGAAACCGTACGAGCATAACTTCTGTTTTCTGCTACGGTGAGAACGTAGAAAGCTATCGATCCACCTATAAAGTAACCGAGAACGTGATTGTGTTCAAGTATCCGTAAAACTTATATGCAAACAGGAGAGAATCAGATGAAACTTTCACCCCAACTCCATGTCACGCCTGACATAAAAACCGGAACAGCCCGAGTCGCTCTCAATACTCTCTCCGCTGTGGTGCCCTAGATTTCTGAGAAGATAGAATTAACTGCGGAAAGGCTTTATCCCTTTAGGAATGAAATTTCTACTAGTCGTGAAAAAACCGCAACATTCATTGATTTTTTCACATCCTGCACATTCGGCACGATAATTTTGTTTCCAGTCTGAAATAGACCGAACTGCGAAAGAGTGGCAATTTTCTGGTAATATGCACAGCGGAATGTTGTAGATGGAGACATTCATTCCCATTGCACTTAAGAATGTTACAGCCTCTGCCAAATCATTTGCGTAAGCTGTCGGTTCAACCCACGCGTCAGAGTAATTCTCTTCAGCTAAGCCGATAATTTCCTGCCCCATCAAGGCGATATGGGATACGTAAGGGAAATTACGGTAGAAGAACAAGGCTATATCTTTGAGGTACGGTACGCTTTTTTGTGTGAGAACATACCTTATTTCTATTTTCTGCTGTAATTTAGCCAGATTGTTCAACCCGAGCATTGCCCTATCCCACCCACGAGGAGCGTGCATAACGCTTTCGGCTAGTCCGGGAGTATCCCCATGAACTGAGACACAAAAGCAAATGTTCAGGGGAGCAGCCAACGCTAGCTTCTTAGCAAGCTCAAAATCCGAGAAAGAACTACCATTAGTTAAAACATCGAGCTTTGCTGCGGGAAACTTCTTATTAATAATATCGAAATACTCAACAAGCCTGTCGGGGAAAAGAGCCGGTTCACCGCCTGTTATAGCTAACACTTCGACAGAATCAGGCTCAAGTAAGTCGAGAATCCGGAGATTATCTTGATGGTGTTTCTCAATCTCCCCATGTGGAGGTTGGGGACACATTACACATCTGAAATTACAAACAGAAGTAACAAACAAACAGTTGTGAAAAGATTGGATATCCCATAACCGAACAATGTTTCCGTCAGGATAAATCTTTACAATATCTCCATCGTGTAATTCAGAAATGTTCCCTATTTTCAGACACTTTCTCAAAGTAAACGGAGAACAAGCAACGACATCGTCTCCATGAGAGAAGATACCTCGAGAAACCTTCCGAATAATTCCTTCTTCGGGAACTCCTGAATCAGCTAACGAAAGAAGCGATTTAAATTTTTTACTCATTTAATAATTTATCCAAGTGCTGACAATCTTCATGAACTCGGGATCTTTCAGTCTCTCGAAAAGATAGTCGAAAATCAAAGTCTGTTTGCGACAGAAGAAGCTATCACTACGCACATTTGCTATATCTCCAGTCTCAAGATAATTCCTGAAAATATCTACCCCACAGTATGTACGATATACACACGTGGAGCAACCAGGAATAGTTTCTACACAACTAGAACTTATAATATCTCTAAGAGTTTCAGAAAGAAAAATTTCTTTATATGAATTTTCATATACGTTGCCAAGCTTGAAGCTCTTATTTCCCATTCGAGCCAGCATTCGAGCTTCATCCGCAGGGTACACATCGCCAGAGTAATCGTATATGACACCACTTACCCCTGCACCTGAAGGGGACTGCAAATCAACAAATCCAGTTGAATAGGGAGTAAGAATTCTACGCAACAGCAAAGCTGTGTAAAACTCGACAAAAGAATGGCCCTGCTTATTTAAATGGATAATATATTCCAATCCTTGTTTGAACATCTCTACAAACTGCTCGGGCTTGTAATAGAGTTTGTTTTTGAAGGCATCTCCATATGGGTTAAGTGCGCGGAAGAATATGCCCGCAAAACCGAGTTTCCTATACTCATCAATAATGCCCTCAACTTGCCCAAGAGAATCGGAAGAAGCTGTCATTAACGCGTGAACACTATCGTGCCCCAACCATTCTCTTGCCTTAGCCAAATTCAAGACAAAGCGTTCGTGGCTACTGCCATCAGTCCGCAGCTTTCGGTGCAAGTCGTGCAAACACTTAGGCCCATCAAGCGAGGTGGAAAACATTATCTTGTGCTCTTTAGCATCCCTGAGATGCTGTTCGTTAAGAGCGTAAAGATTTGTGCAAGCGACAAATTCTAACTGTCGTTTGCT
>CANQSS010000050.1 GCA_947626545.1 uncultured Akkermansia sp. | reverse complement strand
GCTCTATTATGGGTGTAATGGAGCAAAACAGCAAACACCTTTTTTGGCTCCTTGTAAATTTCTATGGGATGCCAATGATCGTAAATCGTAAATCGTAAATCGTAAATCGTAAATGAATTGCTTGTTGGAATCGCTTTCTTCTCGAGACAGACGTGGTACGACGTACGGCTTGGGAGAATTCTTGACACCGTCCGGAGTACAGCATAGAATGCGGCATGATTCTGATGCGTATCAGCTTTTGCTTGCGCTGCGGGCTCACGTTGTTGGGAGCGTTGGCGTTGCTGTATGCGCTGTCTTATCCGGACAGCCTTCTCCCGCCTTCGCCGGATGTGGAGTACGTGCAAGGGTTCACAGTGTACGACATCAAGCCGATCATCTGGCTCATACCCTTATTATTCATGGAGCTGGTGAGCGGCCTCGGCACGCATCGCAACAAGGTGTGGTTCATGGCTATGGGCACGGTGCTCATAGGGGGCGTCGTCGCCTTTCCGGTACTGCGTGCTTGGTCGCCGGAGCTCGTCACCCGCACCCTGCCTTTTGAGGATGGAAAACTCGAATGGGGCCTTTTCTATTTTGCCCTCATCACAGCTGCCAGTTTCCTGCTGCGCTGCGGACTTTTTGTGTACCTTTTCCGCGAACCGCATCAAGATGATCAGGATGAAAACGCATTGGACTCCGATGTCCTGGATCCGGCACATGCCCTCACTGTGCGCGAAATCGCCGCTCATCCTGTGCGCGCCAAAGTGCGTTTCCTTTTCGGCGCTCCGGATCAATCCGTGATCGAGCGTTTTATGATGCTCGTGCGCAGGTTAATCTTTCTGCGCCGCCGACGGGGCGCGATATACCTGCTGCTCGGAGCACTGCTCGTGCTGTGGTTTTTCTTGTACCCACAACCTTCGCCGAGTGAAGCCCTGCAGCGCGATTTGCGGGTCATGTATGAGCATACAAGGCAGGGAGATGGAACCTGCCGAGCCACCTCGCGCGCGGTGCACGCCGCCCTGCGTGTACTGCGCTACGTGTCAGACAAGGAAATCTTTGCCGGCAAGACTCTGCAGCAAGCCCGCGAATGGTTGCAAGTCCGGCGCGCCCCGGCAGATTACCGCGCGCAGTTGCTGGATGACTCCGATATGCGCCTCGCCTCCGTCGATGATGTTTTCGACAGCCGCACGCGCTTTTTCACGGTATCGGATGGCAAGCGAACAGCAGCCCTCTTCATTTTCACCGACAAGGAGGGGAATCACATCAACGTCAGCGAGACGGTAGATGCCGGGTGGAATGCCATTGCCGATGATCGCCGCCGCAAGTTTGGCACTGATGTGAGCGCACGTTTCTTTTCCCGCTGATTCCTACGGCTCATAAGCCACTGCACCGGCATAATTTGGGGCCGGGTCAAAAATCTCGACCTGCGGGGCGCCCGGAAAGCAAGGTTCGATACGCCCATCCGAGTAGAGAAAAGGTCGTTCCCTCGCGAACAATACGCTGCTGCCGCACCATTTTGCCAGAGCCTCTGCCGCGCACCAGCACACAAAAAACTCCCGTATTTCACTTCCACGCGAGCGCCAGGCTCCCAACTGCTCAACGCTCATGACGCGCCGGGCAATCTCATCCATGCGCCTGCGCGGACGGATGCGTTCTATATCCACCCCTACTCTTTTGTGATGAAAGGCGATGCAGAGCAAATCTCCGCTGTGGCTCAAATTGAAAGGCTGCTGATCGCACTCCGGCTTGCCATGCTCAGAGTATTGCAAGTGAATCTGCGGCGCCGGGAGACCGGTGAGTCTCGCCAACTCGTGCTTCAGGATACTGCGCTCCCTCAAAAACGGCTCGCCACGCACGGCATAAGCCTCCCGCTCCCTGACATCCAGCGCATCCGGGTGCAACAATTGCACCTTCCCGACAGTCATATGATGGATGATGTAATGCATGAGGCAGGCGGAGTGGGAAAGAGCAAGGCAACCGCATTAGAAAATGCAGTTGCCAATTTACGATGTGCGATTTACGATGTACGATTTATTAATAACGTGCGCGTTGCGCAGATTTTTTCGGATCATTAACGCATGCGGAGATTCCTCTAGAACTATCATTATGATGACTGCTTGTTGTGATACATATAAACGTGGATATAAGTCAAAAAGAGCATTTTCTCTGTTGATTACCCTCTCCCAAATGCGTTTGTCCTGTGGGAAAGAGCGGTACCATGGTCACGCCATTAATCTCCGTGTCGTATATAGCGTACGAAGGCGATGCAAACCGTCCCTGCAAATCACCGGGATTCGCCACGACGGCGTGGCCAACTTTTGCACAAGCCGGGCGATGGGTGTGACCAAAAAACACGGCATCGTATTTCCCGGATTCTGCCGCCAGCTGAAGAGCATACCCCGGTACATGCGTCATCATGATTCGCCGTTCCATAATCGCCAGATGTGCCGTATCGGCGTGAAAGCGCGTGTTTTGCCACTCGCGCACGCATTCCTCAAACGCCGCGCGCGGGTAGTCATTGTTCCCCGGCACCAGATCGAGCTCGAACGGCCACGCCTGACGCAGCACTCGCAATGTTCCCACCGTACACAAATCTCCGAGGTAGAGCAAGTGTCGGCACCCGGCACCCTCCGCAAGCCGAACCGCCTTCAGTAAGTTCCCCTGCTCATCGTGAGCATCTGACATGAGCGCTACCAACATTGTTCAATCAACAAATAGGGGTGAAAAAGGGGCAGGTGTACGCAGCGGCCTCCCAACGGGAGAGGCAATCAAGCGACCGGAAGAAATATAGTAGATCTTTTTACCCGACGTGGGGGACTGTGTTTCCTTGTAGCGGGGATGAGAAAACTCGTCCACGTAGCCAACGTAGTGGGGACGATCCGAGAGAATCGCGCGGAGATTCCTGCCCATCTCGCGTTCGTAGTGACGATCACTGTGATCCTCGAACCATTTAGCAAAAGCCTCTTCCGCACGTGCATGATCGGCTGTTGGTTGCAACCATGCGTCCATACGCGGTTCCACCCCGAGAGCCTGTTTCAGCTCGCGAAATGAAAGTATATCGGCTTTCAATGTCGGCGAAAACCTCAATCCCAACACCGGTTGATTCTCCTGCCCTTCAATGAGCCGCAGCAGTGTGTTGTACACATAAGCTTTCGCCAGTGCGGGGCATGCTGCAGCGTGCACCCGTGTCACGCGACCCAGCACATCCGGCACATTGGCTTGTGAAAAAAATGTGGAACGTCGGATGTCGGTAACCTTCAACAAATCAGTCACATCCACCAACCGCATTTTCACAGCCTGGGCATAGGGCCAGACTTTTCGCTCATCATCCAGTTTGTAACGCGGGTCGAACTCCGACACCCGAAAACGCAATTTGTTCCCCTCTACAACTTCCGGTCTTTCCTCCGTGTAGTTCACCTGCCCATCCGCGGAAATAAGCTCATAAAGTTTCGTACGCAAGGTTCGACTGGAGAAAAGGTCTTCCATGAGCCCGATTTGCGTCATACTGGCCGGGAATTTGGGGCCGAAGGTCGGTCCATTTTCCGTGACAGCCTTTATCACGTAAGCCGGGTATGGCGCGGGGAGCGCAGCCGGCACGCGGTACTTCATACTGCGTACTTGTGCGTACAGAGCCTCCTCCTGCTTGCCGAGAGCAGGCAAAATTTCGGCTGCACGCAGGGCAATCGGGTAGCTGACCGGACTAAATCCCTCCAGCGCCCTGCGGTGCTCGGCGTAATTGCGCGCCGTACTTAAAAGGCGCGCAGCATGAGAGAGCTGATCAATATCCTTGAGCAAACTGCACACGCGAGTGTAGTTGTCGCGTTGCGCGGCAATAATGGATTGATCGAGTCCGAAAGTGTCCTGGGCATCGCGGAAATCATTCTGCAGTCGGGTAAGCCGTTTCTCTGTTTCTTGCAACGCCGGCCTGTCCTTTGCAGGGTCACCAACCAGCTCTGGTACGGGGAGAAGCTGCTCGAAGCGGGCAATAACCTCACGTTTTTGTTTCTCCAGGATTGCACGCACCGGACGGCACAACTCATCCCATTGCGCCAACAAGCGAGTGGAAAATGGAGCGGGCAATGCCCGTATCTGCCGAAGGAATGAGCCGCGCTCTTCCAAACTCAGCGATGAAACGGCTTCCATACTTTCGTAGACGCCCATCTGACGCGTCAGTTCCTTACTGGCAGTTTGTATGCGTTGCTGCCATTTACGCGCATCAGCCGCAGCCGATACGACATCCTTGTGCACCAGGCGGTTAATTCCGGTATCTGTGGCGAGGAGCAATTCCGCTGTTTTGTTCCAATCCGCCGCATTCTGCGCATCCCTGAGTTGATGCGCCAAGCTTCCCGCACGACTGCGCAGAACCAGAACAACCGTCACCAGCAGCAAAACGATAACCGCGACTATCGCCAAGTGTATCATGCGCGAGCGCGTGTTCTTTTCCTTGCGCTTTTTAAGCTCCTTTTTCAGCATCCGCGCAAACGCACGCGTACCCTGCGGTGCAGGCATGCGCCCACTCTTCAGTCTGCGGATGTAGGCATGAAGTTGCCGCTGCATCGCCTGCAAATCCGGTGTGTGCGAGCAGGAGAGCGCACGAACAGTGCCACAGCGGTCCAGCATGGAGGCAATTCCCTGCTGCGCCTCGCTCATCAAACGCTCCGTTCGCTGTTTTTTCGATTCAACGATGTGCAGGGAAGCGCCGGTCTCCAGCCGCTTAATCTCTGCCTCCACCTCAGGATCATTCGGATAATTCTTCTGCATCTGCAGGAGCATACTATGCACCTCATCCTTTTGTCCGGAGATGGCAATTCGTCGCAACGCTCTCCATTCACTCTGAGAGGGGTGTTTTCCCATGACTAGTTTCCGATTCTCAGGGTGAAGATCCAGATCAATTTGTTTTGAGGGCTGAGTTTCACCTTTGACAGGCTCAGCGTAAACATCGGCATGTGTTTCAAATATTGCTCACACTGCATCCCGTATGCTCTGCGCACTTGCTCATCCACACGCCGCAGAAGCGATTGGTAAATCTTCCGGGTATTCTCGGGACGGAACAACATCCTCCGCAGTTCACCGCTCAACGCTCCGCCTGCCGGCGCTAATTGCGGGCAGTCAACCATCCAATACTTGCGCGCATACTCCGCAAAAGCTTCATCGCGGAACATCTCGAAATACCGGTCGAGCATAGACTCGCGGCGGGCCGCATTTTTCTCATCTGCGAGCTGACTCACCAACCCGTACAGGTCGTTGAAGCAATACCGATTCTTCTTCCGGCGGGACTTCGGCGGCTCAAAGGCGAACTTACGGAGGCGAAGCGCTATGTGCTTGCGAAAATCAAATTTGCGAGTGATGGTCCAAGAGAAAGCCTTCATGCCAACTGTTGCCGACTTTGCGGGGCGTACGCGCACACTGCAACTCGCATCGGCAGATGCGATACGCACCTCATTTTGCAAACCGAAATCCGGCAGCAGGAGTGAACCTGCCGGAGTCGGAGTAAGTTCACTGCTCTGCGTGCTCAGCAACTTGATCTCCGAGAGGTTGACGACGCGCGCCTCGTTATGCGGGTCATAGAGTTGGCCCAGATTGCTCAAATCCAAGGTATCTGCGGCAACCGGCTGGGTGCTATAGCCATCAGGCTTTACCCGCACGCGCGACTCCGGCAACAGGATAGCGTGGCTCACGCCCCCCTGCTCATTGAAATACGGAAGCTGCACAGCAGCTGCCTCACCGCACGCGGTGATGCTCTCCAATTTATTCCTTTTTTCCGTAATAATGAACACCGGTAAATCATCTACCGGTCTGCCGTCGCGCAGCACGGTAACACTAATGCTGCGGTCTGCTGTGCGTTGAAATTCCAACACAGTTCCGCCCGCCTTCAGCTGGATGACCCGACGTTCCTTCTGCTCTCCCGAAGCCCCAAAATAAAAAATACATTCTCCGCGATCCACCACACTCACCTCCTCTGGCAGCAACGCCTTTGGCAGCGCACGCCCGGCAACAATCGCCCTGCGCGTCCCCTCCGCAACTTCCCCACCACCATCGGCGACTTCCTCATCCCCTGCCATGGTGGTCAAACTCTCGTCATCCTCTTCCGTGGTGATCAGTTCCTCCACCTCTTTTTCCGTGATCGACAGTCCCTCCGCATCATCCCCTGTGGTCGTTCGTTCAGCGATTTCGACAGGATCAGAAACAGCGGGTACAGGCACTTGATCAACGGGGAGCGGCACACTCTCCTCCGTACCTGTCTGCTTCTGCCGCGATTCATCTATTTGCCCATGCAGCGCAGTCCCCTTTTCAGGCATCTCTCCCTCGAGAGCTTTACTTTCCGGGGGTGTGTCAGGGAGGGGGAGAGGAGCCAGTAACGCCTGTTCCTCAGACTGAGAAACCTCCTCCTCTTTCTGGAGCAGCCTGGGCAACAATGCCGCCACGAGCAACACTCCTGCACCAACCCCCAGTACGGTCGCCACTTTCCATCCTCCACCCTTTCTTCTCTCTTTTCTGCCCTCTTCAAAAAAAGCATCCGGTGTGCATTCTGCGTAGTAACAAGGCAACGTCAGCGGGATCATGCTGAGCGGTGAATCCGGGGGAGCTGCAGGAGTCTGCACTTTCTTGTCCGGTAATTTCGCCGGCTTGCTCTCCACAGTAGGTACGGGAGACGGCGGCGGCGCCTCTTTATGGATCTGAGGTTCAGTCGGTTTGGGCGAGAGGTGCGGCCGAACCTGCAACACAGGTATTTGCTGCTGCTGCGCCTGCTCAAGCAATGCCCCCTGCGCCGTGCCCACCACGCGTTGGAATAGCCGCAGCAGACGTGATTCTTCTGCATTGACACACAACCCTGATCCCCATCCCCGCTCTGCACTGAGTACATCGCTCTCATGCAGTAGCCGTAATGCGTCTCTCGCCCTCGTGCCGACCGGCACACTCACCAGGCATCGCTTGTTGTACGGCGGCTCCTGCAGCAAACGTGCATTCCCCTTATCACCGGTAAGCACCTGCCACGTGGCGCCTGATTCCGCTGCCGGGCATTCCCCCGCCAGACGAGCCTCATTTTCCTCTAACTGCGCGGGTTCCCTGTCCCAGCTTGTGGCCCAAAATCTCTGCAGCTCCAACAAGAGCAAAACGCCCGCCGGGGTAGCTTGCGGATCCCGCTGCGTTATATGTCTGCACTCAGACTCTCGAAGCAACAGATAATGAGCAATCAACATGTCCTGCTGTCCACTCTCTCGCACGGACCCCAGTACGTGAAATTTTTCCCCGCTGTACTCAGCCGTACTGTACAGAAAAAGCGCTCCCCCCCTGTCTGCAGGATGAAGCAATGTACTTTTGTCGACAAGTGCCTGCACAATCTCTGCAGGTATCGTTTGTGTGCGCGCCACCACCCGGGGAGACGAGTCCACAGCATCTGCTACCTTCCCATGCGCGGTGTAGATAAGCTGATAGGACATGGCAGGACCGTTGTTCAGAGGCTAGTCTTACGCAGCAGATTCGGTTCCTTACAATGCAAAACCCATAGAATGGGATCAATCACGCGATTGGGACGCACAATGCCGTCCGGGGGCACCAGATGAATTTGCCCATGGTCATCTGAGAAAAGCTCCGGCGCACCGCCAAACGAACTCACGGCGAAATAGTGCACGTTGGTTGATATGGCCTCTGCATTCATGCAAATATTCGGCGATATACTGAAAAGCAGCTCGCGCAATCGCTTCGAGTTGACATCGGCAAACTTCGGCTGAAACTGGCCACTGCGCACGCTCGGCAACAAAGGCTCCGACCCGAGCAACTCCTGCCACGTGTCACTCTTGCCGATTATCACCGCCAACGGCACATCCAACTTCTTTTCCGGCGACAAATGCAACGCTGCTCGCAAACGCATTTCCATCTCGGAAAGCATAAGCGCTTGGCGTTCCTGCCTGTACTGCCTGCCAAGCTTCTTGGTATCCTTTGTGCCCTTTATTACTTTGCTAAATGCAATATCCACCGTTGGATCAAAAAGGAACAGAATGGCCGAAGCTGCCTCCAAATGGCCAGTCGCCAGCTCATGTGTATCGTTATCCGGATCGTAACTGGAGCCGGCCGTATCATACACAACCATGGTATATGTTTTCCTGGAACGACTGAGATTGTACACAAGAGGGCGCGGCGCACGGACGTATTGCCCTTTCTTCCACACATCATGGTACAAGGCGCTTTCCGTCGTCGTTGGCTCCAGATAGGCATCCTGAGGACCGGAGGCATTGAACAATTTAACGCGCATTGAGTTGAGCGGGGCATTGCCGGATGAGTCAGCATCGCGAAACGCTATCCCAAACTCCCGCGACAGCGCGTACTCCAACTCGTGCAGCATCGTAGTCAGGTAGTACGTCTTGCCGGCATTCACCATCCCCACCAATGGGAATATCATTTGACGGGTGCTCTCGAAAAAAGGCGGCAACTTGTGATGACACCATGGGCAAGCATATTCTCTCACGCTCAAACCCATAGCATCTATCGGCACCCCTTGCTGATCCACGTTGACAGGTGTGAACCTCAGTGAGGCGCTCTTGCCCAATATGCTGTCTCCCATGAGTTTCGGGTGCGCTGAAACCGCCATGGCGTGCGAGAGTGGAAATCTCTGCCAGCAGTGCGGACAGCATATCTCCTTGTCTCCTTTCCCTTCCATCCACGATGCTGTCGCGGGCACAGCCGCTGTCCTGGAACTTTTGGGGATCTCTCCTCTCTCCTCCATCACAAACCGCACCACATCTAAAATATCCCTCAATTCAAACGCGCAAGAGGAGATTCCTTTGAATAGTACCAACGTCTTGTCCACCAAGCCAGCCGGTATTCCTGCAAGGTCACGAAGCTGCATGGCCGCGCTCCATTGACCAGTCGTCTTGTTATAAGCATACCATTCATCGGGATCAAAATTGCCGAAATCAGGAAGCCGATTTTCATCTCCGTTCCACACGACAAAGCAGCCTCCCGCCAAAACCAATAAGTTGAACATATCGGGACGTATTTCAGACTCCTGCTGAAGATTCCGTCCATTCAGCGAATAACTGCTAATCGCAGCATGCGGAAAAAAACGACATACCCCCTCCCGCATAGCAAAAGAGCCACCAGACTCAGCCCTCATCATGCAACGAAACACATTCCCCTGTCCACGCCCTATTGTCATGAATGATGCGTCGGCCATCCTCAATTTTTTGCTCAAACAGTCAAAGATGTACAATTTGTTACTCATGCGTCCTGCATATGTTATATCACGTCCACCATGCACAGTCAAGCCGCATCTGCATGGGCAAACGCATTTTCCAATGCGTTTGCCGTGTTTGTTCGAGGCAAACGCTTGACTGACGGGGAGATGCTATGGTACACTCCGCGACCATGAAGGAAACCTCGCCGGTTATTTTTTTCAATCGCTATACGCAGCAGGCAGAAGAGGAGAAAATTCTCGGCGAGCGTTCGCTACGCTGGGTGTATGGGACAGGCTGCGGGCGGGTAGCGCTTCATCTGCTGATCAAGCGTGGCGTCTTTTCGCGGCTCCTGGGACTTTGGCAGAGTACGCGCCGCAGTGCACGCAGGATTCCCGCTTTCATCCGCGATTACGACATCAATACCGACGAGGTGTTGCGATCTCCCGAGAGTTTTTCCTCCTTCAATGACTTTTTCATTCGCGAACTCAAGCCGGAAGCGCGTCCCATCTGCCCCGAACCATACCTCGCTCTGCCGGCGGATGGTCGTCACCGCGGCTGGCAAGATGCCTCCGCCATTCACGGCGTGTATGTCAAGGGGCAAAGCTTCGATTTACCGGCTCTGCTGGGGAGTCCGGAGCTGGCGGAGCGCTTTGCGCACGGAGCTCTCTTACTCTCGCGTCTCTGCCCGGTAGATTACCACCGCTTCCATTTTCCGGCAGCCGGAGTGGCGGAGGCAGCGGTGCGTCTGCCGGGCGCTCTGGCGAGTGTGGCGCCGTTTTGCCTGCGCCGGAGACTGGATTGGCTGTGGCGAAACCAGCGTCAACTCACCTTGCTGCACACGGAGGATATCGGAGATGTTGCCATCATTGCCATCGGTGCCACTGGGGTAGGCTCCATTCACCAAACGTACATTCCGGGGCAACCGGTACACAAGGGAGATCAGCAAGGTTACTTCTGTTTCGGCGGCTCCACGGTCATTTGTCTCTTTGAACCGGGGCGCATACAAATGGACGCAGATCTGCTGGAGCAGACTGAACACGGCTGCGAACTGTACGCACACATCGGCGATCATTTTGCTCGTCGTGTATGAGCGGCGGATCAACTCTGAATCTCGGTTCTTGCCGTCAATTCTCCCTCGGACAGGCTGATGCGCAATCTCGTACCTGCCGGTGCATCCTGCGCACGGCGCAGCAGTTTACCATTTTCAGTGCGTACCAGAGCGAAGCCACGCTTGAGCGCATGCGACGGACTGGCGGCGGCAAGCCTCTCCTCGTGCACACTGAGGCAGGCTTTCCATTGATCCACTCGTGCCTGAGCCCCTAATCGGAGTGCGCGCTGAGCAGTCTGCAGGCGCTCATCAGCACGTTCCAAAGCAGAGTGCAAGCGACCCACTTGAAGCCGAGCGCTATGCAGCGCAAGCTGGTGCACCGCATTCTGCAAGCGGGCGTCGCAGCTGCTGATCATCTCCTCGTGCAGTACATCCATGCGCTGAGTAAAGGGAACGAGCAACTCCAGAGGATGGCGCAATTTGCTGCGCTCCACCGCCAACAAACGCAAATGTGCCGTTTCCAGTGCACGCATCATCTGTTTGCGCAGGGTGAGAGCCTTGCTATCCAGCGTCTCTACCAGAGCGGCAGCATCCGGCGTAGTCAGCTCGATGGCAGCTGTCGGGGTGGGCGCCCTCAAGTCGGCTACAAAGTCGGCTATGGTAAAGTCTGTCTCATGCCCGACGGCAGACACCACCGGCACACGACTGGCCACGATCGCTCGCGCCAGCACCTCCTCATTGAAGCACCACAGATCCTCCAGAGAACCGCCCCCGCGCGCCAATATCACAAAATCCACCGGCGGCAGGTTGTAGCGCTCCGGCTCGCTCCACATCTGCACTGCACGCGCCAACCCACGTTCGGCTCCCTTCCCTTGCACCTGCACCGGCAGCAAATAAACCTGCACCCATGGCGCACGCTGCTCCAAGCGGTGCCGCATATCTTGAATGACGGCTCCGGTGGCCGAGGTGATGAGCCCGATGCGTTCCGGATAGCGTGGCAAGGGACGCTTGCGGTCGGCAGAGAAAAGACCTTCAGCCTCCAGCCTGCGCTTCATTTCCTCAAACTGTTGCTGCAACGAGCCGACCCCGGCCTCACGAACACGGTTCACCACGAATTGCAGGGATCCCCGACCCTCCCATACCGTTGCACGCCCAGCCAATTCCACGCGCAATCCCTCGCGCAAAAGCACTCGACAAGCAGCAGCCTGGTAACGGTAAAACACACAAGCAAGCTGAGCCGTGGCATCCTTGAGCGTAAAATACACATGACCACTTCCGGCGACCTTGCACGAACCTATCTCGCCTACGACTCGCGCTTCGCCCACATCACTCTCCACCGCATACTTGAGGCGCGCGAGCAGTTGCGTCACACTGCATGGCTCATTCTCACTCATGGCTGGGATAAAGGGTGGCATTGGGATCCTGCCACGTGGGGTCGTACCCTCTCGCGTAGCTGAATAGGTCGCGATGAAGGTAGGCGTACGGCTCAGCATCCGGCGCAACTCGCTGCGCAACTGCAGCATTCAGCGCACCTGCCATCTTTTGCATCATTTTCAGGGTAAGACGACGCCCTTGGCGCGCACGTTGCACTTGCTTGTGCGTGAGCTGAGCAGCCAAACCCGCCGCCTGCACCAAATCATGATTTTCCAGCCCCCAACAGCGCAGCAGTCCATCCAGCCTCTGCGTGCCGTATTCTCTCTCCTGACTCATCTCTTCTCTCATTGCTAATAACCCGGGATATGCCGCACCTTGAACCCTGTGCAGCGACGAGAGGAAAGGTACCACCGAGGTCCTACCCCACGCCCACTTCCTGTCGTATCAAAACGCGCACCGGCTATGATAAGAAACACGTGCCCCCGCTTCGCGTACACGGTGAGCCATTTTCCGAATCCCGGCCTGCCCCAACGTAAAAAATCACTGGAGGTAGGCTGCGCGCCCTTTTTTAGCATGCCCGCTTCGCGCAGGACAAATGCAACCGACCCGGAACAGTCATATGCACTGTCCTGATGCCGTCCATGTCCCCCTCCGCGTCGGTACGGCTTGCCCACTATTTTGTTGGCCGCGGCAATGGCGCGTTTTATGCGTTTTGGAGCTCCCTTGGGCGCCACGGCCCTCCCCTTTACCAGTCGCACGCTGTAGCCCTTGTGGTACACGTAATGGGGAGTGTACACGTCCCTCTCGTGGGTCTGACAACTCGTCAGCACGAGCAAAATGGCTATCAGCACTACTAGGACCTTTTTCATCACAAACGACCGTTAGAATCCTACCATATGACGCCCTCTCCCGCAAGCTCAATGAATCCTCATCGGTCACAACACGCAAAATATCAACAATCATAGATTACAATCAACTCGTTTGACAACTCCCGTAAGAATGGGTAGAATGGCACTGTATGGAAAAACGTACAGCATTGGCAGTTTTATGGGGTGTCCTCCTGCTGTTCCACCCATTTGTTGCGGTGGGAAATGCCGACACACAGGCGAATGACGTGAAAAAATCTGCAGCAACCGAGACAAATCGCAGCAAAAATTTGGCGGTTCTTGATAACGATTGGATCACGGCAAATTTTGAGATAGGAAAGGGTGGCGGCATTATTTTCAGAGGTCTCACCGAGAAGAAAAGCGGTAAACAGCTGCTGAAACCCGGAACAGATATCCTTGGCGTGCAACCGGCCCACGGCAAAGCGACTACCACGAAAGACATGAAGGTGCTGACATGGGAAACTCTGTCGCTCCCCGCGAACCCCGCCGCGACGCGAGCGTCTGAAAGAGAAGACGGCTGGGGAATACACGCCGTACTCGAGTCAAAGGACAACTCATATCGGGTCGATTGGAAAGCGGTGCTGCGGAAGAACTCCCGCTACCTGCGCCAGGAGTTTACCATCTCGGCCTTGCGAGACACCTCGTTTACTTCCTTCACTCCGCTCCAATATGCATTTTCCGATGAAGCGGGGACGCCAACCGTTTCCGGCAATACAACACATGGGAATTTAGTGCTCAGCCAACATCTTTTCGCCGGACTTGAAACGCCCATGTCCGTGATGAGTGTCAGCGGTCAAGGTGTGACCGCCCAGCAAGATCCCACTGCGTGGTCTCCGGAGTCTTTTGAGGATGTTTTCACAAGCGATATTCCGGAGGCTGTGCGGTCTGCCCAAGCCGATCTCTGCGCAGAGACGGACGGTCCTACAGCACGCTACGTAAAGGTGAGTGGCGGTGAAGTGCATTTTGCCCAAGGGGGAGAATGCCGGGTAGAACTCGCCTATGAGGGTGGTTCTCATAAGCTCAACGTCATAGCCATAAGCCTTGCAGACGCCTCAGGCAAGATGGTGAGCTGCGATGCGCACCGTGGCAGCACCGGAGAACAAAATGTCAACGCCAACTATGCCTTGCAGGTTCCCTCCCCCGGAGCATACACCCTGCAATGCTGGGCAGAGAACAAAACAGAATCCATCACGGCACACGGCTCCCTGCGTCTTTCCCTCCCGCTGCATCAGCAAACCGAGGGAGAGCATGATGCACTTCCGACAAATAATTTAGTGCGCGGGGAATGGGTACGCAAGACCACGTTGCCGCGCGGCCGCAGCTGGACCGTTTCCTCAGTGGTGGGGCTGCTGGATCCGGAACAGCCGCGCCGCTCCTTTTTGCGTTACAGTGAGCGCGAACGCACCATGCCCTACCGCGCATTCGTGCACTACAATGATTGGTACGAAGTCGGCATACGCTTACACGACAACAATGACCCGCACCAGCGCACGTCGGATGCTATCTGGAAAGGCATATTGTCCCAATGGAAACGTGAGCTTTTCGACAAGAGAAAAACGAGCATTGACGCCTTTGTGATAGACGATGGTTGGGATGAATTTAACAGCCTGTGGGATTTTCATGCAGGCTTCCCGAATGGCTTTGCCAATATCAACCGCGCCGCTGCCAAAATGAACGCCGGCATTGGCACTTGGCTTGGGCCCGTGGGCGGCTACGGACATTCCAAGGAACTCCGCCTCTCTTTCTGGAACAAGAAGCACCCGCACAACCAGATCAACAATTTTAAACTCTCCAATCAAGAGTACTTCAACGCCTTTGTGCAGCGTTGCTCAGAGATGATCAAAAAATACGACATGCGATATTTCAAGTTTGATGGCATCTCGACGAAGTTTCACGCCAATGGTCCGGCAGATTTGGAGGACGCAGAAGGCATCATCAGTGTCGTGACTGTGTTGCGGGAAAAAAGGCCGGACATCTTCATCAACGCTACCGTTGGCACCTGGGCAAGCCCCTTCTGGTTTCACTTCGTGGATTCCGTCTGGCGACAGGAAAATGACTTCGGTCAAGCGGGCAATGCCGGTGACGAACGCGACCGCTGGATCACCTACCGCGACAGACTCGTGTACGAAGTCTTTGTGCAGGGCGCCCCGCTCTTCCCCATTAACTGCCTCATGACGCACGGCACTATCATCACCCGCAACGGTCCGCCGAATGTGATGAGCAAGGACCCCGCCAACTGCGTGAAAGAAATGCGCGCCGCCTTTGGTTCCGGCTCCGGGTTGCAAGAGGTGTATGCTGATGCAGAGCTGCTCAATCAACAAAACGGTATGCTGTGGGATGAACTCGCCTCCTGCATTGCGTGGATCCGCCGCAATGCCGATGTGCTGGGAGATGTGCATTGGGTGGGCGGCAACCCGTGGGATGGGAAAGATGGAAGCATCTACGGTTGGGCAGCCTGGAATCCTTCCAAGTGCACTCTCACTCTGCGCAATTCTTCCGCATCCGCCAAATCCCTGCGCACTACATTACGCCAGCTTTTCGAAATCCCCAAAGGGAATCATGGAAAGATTAAGCTGACCAGCTCCTTTGCGGACCAACGTAAGCTCCCCGGTCTCATGGACGAGTTGCTGGACGTGGATGCTGAACTGGAAATCTCGATGGAACCCGGTGAGGTCATCGTGATGGAGGGCAAGTCGGACAAGCCGAAAAAAAGCAAACAGAGAAAAAAGGGCAAGAAAAACCCGTGAGTGCCGGATGCAGTTTACGGTGCCGGGCGTTCTTTGTAATGTGTTGGTTTCGTCTTCTTTTTGCCGGGACGGAAAAACTCCGGGTGCTCAGCAGCCCACTTCTCGTAGAGATCCGGCCTATTGGCGCGAGTGCGTTCCACAGCCCGTTCCTGTTTCCACTCCGCCATTGCCTTGTGGTTGCCGGAGAGTAACACCTCCGGCACCGTCATCCCGAGGAATTCAATGGGTTTTGTGTAGGCCGGCGCCTCCAGCAAACCATCGGAGAATGATTCCTCCTCGCCACTGCGTTCATCACCCAAAGCGCCCGGTGTTAATCGCGAAACGGCATCAATGAGCACCACCGCCGCAATCGCGCCGTTCGTCAATATGTAGTCGCCAATTGATAATTCCAAATCTACCAGCTTGTCCACCACGCGCTGATCCACCCCCTCGTAATGCCCGCAGATGATGATGTAGTGCGCACCACCCTGGGGCTCCATGCAAGGAGCCGCCAGCTCGCGCACAAGCTGCTGAGTCAGCACGCGACCCTGCGGGGTCATAAGTATCACGCGCGTGTTCTCGCGGCGCAGCTCTTCCACAGCCTCAAAAATCGGCTCGCACTTCATCAGCATACCTTGACCGCCGCCGCACAAGTAATCATCGGTGCGATGATGCTTGTCATGCGTCCAATCCCGAATATTATGGGAGCGCACGCAGAGCAAGCCGCTCCCCGCCGCTCGCCCGATGATGCTTTGCGAGAGCGGGGCGCTCACAATCTCCGGAAACAGGGAGAGCACATCAAATTCGAGCATCATGGGGTGGGGTTAGCTATTCAGGCATTGGCGTTGTGACGCAGCATGGCCTCAATATACGCATCCAAATTGCCATCCATCACATCCTGGATATTGCCACTCTCCACCCCGGTGCGTAGATCCTTCACCATTTGGTAAGGCTGAAACACGTACGAGCGTATTTGATTCCCCCACGCGATGTCACCCTTTTCGGAGTATTGGCGATCAGCCTCTGCGCGCTTGCGGTCCTCCTCCAGTTGAATGAGGCGCGCCTTGAGCATCCGCATGGCCTCCTCACGATTGCGTAACTGGGAGCGCTGAGTCTGGCATGCCACAATGATGCCAGTTGGCAAATGGGTAAGACGCACGGCTGTCTCCACCTTGTTGACATTCTGCCCCCCCTTGCCGCCGGAACGGTAAGTGTCCATTTTCACATCAGCATCTTTCACTTCGATCTCCACATCATCGGAGATATCCGGCGTAGCATCCAACGAGCAGAACGAGGTATGGCGTTTTCCGGCAGCATCGAAGGGACTCATGCGCACCAAGCGGTGAATCCCGCGCTCATTTTTCAGATAGCCGTACGCGTACTCTCCCGTGATCTTCACCGTCACTGATCGCAGTCCCGCTTCATCTCCATCTGTACTCTCCATGACTTCTGTAACAAAATTATGCCGCTCGCAGTAGCGCAGATACATGCGCAACAGCATACTCGCCCAGTCACAGGCCTCCGTTCCGCCCGCTCCCGAATGAATTGTAATGTAGCAACCGGACGCATCATGCGGTCCATTCAGCAAAGTAATCAACTCGAATTCCTCCAACTTTTTCTGCCACGCATTGTACTCCGCAGCCGCTTCCGCCGCCAGGTCCTGCTCCTCTCGCGCCAACTCCAGCGCAGCTTCCACATCCTCCAATCCGCTCTCCAACGCCCGGTACTGCTCCAATCGCCGCTTGAGCGGATTCACCTCCGTCATGAGAGAGCGAGCGGCTTCCGGGTCATCCCAAAAATCCGGCGCGCTCATACGCTGCTCCAAGTGGCTCACTTGTTCCTCCAAATGAGCGAGGTCAAAGATAGCTCCCGAGCTCGGAAAGACGACTGCGCATAGCAGCCGTGTCGAGCGCCGAGAGATCCACGGATGATGTCTCCTTCTCCGCCATAGCGCGCGCAGTGTAGCAACCTGGTCCCGCACTGTCAAGGCAAATCACCTACTTTTTCTCCCGTTGTGGATTGCAAAATTAAATGCAACAGGTTCTTGGCACAAAAAAGGGTGCCAAGAAGTTCAAAGTATGCTAGAGTA
>CANQSS010000049.1 GCA_947626545.1 uncultured Akkermansia sp. | reverse complement strand
TTCTGAGGAAACAAATCAACCTTCCTTTTTTTTGTCTTCTCTTACCCTCCCTCATTATTTTCTTGGGACACGTGTGCGAATTTCCTGTAAATTTTACCATTCCCGATCCAGCTCACGCGCGGTAGTTTCACTTATAATGGTGCCAGAATTTAAGACAATGGGTTAACCCTAGGGCAAACGCATTTGAGAAAAGTTCATCAACGCAGAAAGTATTCTTATTGGCTGATATCAACATCTATACGTATCAAAAAAATCATGACAACAAGCACTCATCATGCTGATGGTTCTAAAGAAGCCCCTGCATACGTTGATGATCCGAAAAATCTGCGCAACGCGCACATTATTAATAAATCGTACATCGTAAATCGTACATAGGCAAACGCATTTTCTAATGTGTTTGCCCTGCCGTGGCGCCCAGTCACGGCCTACGACATCCGTTGATCGATGAGCATGGCGAGCCCGCAATGAGCTGACGCCGGATTCAGTCACAGCTCAACGCAGGTCCAAGGGAGACCATAGCGAGTGAGGGCATCCATGAAAGGATCAGGATCGTTTTGCTCCATATTAAAGACACCGGCGCCGGACCAGATACCGGAGAGGATAAGACGACCACCGATAGCGGCGGGAACTCCTGTCGTGTAGGAAACGGCTTGGGAACCAACCTCGCGGAAGCAGGCTTCGTGGTCGCAGATGTTATATATGTACACCTTCTTTTCCTTCCCATCCTTCTTACCCTGAATGATGCACCCAATGCAAGTCTTCCCATGGGTCGTCTTGCCCAAATCACCGGGATTCGGGAGCACAGCCTTGAGGAACTGCAAGGGGACAATTTCCACACCGTTGTAGAGCACGGGATCAATACGAGTCATGCCCACATTTTTCAACACAGTTAAGTGGTTGATATAGTTAGGCGAAAAACTCATCCAAAACTGAGCGCGTTTAATGGTGGGGATGTGACGCACCAGCGATTCCATCTCCTCGTGATACATACGGTAAATCTCGTAAGTACCAACACCTTCCGGACAAGTAAACGGCTTGTGAAGACTCATGGGGGCCGTCTCTACAAATTGCCCATCCTCCCAGTGGCGGCAGGGGGCAGAAACTTCACGAATATTGATTTCGGGGTTAAAATTAGTCGCAAATGCCTGTCCATGATCGCCGCCATTGACATCGACAATATCGAGGTATTCAATGGAATCAAAATGGTGCTTGAGAGCCCAGGCCGTATAAACATTCGTGACGCCCGGATCAAAGCCCGAACCGAGTAATGCAAAGAGCCCTGCATTTTTAAAGCGCTCCTGATAAGCCCATTGCCAGCTATATTCAAATTTCGCAACGTCGCGTGGCTCGTAGTTGGCAGTGTCCATGTAATTGCATCTGGCCTCCAGACAAGCATCCATGAGCGGCAGGTCTTGATAAGGAAGAGCCACATTGAGGAGTAGTCCCGGCTTAACGCTGCGCAATAAGGCAACCGTACTCGGCACATCATCCGCATCCAATTGGTGCGTTGTGATATGCACACCCTCGCGTGCCAACACATCTGCGGCGATAGCATCGCACTTACTCAGCGTACGCGAAGCAAGATGAATCTCCTCGTACACGTCTGCCATCTGAGCACACTTGTGCGCCACCACATGGCCTACCCCACCAGCACCGACAATGAGAACGGATTTTTTCATCATGTGCTCAGGCATTGTACATCTTTACGTAATACTCATCCGCCATACGATCGGACTCGAAAGCCGGAATGATGTCGTGCATGGCCGTGAAGACAAGGCTTGTCCACGCATCCGGATTGTCGTAAAACATTGGCAGCACCTTGGATTCTAGCAAGTTGTAAAAATTATCGCGATCGGAGCGGTCACGAGCCTCCGCGGGCAATCCCGCTTTAGCCTCCGGGATGATAAAGCAATTCTTTCCATCGCGAGCGAACTCACGCACCCAACCATCGTTGGTAGAAATAGTGATGGAGCCATTCATGGTAGCAGACATGCCGGAGGTACCGGAAGCCTCGCGGGTAACCACAGGGTTGTTCAGCCAAATATCCGAACCATTCTTAAGGAGCCGAGAAAGCTCAAGCTCATAACCGGTGAGCACGGCACATCGCGGGTACCTGTTGCTCAGCTCATTCAGCTTGTTAAAGATATCCACCGCCGCGAAATCCGTGGGGTAGGGTTTGCCGGCCCAAATCATTTGTACAGGACGATTGGTGCGCTGCAGCATGCGTTCAAACATGACGGGATTCTCCGTAATGAGCGCAGGCCGCTTGTAAGCGGCGAAACGGCGAGCCCACACAATGGTGAGCGTGTCTTGGTCGAAAAGGTGCCCCGTCTGCTCACCCACCACACGGAAAAGATCCTTCTTCAGGGCGCGTTTACGAGCGCGGAAGGCCTTCTTATCTCCCTCATGGAAAGCTTCAGCCAACTCAGGGTCTTGCCAATAGGCGCTGTTTTGGGCATTGGTCACATGAGTGATGGGGCAAATGTCCGAATAACCCTGCCACATTTTGCGCGAAACCTCGCCATGCAAGGCAGATACCCCGTTGGCTATGTGAGAAAGCCTCAAAGCCGCGAGGGTGTAGTTGAAAGTTTGTTCCCCTGGGTCAAGCTTGAGCATAGAGCGCACTTGATCGAGTGAAAGACCATCAAAGAAAGAGAAATTGGCCATTAGGTTGATGTCCATCTTCTCATTGCCGGCCTCCTCAGGAGTATGGGTAGTAAAGACGAAACGTTTGCGCACTTCCTCAACATTTCCCCCATTGTGAGCGAGCATATTGAAGGCCGCGCCTATGGCGTGAGCCTCGTTCATGTGGTAGATCTCCGGCTCTATTCCCAATTCCTCGAAGAGGCGAGCGCCACCCTGCCCGAGCACAATATACTGCGAAATGCGCGTCATGGGGTTGGAATCATAGAGACGCTGAGTGATGGATCGACTCATGGCATCATTCTCCGGAAGATCCGTCGTCAAGAAGAACATGGGGGCTGTGCCGAAAGTCTCTGGACGCAGGAAAAGCGCCTTCACCCACACCGGGGAGTTGCAGACGCGGATGAGGAACTTAATGTTGTGATCCTCCAGGAAAGTGTAGTCGCGGCGCCGGTACTGGGCAGCCATGGAACCATCTTCCGCACGAATTTGGCTGTAGTAGCCGTATGACCAGAGGATACCTACACCGACAAGATTCTGGCGCAAGGCACCGGCAGAGCGCATGTGCGAACCCGCCAGGTATCCTAAGCCACCAGAGTATATCTTAAACACATTATCAATAGCGTACTCCATGCAAAAGTACGCCACGGACTTGCTGTATTTGGGATCTATCTCGTACGGGTGCGCGTACTGCGCCGGTAGAAAAGATTGTATGCTCATGATCGTCTCGTTTCAGTCTGCCCGCTTCCATTCCAAGCGGGTACGCACCATTTTACACCAGCTTGTGGCATAAGAAAAGAAAAAACAGCCACGACGTCCCTGAAAAAGGGGACAAAATCGCGTCAGCTTTCTTGCGGCAAACGCATTTGAGAGAAGTTCATCGACGGAGAAAATGCTCTTATTGACCGATATCACCGTTTATACGCATCAAACATCATGACAACAACCGGTCATCATAAGCAGCCCTCTCGTTCGCCAACCTCCCGCGCAACGCGCGCGAATTTCCAAATCGTACATCGTACATCGTAAATCGTAAATGGTAGCCCCCGTCTGCCACCGCCTCGTACATAGGCAGCGTTTAGGCGCCATTGCCCGCACCTTTCTAACCTCGCCCGCGCACGGCTTTCAAATTCCGCGTCGCTTCAGCTCCGCATCCCCGCAGCTCCGCTGCGCATTATTTGCAAATCGTAAATCGTAAATCGTAAATCGTAAATGAATTGCGTGTTGAGATCTCTTTTTCTTGGGACGCATGTGGGATGTGAGAGGGTAACTCCTGCCAGACTCACTCCGGCATGTAAGTACGCAGCAGCGCCACGGCATCTGATGCCAAACGAGCAATGGCCTCCCGTTTGTCTCGAATGCGCGGAAGCGCCCAAAGTGTGAACTCATCATGCGCGAGAATGTTAAAATACATGCCGCGCAAGCATGTGAAACACCATAGCCAGTCATCCCGGCGCATACCCGGGAAAAAGCGGCCCAAGGTCTCCGTCCACTCTTGCATAGCGAAGGCGAAGTGGGAGTCATAGACCTCACGGGTGAGTTCCGGAGACTCGTATCCCATTTTATTGAGGAAACATAGCACCTCCTCGCCCGTGGCGACAGAGGCATCCCGCCAGTGGGTAAGCGGGGCAGCTAACCAAGCATCCACAATACGCACTGGATCATTGGAAGGCAGGGCCTCGTGCAGAGCTGCACGACACGCGGCAGTATACGGGATCGAAACGTAGGCGAGCGTATCACGATACAAGTCAGCCTTGCTGCCGAAGTGGTAGGAAATGGCACCCATAGTTACCCCTGCAGCTCGGGCGATATCACGCAAAGTCACGCCACGAAAACTCAATGCCGTGAATTCGCAAACGGCCGCATGCATAATGCGTGCCTTGGTGATGTCGGATTTGCTCATGGCAGGTCCGGTTTGTCAGCGGGTGCCTTTGAGGGCACGAGAGAGCGCAGATAATCGGCATCTTCCTTGCAGAAATGAGAAATCTTGGTGCGAGTAACACGACCTCCGCTCTCACGCAGAAAAACGACCTCCTTCTCAGGATCGACACGCATAAGTTTAGCAAAGACAGAAACGTTACCACGGGCAGATTTCCAGTCTCTGTAGCCGCGTGCAACCAACTCATCCTTGTGCTCATCGTATTTTTTCCGGGCAAGGGCAACACCGGCTTTGAGTTCCTGAATGAAGCCGGAAAGAATACCATCAAAGCCATCAATACGGGCAGTAATTTTACCGTTGGGGGTAATCACTGCAAAGGCGGGCTTTTTCGAAAGACCGTAGCGACGTTGCAAGGCGTTAATATTATCCGCTCTGTACTTAACTCTGTCCCTCCCTGACTCATTCAACGAAGCGCCGGAGTCCAACCGCACGCAAATAGCATGGGTACTAGCCCAATCCTCAAATTCTTTAGTTTCCAAGTACTCTTTACCAAGCTGCCCGCTCCGCGGCGAAATCACCGAATCATGAAACCAGACAATGAGCGGTAGCTCCTGCTTGCGAGCAAGCTGAATGGCACGTGCCATATCCACCTGCCACCCACGACCAAGCCTTTTGTTTTCAAAGATGGCGGTGAGTCCGGGAATCTCGGCGTCAGGGTTATCCGGGTCAGTCCACACGAGCTCTTCCTCCGATCCGTTGTCGATTTTTTTGAGTTCCTCCTCGGAGGCGACGCTGACATTGACGGCATTCATATCACCCTTATTGGCAAGAAGAGGGTTCCCGATGTTGCTGGCTACCTCTTCAGCAGTGGCGCTTCTCTCCCCCATGGCAGGCTTTTCTTCCCTGGTATGCAGAACACACGACGATACCAGCAACGAAAACACCAGCACCAGCACTGGACAGGAGTGCATCATGACTTCTGTCCGGCTGAACCGTCGGGGTGTTCTTGCGTCTTCACGGCGTTCCACGCCCGGTCAAAATCACTGGCAGTCGCATCTCGCAAAGTGATGCCGGCAGCAGCAAGCAACTCCTCCATGGCGGTAAAGCGGCGCAGGAACTTTTGGTTAGCGCCGTGCAACGCAACCTCGGGGTTGACACCGCGACGACGGCAGAGATTCACCACAGTAAAGAGTAAATCGCCCAGCTCTTCAGCCACACGTGGATCATCATCCGGCAGAGCAAATGTTTCGCTCACCTCCTCCAACTCCTCGCGCACCTTATCCACCACGCCAGCGTGGGAGTCCCAGTCAAAGCCGACTTTAGCGACCTTGGCGGTGAGTTTTGCTGCGCGTAGCAGTTCGGGCAACCCCTTGCCGCAATCGTGCAGGTACGGCTCTCGCTCACTGTGGTGTTCTTGGCGCTTGATTTGATCCCATCGCGTGAGCACTGCTTCTGCATCCTCTGCTGCTGCATCACCAAAGACATGCGGGTGACGCCGCACCATTTTGTCACATAAACCTCGTGCCACATCCTGCACACCGAACCCCTCCGCTGCATTTTCCTGCGCTAACTCGGCGTGGAAGAGAACTTGCAGCAGCACATCCCCCAACTCCTCGCACAAGTGAGAGGCGTCCTGCTCTCGAATAGCATCTATGCACTCGTAACACTCCTCGATGAGGTTCGGAATAAGGCTTTCATGCGTCTGCTGAGCATCCCAAGGGCAGCCACCAGGAGCGCGCAAACGATGCATAATAGCAATGGCACGCTCGATCTGCCGTGCCGGATCCGCGCAATGACTCATCTCCTCATCATTCATGGTTGCGTATGTCTCGACGTTCGTTCACAGCTTTGCCGTCCATGATATCCTGCACCTGCTGCACAAGTTTCCACGCAACGCGGCGGCGACTGTACTTGCGCTTCAGCAAGTCGAGCAGCTCCTGCCAGATTTCGGGAGAAAAGTCAGCAGGATGCGATTCTGCTGCATCGCGACAGGATCGTGGCACCTTCGGAGTGCACGAAAGCTGCCACCAACCGCCGAAATAAGCAGCCTCATAAATGACCCTCTCACCCCCATCAGTACGCGACTGCCAGCTAAATGTTTCCATAGCGTTTAGCGGATGAAATGGGTGTACTTGCGCTCCACCGGATCAGGAACGGGTGCAGCAGCATAAGCCCTTACAGCGCGAGCCATGTTGCGACCGAGCTGACGCATGATTGACACGCCCTCCTCGTCGGCCATCACATCTGCCGGACCAAAACCATGCACCTCATTCCAGTAGAAAGAAGACACAACGGGCATCTGCGATATCGTGAAATGCTTCTGAATGGCATCCAGCGTGGCCAGCGAACCCGCACGTCGGCTAGATGCAACAGCAGCGGCAGGCTTGCCTGCAAAAACATCTCCGGCAGCATAAAATGCTCGATCCATGGCACTCAATAGTCGGCCGCTCGGGTGCCCATAATACACGGGCGAACCAAACACAAACCCTTGCACTGTGCGGGCCTTGGCAATGAGTTCATTCACGCAATCCTTATCCCAAATGCAACGGCCGGGGTGCTTTTTGCAACTTCCACAGGCCATGCAATCCTGCACCGGCGCCGTCCCCAAATAAAAGATCTCGGTCTCCACACCAGAAGCCTCTATCTCCTGCGCCACGAGGTTGAGCGCCGTGTAAGTACAACCCTCCATGTGCGGGCTACCGTTCACAAGAAGTACGCGCAACTTACCGCCCGGCTCTGCAGCAGGAGTCTCCCCCGCTACAGCTGCCGCCGCCAATGCACCACCTGTCAATGCCAATTTCGTCATAAATGTTCTCCTGTCATTCATAATAAAAAAAGAAAGGTCAACGGCGAACAGGCACTCCGCCTAGCTCGCGGTGAATCCGGTTTACATCCTCCCGCATCGTGGGAGTAATCGTCTTAACGCGGCTCGGATCAAGCGACACAATAATAGGCTTGGATCGATTACCGTCAGCTGCGTATTTGTATATCACGCGCTGAACCAATTTACCTTGGGGATGAGAAAACATACGTTCCTCAATGAGGCGCGCCGAGCTGTCATATCCGTATGCCACTTTGTAAATAAGCGTGCGTTCGTGATTATAGATGTTGCATCCCACCAGCTGACCGTACTTACCTTCGTGATAATCGTTGATAGCGGCCAATTTTCCGCTGGCTGTGTAGGTAGCGCAGCGCATACCCTTGGTCCCACGCTGCCGTTTGTACACCGAGCGAGAACCATCCGGGTGTCGTATCACGCGAGCCAAATCACGACTCTCATTCACCAAATCCGGGCTCTGCCCCGCAGCTTCACCCGCCACCCACGCCATCAGCGCGCACACCGCCATGGTGATGTACCTCTTCATACCTCGCATTTTACCCCGTCCTTCCTACCATGGCAAGACATTTCACAAAGGATACTACACACGATTGTGCTATCATACAGTCCAATCACGTGGGGAACCCGCCAAGGCAAACGCATTTGAGAGAAGTCAGCCAACAAAGAAAATGCTTTTATTGACTGATATCATCGTTCATACGCATCAAAAGTCGTGACAACAACGGTCATCATGATGGTGGTTCTAAAGGGATCTCAGCATACATTAATGATTCGCCTCCCCGCGCAACGCGCGCGAATTTGGTAATCGTACATCGTCCATCGTTAATCGTACATAGGCAACCGCATTTTCTAATGCGGTTGCCCCGGTGGTTTCGTAATTTCACTTGACAATGAGAGCGTCATACCTTATACCGAGCAGCGAGCGCGATAAGCGCATGAAAATATGACACGAAAGGAATGCCGAATGTTCGCAGCGACGCTCTGTGCCGCTTTGGGATTGAGTTTAACCTCTTGCCTGAGCCAGGTAGTCGGGCAGATGGTGCGCCAGCAAGTCAAGGAAGCCGTTGGGGCAGATCTTATGGATGCGAAGGACAAGAAGTTCCAAGAAATGAATTCGAAAGCCTATACGGAATTCATGCAGAAAGTGGAACAAGCGACATCTGCCAAGGTCTGGGTACGCAAGGGTTTGCGCAATGGGGTAACGAAAGACTTCGTGCTCTCACCAGAAGAGTTTTCGCAGCTCAAGCAGATACTCCAGCACACAGGTGCTGTGCCGCAAGCCAAACAGGAGTTGCTGCCTATGACGATCTCTCTCGCCTACAACAAACGACTGGTGCTTTTTGATGCCTCCGGACGACAAGTGTACTCCCTAGCCTACAGCAATAAGTGGATGAAGGAATCTCAAATGCAAACGCTTTCCTCAAATCGCACGGCCGGGCTCTTTGAGGCCGATTGGTACTTGCCGGATGCAGATTACGACGCTCTGTTTGCATTGCCAAGCGTACAGGCTGCTGAAAGTTGGGCCGGCTCAAAGCAGTAACTTAACGAGCGAAAGGTGTCTCACTCCGCGCCGCTCCTGCACAGTTGCCAGGCGATCGTGGACTGTGTAGCAAGATCAAATAAAAATGCTACACTCGTTGACGAGAACAAAATTCAACGATACGGGAAATTTCTTCAAATGAAATGATAGCGGCACGGAAACGCGTCATGCCTTTTTCTATTTCCATCCGAAGCAAACCATCCCCGTGCTCCATCAGAGTCTCTGCTCCTTCGTCATCTAAAATAACTCGGCTCTCTTGTTTATCAGTAACTTTCAAGGCTATTCGACTCGGGAAGGCTCTTTTGATCGTCTCTGTCACAACCATCTTCTGCGGCATCTGAGTTGTAGCTACGAGATGAATGCCGACAGCAGATGCCTTCATTGCAAGGCTACTGAGGAGAAACTCCGCCTCACCTTTCGCCTGCAACATTAGATCGGCCAGTTCATTGATCACGACAATAATGTGGGGCAGGCGGCGCGGGATCCTCGGCAAGTCATCGATCTGCCGCCTATCCCGAGCCAAAAGGCTGGCAGCTCCACCATTAGCGCGAGCCGTTTGACTTAATTCGTATATGCGTCTGTTGTACTCTCCCACGCTAGTGACACCCTCACATTCGAACAAACTGAATCGGCGTTCCACTTCTTGTATGACCGCCTTCAAATGTACTATTGCATTTGAGGTACTGGTGACAATTGGGGCAGCAAGGTGAGGTAGTTTCCTATAAACATTCATCTCAACGTTCTTTAAATCAATCAATACGAGCTCGAGTTCAGCCGGAGAAAACTTGTATAGGAGAGAAAGCAGGATATTATTGACACATACAGATTTGCCCATTCCAATAACACTGCCGATGAGAAGGTGTCCCATGTCCGCTATGTCGCCGATTACCGGTTCTCCAACCACATCTCTCCCCAGAGCCACAGGTAGGCACAAGAGGGGATCGGTGAAATTGGGCGACAGAAGCAGCTCACGCAAATTCACATCCTCACGCTCACTATTTGCCAATTCAATGCCAAAGGAGGTCTTCCCCAGGATGGAAGTTACGATGCTCACACGAGGATTTTGAGTGGCAGCCATGATTTCAGTTTCCAACTGATTGACAACCCGCATGTTCTTCTCATCGGAAAGTGTAAACTCGTATCGGGTAACATCTGGACCGCATTTGATACGCCCCGGCATCACCTCCACGTGGAAGGCCGCAAACGTATCTACCAGAACAGCCCGCAATCTCTGCATTTCAGCCGCCCTTGCCGCGCGAACTGACTCTGGAATCGGTTCATAATTAATCAATTCCGGCGGAGGCAGCCGGTATTCATTTCGCTTACCTCCCGGAATCTCGACTTCGCATGCATCTATCATCATATTCCCAAATCTCTCACCCGCATTCTAATCTAACATATGGGATACGCAAGAGAAAAAACTCATAGAGCACACATCCGTCCCAAGAAAAAGCACCCCTAATGGTAGTTCATGGCACATCATGTAGCATAAGCCGTTGGTTATTTACGATTTACGATTTGCAAATAATGCGCAGCGGAGCTGCGGGAAAACGGCCGACGGCTGTAAGCCAGTTTGGCCAAAAGCATTAGCTTTTGCCCCGAAGGGGTGAAAACTGCCGACGGCGTAAGTCAATTATAATTTTGGGGGTGTTCGAATTTTTTTGCTCGGGCACGATTATAACTTTGCTCCGCCCCTGGGGGGGCTTTCTGCCTCCCCAGACCCCTCTGACCAGGGAGAGAGCTCCGCGCTCTCTCCCTTGGATCCCTCTCTGCGGGGGGATTCCTAGTTAGGGAGGGGCTACGCTCCCCTCCCTATAACCCTCCCGCGGCAACTATGCCGTTGCATGCATTCTTTTTTCTCTATTGCCTGCTCTCACTCGTTATTGCTCCTTCTCTTCTCGCTCGCCACTTCCTCGTCTCTGAGTTTATCCATATGAGCATCTTTCGTACGCATGCTATGATGGCTACCTTGCTCGCTTTCCCTTCTCCCTTTAACTTCTCGTAATATTCTCTTATCGGTCTTCCTTTGAACCCTAGCCTGCCTATCACTGCTAAGTAGAGCAAATTCCTTATATGTCTCCTCCCATATCGCGTCATTCTCTTACCCCTCATTTTCCCGCTATCCCAGTTGTAGGGCGCTACTCCTACCAACGCCGCTACTTGTTTCCTGTTCAGTTTCCCCAATTCGGGCAGTTGACTGATTAATGCCATGCTTATCTTTTCCCCTATTCCGGGCAGTGTCTGCAAAAACTCATATTGCTCCCTCATCTCTTTATTTCCCCGCACTATTTGCTTCATCTGCTCTTCTATCTCTTCTACGTGCCTCTCATCTTCTCGCTGCGCCTCTTCGTTGATCTTGATCAACGTTTTATCGCTCAATGCTGCCCGGGCTGTTTGCGTCTGGGCGAGGCGTCTCACGAAAAACTCTCGCCCGCTCTCCAGCTCCTTCAACTTCATGATATCTCTATTTACCTCTACATTTTCTTTCATCTTCGTGCTCTGCGCATACATCGCTATGACCTGACTGTCCAATATGTCTGTCTTTGCGTGGATTCCCATGGCTCGTGCGTAGTTTCGAACCTTTGTCGGGTTGAGACATATTTGGGCTATATTGCGTTGGGCTAGTTGCTCTGCTAGTTTCCGGCTTAACCATCCGGTTGATTCATAGACAAGCGTACGCTTCACTCCGTCTTGCACGTCTAGCATACGCTCAATCTGATTGATCCCCTTGCTATCATTGCTCAAGCGTTTCGTACGTCCTGCATTATAGACATCCAAATGCTCCAGTGAAATATCTACTCCCACATACTCTACACGACTCCCCATCGTATCTTGTGGGCACGGATTTGTCTTGTTTTTTTCTTGTTTTTGCTTCATAGTTGTCTCCTCCTTCATTTCGGACTCGTCATGGGACGGTACCTTTCAATTATTCGAGTTAACATGCCTTCCCCCTTGGCGGGGCGTGGGACGGCTCTCACTTTGCATCGTGCTCAATGATGGACACTGGCAGTTTGCCGAACTCGTCCCACGCCGGGAGTTCGCCTGATATCTTGGGCGAACTCCCGCTCCGGCAAGGTGATTCTATCACCTCGCGGATTATTTTAGCAGTTTTTTTAATTAGGCAGTTTGGCCAAAAGCATTAGCTTTTGCCCCGAAGGGGTGAGGAGTCGTGGGGCGACTCCGAAGCAATAGTCGTGAGGCGAGCTTGAGGCAACTGCAAAGCAAATGCGGACGCATATTCGTAAAGCCGTGATCGGACGTAATTACAAAGGGGCGGGATCGGCGAAAACGCCGCTCCTTTACAACACGCACGACGGCTGTAAGTGCGTATGGACAGCGCGAAGGCGCTGCCCCGCAGGGGTGAAAACTGGCGACGGCTGTAAGCCAGTTTGGCCAAAAGCGCAGCTTTTGCCCCGAAGGGGTAAGGAGTCGTGGGGCGACTCCGAAGCAACCAGAGCAGGGTGGTGCCGGTGAGTCAACACGCATGACGGCTGTAAGTGCGTATGGACAGCGCGAAGGCGCTGCCCCGCAGGGGCAAACCGGCAGGGTGGTGCCGGTGAGTCAACACGCATGACGGCTGTAAGTGCGTATGGACAGCGCGAAGGCGCTGCCCGGAGGGCAAACCGGCAGGGTGGTGCCGGTGAGTCAACTTGCAATGCTAGCGCGCTACGCGCGAGATTGCCGAGCCGCAGGCGACAAAATGCCGCCTATGTACGATGTTGGATGTACGAAGTACGATTTGGGAAATTCCCGCGCTTGCGCGCGAACTTGGCGAAGTTTGCCGTCTTGCTGGCTTACCTCCTTCATCCATGGGAAACGCATGAAGAATGGGTTGAATGGCGTTGCCCACCGCCGCTTTGATTTGGCCAAGCCGGGGACGCAGCTTTGCATAATCCACCCCCTTTCGAACCAACGACCGCCCATGATTTCCCCACCACCTCAGCTAAAGCTTCGCAGTTCCGCGAGCCGGAGGCTCGCCAAATTTCTAAATCGTAAATCGTAAATCGTAAATCGTAAATGAATTGCGTGTTTGGATCGCCTTTTCTTGGAACAGATGTGTCACCGGAGCGAATATTTTGCGCGAGCGAGACGAATGATTCTATTCGGCGCCCTCGCTGAGGGAGAGAGTATCGCAGGTGCAGCAGAAGTTACGGTCGCCGTACGTGTTGTCCACGCGTGAACAACCGGGCCAGAACTTGTGCAAGCGCAGGCTGGGAACGGGATAAGCGGCGAGGTTGCGTGAGTACGGATGCGACCACTTGTCGGCGCAGACCTCTTGCGCGGTGTGCGGAGCGTTATCCAGCACATTGTCACTTGCGGGCACCAGGCCGTCCGCCACAGCCGTCATCTCGGCATGGATGTGAACCATCGCCTCGACGAAGCGATCCAGCTCCACCTTGCTCTCCGACTCCGTGGGTTCCACCATCAGCGTGTCGTGCACCGGGAAACTCATCGTGGGCGCGTGGAAGCCGTAATCCATGAGACGCTTGGCGATGTCATCCACGGTGAGACCGCTCTTGTGAATCATCGGTCGGGTGTCCAGAATGCACTCGTGCGCAACCAGACCGTTCTTTCCGGCGTAGAGCGTGGGGAAGTAGTTCGCCAGCTTATGCGCCACGTAATTCGCGTTCAGGATAGCAACCTGCGAGGCGTGTTTCAACCCCTCGCTGCCCATCATTGCGATGTACATCCACGTGATGGGATCTATCGCCGCCGAACCAAACTCGGCCGAGGATACCGCACCCTGTGTGCGTCCGCGGTCATCATGCAAATGTCCGGGCAGGTAGGGGACGAGGTGCTGCGCGCAGCAGATGGGACCCACGCCGGGGCCGCCGCCGCCATGCGGCATTCCAAAGGTCTTGTGCAGGTTAAGGTGGCAGATGTCCGCACCGATCGTACCGGGGTTCGTGAGCCCGCACTGCGCGTTCATATTGGCACCATCCATGTAAACTTGCCCGCCGTTGGCATGCACAATTTTGCAAATATCGTCAATCCCCACCTCGTACACACCGTGGGTGGAGGGGTACGTAACCATGAGCGCGGCCAAGTGATCGCGGTGCTCTTCAGCGAGACGGCGCAGGTCAGCAATGTCGATATTGCCCATGTCATCGCACTTCACCGTCACCACGGCAAATCCTGCCATAGCGGATGAAGCGGGATTGGTGCCGTGCGCGGATGTAGGGATGAGGCACACATTGCGGTGGCCCTCGCCCTGTGCCACTTGGTAGCGATGAATCGTGAGCAATCCGGCATATTCACCCGCCGCGCCGGAGTTCGGCTGCAAGCATACCGCCGCGAAGCCCGTAATCTTGGCCAGCCACTCCTCCAACTGCAGCAGCATCGCGCGCATACCCTCGCACTGATCAGCCGGCGCGAAGGGGTGCAGCTGCGTTACTTCATCCCACGTGATCGGCATCATCGTAGCGGCGCAATTTGCCTTCATTGTGCAGGATCCCAGCGGAATCATCGCTTCATTGAGAGCCAGATCGCGCATCTCCAGCCGGTGGATGTAGCGCATCATCTCTGTCTCGGAATGAAACACGTTGAAGCATTTTTCTGTGCAGAACGGCGTCGTTCTCTCACTCGGTGAAGCGTCCTTCACCGCCGCAGGGTTCACCCCGAACGCCGTGCAAAGCGCCGTCAAATCAACATCTGTACATGTTTCGTCGAAGGATACGCTCACTGTGTCGGCGTCGATGCGACGGATATTGTAACCCGCCTTGAGCGCAGCCGCGACGAGCTCATCCGCCCGCCCTTTCGAGCGAAGAGCCACGGTGTCGAAGATGCGTCCGGCAACGACCTCCAGGCCCTCAGCAGCACGCATACTCTCCGCGAAGGCGGCGGCAAGTCGCTGCACCGTGGCGGCAATGTGGGAGAGTCCCTCCGGTCCGTGGTACATGGCGCAGAAGGTACTGAGCAGAGCCGTCAACACCTGGGCCGTGCAGATGTTGGAAGTGGCTTTCTCACGGCGGATATGCTGCTCGCGCGTCTGCAAGGCGAGGCGGTAGGCCGGTTTACCGTCGCGATCCACGGAAAGACCGATGAAGCGTCCGGGCAATTTGCGTTTCAGCGCGTCGGTGCAGGCCATGTACGCCGCCGCCGGACCGCCATAGCCCATCGGAATGCCGATGCGTTGAGTCGTGCCGATGCAGACGTCCGCCCCAAACGCGCCCGGCTCGCGCAAGCGCGTGAGAGCCAGCAAATCAGCCGCCACACAACAAAAAACCTTGCCTGCATGGCATTTTTCAAAAAACGCAGCATAGTCCTCCACGAGCCCCAAGTTGTCCGGATACTGCACCAGCACGCCTGCCAATCCCGGCTCACTCGCGGGGTCAAACTCTCTCCAGTCTCCAACGACCAGCTTCACACCCGTGGTCTCGCAGCGCGTGCGGATCACCTCAATCGTCTGCGGAAAACAGGAATTCGCCACAAAAAAGGTATCACTCCTCGCCTTGCTGCTCACGCACAGGTGCACAGCCTCGGCCGCCGCCGTCCCCTCATCAAGCATCGATGCATTCGCTACGGGGAGACCTGTCAGTCCGGCTATCATCGTCTGAAAATTCATGAGCATCTCGAGCCGACCTTGGGCAATCTCCGGCTGGTAAGGAGTGTACGCCGTGTACCACCCCGGATTTTCGTAGACATTGCGCTGGATCACGGCCGGCATGTAAGCGCCGTAGTATCCTTGACCGATCAGACTTTTGGCTGGCTTGTTGGCGGAGAGAACATGCTTGAGCTTGCTCAAGGCATCCTGCTCGGCTAGCGGCTCCGGCAAATCCGGTAGTTGCTTGAGTCGTATACCCGCCGGCACGATGGCATTCGTCATGGCTTCGAGACTATCGAAGCCGATTTCGGCGAGCATCTCTTTGATTTCGGCGTCACTGGGGCCGATGTGGCGTGGTTCAAAAGGTGTCTGTGCTGTTATCATATTCTACGTGGTGCGTATGTGATAAAAGGCAGGCGCAGGAGCTACGTTTTGGTGAGCTCCCGCGCCCGCTGTAAAAATCACGTTTCTTATTTGCAGAACTCGCTGTAGGCCGCAGCGTCCATCAATCCATCTAACTCGGTCGGCGCACTCAGGCGAATCTTGCATATCCAGCCTTCGCCAAACGCGTCCTTATTCACCGTAGCTGGCTCATTGCCCAACTCTTCATTCACCTCAACCACCTCGCCGGACACAGGGGTGTAAATGTCGGACGCCGCTTTCACGGATTCCACAGCGCCAATAGCATCGCCGGCGGCATATGTGTTGCCCACTTCCGGAAGGTCCACATACACCACATCACCCAACTCGGACTGCGCGAAGTCGGTGATGCCCAATGTTACAACTCCGTCGTCGGCGGGGCTGATCCATTCGTGTTCGGAAGAATATTTGAAGTTTGAGGGTATTGTGCTCATAGTTTTGGGGGTTAAGGGATAAATTACTTTTTAAGGAAAGGTTTTTTGACAATTTGCGCCGGCACCGCTTTGCCGCGCACGATCACCTGCACGTCCGTGCCGATCTTGCCGAGTTGTGTCGGCACATACGCCATCGCAATGCCCTTGCCAAGCGTGGGCGAAAGCACTCCGCTGCACAACTCACCCAACGGCGTACCATCCGGTAGCTGCACCTCGTAGCCATGTCGGGGCGGCGCACCCTTGCCGGTGTATTCAATGGCCACCAGCGCCGTGGGACGACCGTTTGCTTTCTGTTCGCGCAGCACTTCCACACCGATGAAATCCTTACTCAAATCACAGCACCACGAGAGACCTGCTTCCAGCGGCGTCTTTTCAGGCGATAAATCTGAACCATTCAATGAGTAGCACATCTCCAAGCGCAAACTGTCGCGGGCGCCCAATCCGCAGGGCTTCGCTCCACTCTCCATCACTTTCTCAAACCACTTAACCCCCTGCGACGCCGGACAAAACATCTCAAACCCATTCTCGCCGGTGTAGCCAGTGCGGCAAATGATGAGTTCATCTCCACCCACCACAATCTTACGAATACCGTTGTGCTCCGGAAGTTTCTCCCCGGGGCACATTTTGGAAAACACCTCTTCGCACTTTGGTCCCTGTACCGCCAAACCCACATACTCGGCGCTCCTGTTTTCCAGTGCGACACCCGCAGGCTTGTGAGCGCTCAACCATGCGTAATCCTCATCAATCATCGATGCATTCACGACGATGAAATAATCCTCAGGCGCCATACGGTAAATGATCAAATCATCAATCACACCTCCGCGCTCGTTGAGCATTATCGAATATTGTCCCACCCCGTCCGAGAGCTTGTGCAGGTTGTTCGTGAACATCCCATTGAGCCACTCCGTTGCCCCAGCCCCATGCACGTGGAATTGCCCCATGTGCGATATATCAAACACACCACACGCATTGCGCACGCTGTGATGTTCCTCCAAAATCCCCGTGTACTGCACTGGCATCAGCCAACCCGCAAAGGGTACCATTTTTGCTCCGAGCGCCTGGTGCTTCCCGCACAGAGGCGTGCTCTTGATTTGTTCGTCACTCACGCCGCTCATCCTACCCCCCTCCTCCCCTCTTGTCAAGTCCCTTGAATCTCTTCCTTTCATTTTTTTCACACGTCGCATTGCCTCAAAAATAAAGTCACCGAAGGGTCGCCAAAAACGGGAAAAGAGAATTTCCTGAAAGCTTGATGCCTCAAAAATAAAGGGTTAATATCAAACATATGCAACTTAAAATGAGTAAACAAGCAAGAACA
>CANQSS010000048.1 GCA_947626545.1 uncultured Akkermansia sp. | reverse complement strand
TTTTCCCCGGAACAAGAAAAGGGAGCAAAGAAGAGAGTCATAAAGGCCAAGAGGAAGCAAAAAGCGGAGATTAACGAATTTAGAGAAATCGATAAATACACTTGAAGAAGTCACCGAGTTATGATACAAATTTCGAGCAGAAGTGTAACCCATGTTGTGATACAAATGTGTTACCTATGTTGAGGAACTACCCCCTCCCTAACTAGGCCCCCCCCCCGAAGAGAGGGATCCAAGGGAGAGAGCGAGAAGCTCTCTTCCTGGTCAGAGGGGTGTGGGGAGGCTGAAAGCCCCCCCCCACAAGCGGGAGCGTGTTGTGAAATGTTGCTTTGAAAAAAAATTCGAACAATGCCAAATTATGGTTGACTTCGTAAATGTCTTGTTTCTCTCCAATCACTCCTTCGCGCCGTGCTCCTGGAGGAGCTTGATGAAGTCGTCAGCTTTCTTCTCCCTGGCGTACTGTAGGGCGGTCTTGCCTTCCTTGTTTTTGATGTTTGGGTCGGCCCCGGCTTTGAGCAGGAGAACGAGTAGCTCTTGTTGTCCAACATATCCCGGTCCTGTTTGGCAAACGCGCAGAAGGGCCGTGTTGCCTTTTTTATCCTGTAAATTAACATTGATGCCGGCCTTGAGGAAGAGAGGGGTAATTGTTGGGTACATAACATTCCCCGTGAAGAAAAAGTATTCATCCCATTCATTTTTTTCATTCGGATCAGCCCCGGCAGCCAGAAGCGCCGGTACTCCTGCGTCTCCCAAATTATAGTTATACATACAGCGCATCGTTGGCTTGGCTCCCGCATCGCGCAGGATCTTTGCAGCTTCCGTGAGTTCTTCGAGGGTTAATTCCGGAGCATGGCCGGCTGTAGGGTTTCCATGGGAGCCTATGGCAGAAAAGTTCATCTTTTTGAATAAGTCCTCAGGGACACTGGCGCCGGCCTCAAGCATTGCGCGCATGTCCTCGGGCTTGGCGAGAAGGAGGTCTCCGACCATTTTCGCCCCGCGCTGTTGCAGATACTTCGCAATATCGGACCGACCGCGTTGCAGTGTGAGACCCAGTGCGCACAGCTTAACGCCATCTTCCTCTGCAATCGCGTTGGGATCTGCGCCGTCGTCGAGGAGTCGTTTGGCGATGCGCTCGCTCAGCCAGCCCAGGTGCATGAGGGGTGTGTAGCCATTTTTAGCGTTGACAGATTGGACCTTTGCCCCGTGCTCAAGCAGGTAAAAAGCAAGTTTTTCTATCTCATCGACCGATGGTTTATTTGTATCGCTGGGAAGGCTTTGCAGCACATCGTCCTCCATGGGAACGCCGTGGTCGAGAAGCGCTTTGACTTTATCGTAATTGCCTGAATTCACAGCCAGCTTTAGAATACTCTTCTTACCCTCGGGTATAGCCTTGGTATCTGCTCCTTTTTGCAGGAGAAGACGTACGACTTCCGGACTTCCCTGGAGAACGGCGGAATACAGGGCAGTTCGACCATCATAAGATGTTCCGGGAGCCACCCACCGTGCATTTATCTGAGCTCCCTTGCTCAGCAGATGGCTTACAGCCTGCTCACCATGTCGCATGGCGGCAAGAATCAGGGGCGGGAGTCCTGAGGGCGCTCCCCTCCGGTCTGCTTTTCCACTACCGATGGCGTTGACATCCGCCCCTGCTTCAATCAGAGCATCGATTACTTCCGGATCATAGGAATGATCTTCCATGTCGGCAGTCAGAATATTTCTTCGTTCGTTGTACACCGGAAGGGGCGCTCCGGCAGCTGCCAGCGCGCGAATTCCTGCTGCGCTACGGCGCGGTCCTGTGAGTATATCCTCAATGAAGCAATCTTTTGAATCTTCCCAGTTATAGCGTCCGTTCCATGAGAGCTTTGGGTCAAGCCCTGCCTCAATGAGAACTTGTAGTGTTTCCGGCGAGCCGAGACCAGCAATGATTTGACTTGCTTGACCACGATTTTTGACTATGTCGGGGTGAGCTGTGACGACCTTGCGCAAGGCCTCAGCATCATCCAGCAGCATGGCTATCCGGGCATGGGAGAGCGCGTCATCATTACCGATCTTGATGCCCAAAGCAGTCAGAAGGCGAGCTAATTCGGGCCCCAAATATCCAGTTTGCCCTTCGGCAGCGAGAGTGCGTCCGTGCCTCGAAAGCAAGGTCGCGAGGAGAGGATCACGAGCAATGAGCCGACCACCCTCCACGGAGGGGGAATATCCCAACCTCAATAGTTGCGTCAACAATTTCAGATTTTCCGGTGAATCCTTCCCCCGACATTGTTGAATCAAGAAGTGAACCTCGTCGGGATCCGGATATTTCGCCTGCAATTGTTTCTTCTCCTCAGCTGAAAGCGGACGCTTGTCCATACAGCATGCTTCAAGGAAAGCCCGCAGGCTCTCGTCTTTCGCTAACTCTGCCGCTGTTTTCCCTTTCTGACTTTTCTTTGTAGCATCCGCGCCTTTGGCTACGAGCCAGCAGACGGCGAGACGGTTATTCGCAGCGGCAGCGTGCATGAGGGCTGTCCGGCCTTGCTTGTCTGCGGCATTCACGTTCCCGCCCTTTTCGATGGCTTTGAGTTTTTGGAGCAGGGCGGCTGCCTTCTTCTGCTCCTTGCTGAGCTTGGCTCCTTTCGCTTTCTTTCCTGCTCCTGCCGGGAAGAGCAGCTCCACCCCTTGCTGAGGTATGCTTCCCGATGCAGCCTCTTTCGCTGACGTCACCCCTGCGAACCAAATGGTGCAAGAGGCAAATAAAGCAACAAAGCGCTTAAAGCGAGTCAATAACAAATGCGGGGGGGGTAGCGACGGCGTGTGACATAACGGATGGTTGATTAACCGAGGAAGAGTCTACCATTTTTACCCTATTAGAGCAAGTGGAAAATCGAAAAATGTCAAAGTTCACACATCCGTCCTAAGAAAAAGCCTGGCCATTTACGATTTACGATTTGGAAAGCTCGCGCGCGTTGCGCGGGGAGGCGGAGCAAAAGCAAAGCGGAATTTTCAAAGACGATGGTGCGTCGATAGAAGGAAAGTCTCCTGTGTGAGACTATGTCGGGTTTACGGCTTTGCGCAATCGTCAATGGTTTGACATCATGCTGGCTTACCTTCTTCATCCATGGGAAACGCATGAGGAATGAGTTGAATGAGCCCAGAGAAGATCTTATTGGGACACGTGTGCAAAGTTCTCATCCGTTTCATGAAATTGACGATCTAATTCATTTACGATTTGCCGGTGAGTCAATTTGGAAAATTTTTGTTTAGCAACAAGCGCGATCAGTCGGCGGGAGCAGTTCTCCGCTTTTTGATTTTACTCCGGACATGCCCCCGGCATCAACCCGCTATTGGAGCGCCTGTTCTGCCAGAAGGAGGAGATCACCCGTGGGCTTGTGCAAGAGGGGGATTGGGGCGGTAGGGAAAGCGAGTTCAACTGACTCCACCTCTTTATTATCGCTGATGCGGCTTACGATGCGCTCACCATTGTTGGTGACAATAATTTCGCGGGTATGTTCTCCTTTAACGTCAGTGCCATTGGCACGGAAGAAGGCCGACCAACGCGGCATATAGTAGTAGCGGATCAGCTCAGAGAGTTGGCGGTGGGCATAATCACTCAACGGGGTGATGCCGGGAGTCCATGTTGTGATCAGTCGCCGCAGGTTGCGCGTCATTTCTCCCTCCGTCCCGGCTTCACGTTTGGCGGCGCCGTCTAGGAAAGTGCCAAGCAGGAAACACTCGTGCGTAGCCAAGATATCTGCCGTCAGCGGGAAAAGAGCCATGAATTCTGCACTTTTTTCCAAAAAATCCTTGCTGTTGTATACAGCCGCTTTACACTGTGGCAAAAGTTCGCGTGCTTTATCTGCCAGCACTTGACGGCACACATCGGCCAGATCGTAACGGAAAGCGTTACTCTGCATCAATTTGCCGTCCTTTTTTGCCGCAGTCAACATAAGACGTCCCGCTTCACGCACATCGTTCGGGTCGTAGAATACGTTGGGGTTGCTCCACGTAGAGACTTTGTTGACATCGAGACTGGGGCGCGCGCAGAGAATGCTTTCCGGGCATCCTTCCCGCATGCCATCCGGCGAGTACACGCTGCGGGCAAGCAGGGAAAGAGCCCGCACCAAGTCGGGATCGGTGCTGCCGTATCGTGAGAGTACCGTACGTTTCAGAAACTCCTCGCGGTCGATGACTTCACGGTTATTGAGACGCTCAAAGAACAGTTCGTAGTAAATGGGATTTGTCTCAAGCCCTTCGGAGAGCAGACCGAATCCGGAGGCGCCGCCGGCATTACCTGAGGCCTTTTCCAAGATGCCAAATCCACCGAAGAGTCCCTGGTTGCCACCAAAGTTAGCCAGTTCGCACCATACGTAGGGTCGTCCCTGGTAGTTACGTGACAATTCATTGCTTTCCGAAAGCTTTTTTTCCAGAGCTAAGATGACCGTGTGTTCGAGATCTGTGCCTTTCAGCAGCTCCGCTTTTGGGTTGCCAGCCCATGCTTGGATGAACCAAATGGATCCCGGTGAAGCTTTCTGCATGGCGGTCTGCACTCCCCTGGCGCATTTTTCCAGGTCTGCCCCGTCGGTGCTTCCGCCTTCGTGGAAGAGGTCACCAACGAAAGCTGAGGCCTTGATGCCATAGACGCTCTCCAAATTCTTGTACCATACTTTTGCCAATTCAGCAAAGGCTGAAGAATCGGGGCGTATCACAGACGGACGATCATATTCATCCACCCATCGCCCCTGCGGAAGGATGTCTTTTTGGTACTGAGAGTAGTCGTGAGGGACAAAGCCAACATAACCCTGTAGAACCGGTTCCATGCCCAGCTCACGGAGTCGGGTCACGATGGAGCGTCCAAGCTCGGCTTCACTCTCGATGAGTCCGGCTGACACAGGACCACCTTCGCCCTCCAAATTCCCCATGTCCCACCAGGCAGCATAGCACGGATTGGCAATGAACGAAGAGATTGAGGACGTAGCTCCTATATCGTTCAAAAAACCTTGCCACACCTTTTCCAGACCGGATGTGACCAGGACGTAGCGGAAACCGTTTAACGCGAGACGGTCGATTTCATTCAACCAGCGCTCGCGACTCCAATGTACGCCTGTGTAGCTGAGCGCGCAGTAATTGAAAGCAAAATTCATTGGCAGGGTGGCGGGTACTTCCACCGGCTTTTGAGGCGTCACAAATTGAGCGGCGGTTCGGTTGTCGCCGTTCCATGAGAGATGTACATGAGCCATGTTGCGCAGGTAGTATCCGTATGCCCGCGCGCACTCGCGCACGTTTGCGGCGGTAATGAGAATGCCTCCTTCCCCTTTGGCGGAGATGACGGGAGTTTCCCTTGCTTCATCGACGAGGAAACTGACGCGACCGGCGTATTCAGGCGTGACGCGACTCACCAGCCCGATGAGAACATCCGGGGATGTTGCGCTCGATGCAAGACTAGTTTTTTCACTTGATGTGCCGGATGCGTCTTCAGCCATTGCCGTCGTCAACGCTATAATACCGCATCCCACACTGCAGAGTAGGGAACCAATTTTCATGGAAATAGGAAAGGGAGGATCAAAGCTCAATTACTTCCAAGAACGAACGTTGGAAATGTTGTCCTCGTTGTCGTTGATATTTGTGCGACCGTTTCCTTTGCCATCTGGTCCTTGGGTGAAGATGTCAAAGTCGGGGTTGACACCTTTGCCAGTTTTGCCTTTGTCATTCGGCAGCTCGTAGCCTTGACGGTAACGGTAAGGATTCCCCCAAGGGTCTATAATCACATAGGCTTTCTTGCTGGATTTCCGACCGGTGACGCGGACTTTCTTTCTGATAGCTGGGATGCCGTTGATGGATTCACTCATAGCTTTGATATTGGCAAGCGGGACAATGGATTCGCAGTATGGCACTCGAGTCTCATTCGTCTGCTCATCCATATCCGGCTGACCATCGCCATTGTCATCGCAGTACAGGGCTTTATAGAGGATGTGGGAACTCCACTCATCGCCTTCGCCGGCAGGGATAATGTCGCCAAAATCCATGCGGTAACTGTTCATGCCAACTTCCATCTGGGCGACTTGAAGCTCGGCTGTTTTGTTCATCTGGCGATTATTAACCATACCGGAAGCCACCCACCCCATGGTACCCAGAATGGCTAGAATGGCCATCACCACAAATATCTCAATGAGCGTGAATCCGCCCGCATATCGCGTTGTCCTCTGCATGGCGCAACCTTACACGTTTTTAATGATTTCCATCATGGGCAAGAACATAGCCAGCACGATGCTGCCTACCACCACGGCCAAGCCCACAATCATGAGGGGTTCAAGCATGGCCGTCAGTGCCGTCACCGAGTTGTCCACTTCTTCATCATATACCTCGGCGACTCGCATCAGCATATCTGGAAGGCGTCCGGTCTCCTCGCCCACATCGACCATTGATATCACCATTGGCGGAAACACAGGACTTGTCTGCATGGGGGTTACAATGGATTCGCCTTCGCGTACGGCATCGTGTATCTTGGTTACGGAGTCGGAGACGATGACGTTGCCTGATGTATCGCGAGTGATGTTGAGGGCTTGCAAGATAGGCACACCGGAAGAGACGAGAGTGCCGAAGGTACGCGAGAAGCGAGCTACAGCATTCACTTGATTGAGGTGACCGAGCTTCGGTAGTTTGAGCAACATGGCATCCACCACACGTCCACCCTTCGGCGTTCGACGCCAAAAGGTCACGAACACGATGAGCATAAATACAACGGCCAATCCCACCACCGCATTAGGAATGTAAGGCACTACATCATCCGCCATACAGTTATCCGAGAAATTGAATACGAATTGCGAAAATGCCGGCAGCTCCATGTTTTGCCCCTCGAACATCTCCTTGAACTTCGGCACAATGACCAACATCAAGAAAACGAGAATACCGACTGCAATGACCATGATGATCATCGGGTATATCATAGCAGACACTACCTTGCCGCGCAGCTTGCCCGCCTTCTCTTCGTACTCAGCCAGACGTTTGAGTACCACCTCCAGCACGCCGCCTACCTCACCCGCTTTCACCATGTTTACAAACAGGCGGTTGAACAGTTTCGGATAAGAGGAAAGTGCGTCCGAAAAGGTAGAACCGCCTTGCACAGCGTCCCCCAGCGCACCCAGCGTAGCGCGCAGATTGGCATTGGGCTCTTGCTTGTGGAGCACCTGCAAGCTCTGCAGTAAGGGGAGACCGGCATCAATCAGTGTGGCAAGCTGGCGCGTAAAAATCATCAGCTCTTTGCGCTTGATGCTACCGCCGGCTTTGCCCTTGCCGCCCTTCTTCTGCTGTTTGGAGGGACCTTTCTTCTTGTCTTTGTCCGCTTTAGCGACCGTGTTTTTAGAGGCGGCTGTTCCCGCCTCTTCACATTCACGTACCAAGAGACCCTGAGCACGCACCATCTCCATGGCTGCTATTTTGTTGTTGGCTTCAACAACTCCTGTGCTCTCGACTCCGTTTTGATCCAGGGCTATATACTTGAACTTCGACATATCTTCAGAAGGGAAAAGTTATTTTTGTTTTTTGTGTGGGCTTGTTGATCAGGTGTATCGCAACACTTCTTCTATTGTGGTGTGTCCGTCAAAAATGTTTTGAACGCCGTCCTCGCGGAGAGTATGCATCCCGAGCTCAATAGCTTTCTGCTTCAGAGTAATGGAAGGTACATTTTGGGTGATGAGCTCGCGAATGGGTTCAGAGGCATTCAGTAGCTCGTGAATTCCCTTGCGACCCTTGTACCCAGTATTGCCGCACTTGTCGCAGCGCTCACCGGTGAAGAATTGCTGCTGAGCCAGCAAAGTGGGATTGATGCCGAGCTGATTGAGCAGGCTACGCGAGGGTGTGTAGGGGATTTTGCAATATGGACAAATGGTGCGTACCAGACGCTGAGCCAACACTCCGAGCAGGGTAGCCGCAAGTAGGAAAGGCTGCACCCCCATATCGATGAAGCGTGTCACGGCGCCTGCCGCATCATTCGTGTGCAGTGTGGAGAGCACCAAGTGCCCCGTCAGCGCCGCCTGAATAGCGATTTGCGCCGTATCTTGGTCGCGAATCTCACCTACAAGAATTCGATCTGGGTCTTGGCGAAGGAAAGCACGCAGCACGCGCGGGAAAGTTACACCGATTCCCTCATTAATGGGCACCTGCACGATGCCGTCGATATCGTATTCCACGGGATCTTCAGCAGTGAGAATTTTTGTATCCTCCGTATTGATTTCGCGCAAGGCAGCGTAAAGGGTGGTGGTCTTGCCGGAGCCGGTAGGACCAGTTACCACGAAGATTCCATTGGGCATGTTCACGGTGTCAAGAATGTACTCGTGAATAGCCGGGGAAAGGTTGAGGTTGTTGAGATCCAGACTCACGTTATTGCGATCCAACACACGCATCACCACTGATTCACCATGTTGAGTGGGCAGAGAGTTCACACGCATATCCACGCTGTTGTCGCCCACGTGCATCATAATGCGTCCATCCTGCGGCACGCGGTGTTCAGCGATGTTCATTCCCGCCATTACCTTGACGCGCGAGATAATTGGGGCAGCCAGGTGAATAGGTGGGGGCGCCATTTCGTAGAGTGCACCATCCACGCGGTAACGTATTTTGAACTCGTGCTCAAAAGGCTCCAAATGGATATCAGATGCCTTCTCCTTGATTGCCTGGGTAATCACCAAGTTCACAAAACGAACGATAGGCACGGCATTTGCTTCTTCTGAGCCGTCTAAACTGCTCACGCTCATGTTGGCCAAGTCGTTCATCAAATCGCCCATGGCCGCTTCCGTCCCTCCGTAGTACTCCGCGATGCGCGCCCGCACTTCATAGTCCGCCGCGACATATAGGTAGATATCTTTGCCGGTTACAATACGCAAATCATCTACCGTCTGCGGATTAAGTGGATCTTCTAGGCATACGTAAAGACCCTCGCCTTCACGATATTCCACGGGCAATGCTCCGTGGAGTCGCGCTTGCGCAGCGGGGAGCATGTCGAGAACCTCTTGGGGTGGCACGAAGCCCTCCAGGGAGATGTATTGGGCGCCTACTTCGGTGGCTATAACATTCCAGAAGTCCTCCGGCGAGGAGATGATGCCGAAGTCCAGTAAAGTTTCCCAGAGTTCCTTGCCGCTGTTGGCCATTTCTTCCACGACATCCTTAGAGAGCGTGGTGTCCATAAGACCCGCGTTGATAAAGACGTCCAGAGCCAGTTGGGTATCCATATGTTCAGTTGGGTAGGGGTGAAGAGGAGGTTAGCTTGCGTCGCCGGTAGTCACATGGATGACCTCGTCGGCAGAGGTTCGCCCTGCCAGCACCTTGCGAATGCCGTCTTCGCGTAAGGTTCGCATCCCCAGCTCGCGAGCTCGTTTGCGCAGCTGAGCAGAAGAAAGATTGGAGTTGATTAATTCGCGCACATCGTCTGATATCTGGAAAATTTCGAAGATGCCCATTCGTCCTTTCATGCCCTTGCCTCGGCACTTCTCACAGCCACCAGGGTGAGGCACTTTGACGACACGATCCATCTCAATGCCCAGCAGTTGGGCCTGCTTCGGAGTGAGCCGTCCGTCCATTTTGCAGTTATCGCACAGGCACCGACAGAGACGCTGAGCCATGATGGCACGTACGGCGGAAGCGATAAGGAAGCGATCCACTCCCATGTCGGCCAGACGAGCCACAGAAGAAGGAGCATCGTTCGTGTGCAGGGTGGAGAGCACCAAGTGCCCGGTCATGGCGGCCTGAATAGCTATGCTTGCGGTTTCGCCATCGCGAATTTCGCCGACCATAATGATGTTGGGCGCTTGGCGGAGCATGGCGCGCAGGGCTGCAGCAAAGGTCATGCCGATCTCGGAGCGAATCATAACCTGGTTGATGCCGGGCATTTCGTACTCCACGGGGTCCTCAGCTGTGATGATTTTTTTATCCGGACGGTTTAGGTGATTCAGACAGGCGTAAAGCGTGGTGGTCTTGCCGGAGCCGGTGGGTCCGGTCACTAGAATAACACCATCAGGTAAGGTGACCAGCCGGTCAAAAGTTGCCTCGTCATCTGACAGAAAGCCGAGTTGAGGCAAACCAAGCTGTAGGGCAGACTTATCCAAAATACGCATTACCACCGATTCACCGTGGTTGGAAGGCACAGTGCTCACACGAAGATCGATGTGAGAGCCGTCCTTCAAATCCATCTCAATGCGCCCGTCCTGAGGGATGCGTTTTTCAGCGATGCTCATAGTAGAACTCATCACCTTGACGCGAGCTACTATGGAACCAAGCAGCTTCTTGGGATGGTTCGCCACCTCGATGAGTCTGCCATCTACACGGTAACGAAAGCGCACGCGATCTTCCATCGGTTCGATGTGAATATCCGAAGCACGCATGTTGTGAGCTTCGTTGAACATATTGTCAATCAGTTCGATGATGGGAGCCTCTTCGTCCTGTCCGCCGGCCTTTTTTTCAGGGTAATACTTGTCAAGAGCCTTTTGCAAGGTGTCTTCTGCCGCGACAAAAAAACTGACGTCCCTGCCGAGGATTTGGGACAGGCTATCCAAGGTTTCCATGGCAAAGGGATCCGCTACTGCCACCTGTAGCGAGTACCCATCATCGCCTATGGGAAGAAAGTGCAAACGTCTCGCAATTTCCGGCTGAGCCTGTGCCAGTGTAGGAGGGTCAACCTCAAAAGCATTCAGATCAACAAACTCCAAGCCTGAACTTGCTGCCGCCACTTGCGCTACGTAATCACGCGTGAGCAGCTTTTGATCCACTAAATGATCCAGTACGCTCTCCGTGATGTCGATTTGTGCGCGGGCATTTTCCACCGTCTCGGCGTCAATGGCACCATTTTCAACCAGGAGTTCCAGTAGGTATTGTTCGTTTGAGTACACGGGAAAAATAGAAAGGATGCGAGAGGATAAGACACGCCGGAACGGCATGTGCCTTCCGCGCGTCCCCCACTCTACACCAAATCTTGTGCAGAGTCAATCTCGCAGTTGAAAAAACTCGCCTAAAAGCGAAAAAAAACTTGCTAGGGAACTCCGAGATTGCCAAGCGGCCTTTTATGAGCTATAGTGAAGAGCGCAACCAAACTAACGACCATGGCAGTCCCTCTCAAGAAACCCGCTGTTCCCTCTTTTCCCGCGCGTCGCCTGCTGAATACTGGCGCTGCGCCCCGGCAAACTGTCCGTCTCAAAGGCGTCAACGGTCAGACCATCTCTCCTGGGTTGCGCACTGAGTCACAGGTCTCCCCCTCTCAGGAGGAGCCGTCGTCTCCCGATCCGGTACAAACTCCACTTGTAGCGCAGTCTTCCTCCTCTGCGGATTCCCCAATGGTGCAGGAGGATGCCGTTGTTCAGGAGGAGGTCGTACATGGCGTTGTTGATCCTTTATCCACGCCCAATGAGGCGATGCCGGAGATCAATGAGCCTGCTGCAGCTGATATCTTTTCCGCCACTCCTGAACCTAGTGCCGAACCTAGTGCCGAATCTGGTGCCGAATCTGGTGCCGAATCTGGTGCCGAATCTGGTGCCGAACCTGGTGCCGAACCTGGTGGCGCAGAGTCACCCGAACATGCTGCCAACGAGGAGTCTCGCCGAGATTATACGCATGTGAGCGCTTCAAAACAGGCTGAACTCTTGCGCAAGGTCGATACAGAATATGTGGAATCGCTGCGCAACACTGTTGCTAAAAAACCGATATGGCAGGGCAAATTGTTTTGGGCAGCCTGCGTAGTGCTTGTTGTGGCTATCGGGGTGTGCGGGGCGCTCATAATTAATCACAATGCCAAGCTGGCTGCTAAACGAGCTGAAAATGAAAAAATTATGGCAATTTTAACTCGCGCGAGGGAGATCAACAAACTCGGCATTGAGACTCTTGCCGATGCCAAAGCCCAGAAGCTCGATGTGCGCTGCAGCAAGCAGGAAGCTCGTTTCTTGATGGATGTTGTCGTGAACCCTGAGATGGAGGACAGCAGTGGCAAGCCCCTGTTCGGTGGGCACCCGGAAGGGGTTGCGCAACTTGCGTGCATGCTCCTGAGTATTGCAGCAGAGGCAGATGATGACATTAGCAAACTTGTCTTCAATCGTCTCGCCAAAGATGCATCTAAGATAAAACCAACCCTTTACCGATGGCTTGTTCAACGACTGGCCGTGGCTGATATCAAGGGGGTGAACGACAAGTTACATCATCTTGCCGAAACTATTGCCAAAAAGTCTGTCAAAAAGTTCAAAAAAAGGGATGAAATTCTCTCGTATATCTGGGAAAGTATGGGGTTGCGTGTCACCGAAAAAGACATTCCGATGATCACGGAGTTGCTGCGCAAGCCGAATCTTGACAAACTGCTTGTCAACACCCTTGCCCATTGCTTGGACAACATCGTAGAGCAACAGGACTCTATCGATCAGAAAAAGGAGCTGGGTGACAAAATATACGATGCTTTGCCGGAAGCGAGGAGGGCGAATCTTATGTTGACGCTTGCAAAGTCTTGCTCCCCCAAGGCTCTTACTTATTACAAGCAGCTTGCTTCAGATCCCGCCAACTGGCGTTCCATTGCTGATTATTTTTCGTGTTACGGGCAGGATGACATCATCACCTATATGCAGGAAGAGCTCCTTCCTCTTGCCGGTGATGATGAGCGTAAGAAGAAGGTTGTGCAGAGTATGATCAGTACTGCTGTGCGTCAGAATCGTGACCGTTCTCCAGAAGAGGCTCAACGCCTCATAAAACTCGTCTATGACAAGATTGATGAGGATACCACGGCTTGGAGTGATGTGATGGCTCAGACTAACCCGGAAGCAGCCACTTTCATTGGGGAGGATGATCCCAATTACTCTGCCCTCATGGAACAGCGTAAATCTCTCGAAGAATGCCGTAATCAGAAGCTTCAGCTTATCAAGACACTCTCTGGCATGTATGATTGGCCATGGGTCGTGGAATTCCTCGAACGCTTTTCGAAAGAGAATGACGTTATACTCGCTGCCGAAGCTAGGCGTGCTTTAGAGGCGACTCGTAGCAATCGCGCTGAAAATGACCGCGCGCGTTCTCACTATAGGCAGCGCACCAAGTAGCTCCTGCCCTGCACGCCCGTTCTGGTAAAATCCCTTGCGAGCTTCCTAACGTCTCTGCGCGGGACCTTGGGGGTGTTTTTACCTGAGGGTGGGTATCAGACAGGGCAAGCGCAATTTTGAGCGCACGCCGAAATGGAAAAAGGGTAACCATTCCGCGCCGGCGTACTGCTGTCGCAGTGGTCGAGCCATGGAGGTAAGAGGGAGCAACTGACCAAAGTCATTTTTCACATGACCTTGTTCGAATGAGTCTGCTGTGGTGTTCAGCCTTCGCTGCATGCTTGCACGCGCGCCCTTGTTTTGAAGTTGGACTACGAGGCGCTGCTGCGCGTAAATGTCGAATTTATGCGTTATAAATTGAACGCGAAGTTCCTTAGTTCCATGTTCGGAAGAAATGATTTCGGTACAAACGCTCGATTTTCTCGGATTGAGGGAACGTAGTGTTTGCATGACGCGAAAAGAGTGAAAGCACGCGAGAGACGCACGCGTACAGAAAGCGATGAAGAGAACATACTGCAAGCGAAAGATAGCATGGAGGTGGGTGATGGCGCTTGGACTGTTGTGCGCCGGTATGCTGCCAATGACGCAGGCGCAGGAGGCTCCTCCTCCCACTGCGGCGGAAGAAGCGCAGGATCTGAGGCAGGACCCGCTCATCGTAACCGGTAAACTGGATAACGGTTTGCGCTACATCATCCGACCGACTAAGGAACCAGCGGGACGCGCATCACTACGGCTTCGGGTGGGGGTTGGATCGCTGTACGAAAATGAGCAAAATACCGGGTTTTCGCACCTGCTGGAACACATGGTGTTCAACGGGAGTCGGACTTACAAGCGTGGCGAGCTCATACCTGTGATGCAAAAGCTGGGGCTTGGCTTTGGTGGCGATGCGAATGCCTACACAAGCCTGCTTGAAACGGTCTATATGCTCGAGCTCCCCAATTTGCAAGAAAAAACGGTGGACACGGCTCTGACGATCATGCGCGATTTTGCGGATGGTGCAACGCTGGAGGATGAGGCAATCGAGAAGGAGCGAGGAATCGTTATCAGTGAGCTGAAGGCTCGTGACTCTGCCGGTATGCGGGCGCACATAAGCTTGCTGGAGCAGCTTACGGAAGGCACTCGAGTGGCGGAGTTCATGCCCATTGGTAAGGAGGAGGTGTTGCGCCACGGCTCGCCTGAACTGGTGCGGCAGCATTACCGCAATTTTTACGTGCCTGGGGAGATGACGCTCGTGTTCACGGGGGATTTTGATCCAAAAGAGGCTGTAGATCGCGTGAAGAAGCATTTTGAGGGGATGATTGCGCGGGAACGCGCACCACGTCCGGACCTCGGTCAGCTTACTGAACCCAAAAAGATCACCAAGCTCATTCCCAACGATGAAGAGGCTGATGTCACCATTTACGTGAATGTGGTAAAACCGTATTGCTACAAGCCTGACACCGCTAAGCAGCGCGTAGAAGACCTGCCACTTGCGTTGGCTTGTTCCATGTTGAACCGCCGATTGGCCCGTCGGACGCATACTGCAGATTGTCCCTTCACCGAGGCGAGTGTGCAGCATGAGGATCTGTGCGAAGCGGTCGAACTCGCCACTTTGGCGTTCGAGGCGCAGCCTGAAAAATGGCGCGAGGCGCTGCAAGCTGCGGTACAAGAACTGCGTCGCACTATTGCCTATGGCTTCACGGGCGATGAATTGAAAGAAGCCACAGATGCGCTCGTCTCTAATTTGAAGCAGGCATGCGCTACTTGGGAAACCACGCCAGCCTCAGCCATGGCCGACCGGATTGTGAGAGCAGTGGGGGATAAGACGCAGATGACCGATGCGCAGGAGAATATGCGAGTGCTGCTGTCGGCCGTTGAGCGTATTCTCCAGGAGCCGGATTTGTGCCGACAGGCGCTTGAAAAGGCCTTTGAACTGGATCACGCTCGATTGACGATGGTCGGTCAGTTACCAAAGGATGCTACGGAGGACGCCTTGCGCGGGGAATACTACGACAAGGCTCTCCAAGCCGAAGTACATAAGCAGGAAGAGGCGGCACTTAAACCTTTCGCCTACGAGACCATCGGGATGCCCGGCACTGTGACTCATCGTGAGCTGCTAGAGGATCTGGGGGTAACCACCGTTACTCTCTCCAATGGTGTGAAAGTGAACCTGAAGCCCGTGAGTTTCCGCAAAGGAGCCGTATCGGTGACGGCAGCGGTAGACGGCGGACTGCTCGCTCTGCCGCTCGAACCCGGCTTGGCGAACATGACGCGTGCAGTTATGAACCGCGGCGGGCTGCAAGAGCATAGCCATGATGATTTGGAACGCTTGCTGGCCGCCAGGCAGGTGTCGCTCAACTTCGGTATTACGCCCACGCGTTTTCTGTTCAATGGCGATACTTCCACACAGGATTTGGAGCTGCAGTGCAAGCTGCTGGCCGCAGCCATCCTGTACCCCGGGTACCGTGAGGAGGGCGAGATGTTGCTGCGTCGCAGCTTAGACAATGAATATCGCCAATTGGAAACTACGCCGAAAGGGATTTTCGCCACCCAGGCCCGCCGGATTATCTTCGGGGATAATCCTCTTTTCACCGTGCCGAGGCGTGGGGAGTTGGAAGCGCGCAGCGCAGCGGAAGTGAAACGCGCCATGGCTCCCCTGCTGGAAAAAAACTACACGGAAGTGACACTGGTAGGAGACTTTGATGTGGAGGCAGTGCTGCCTCTCTTGGAGCGCACATTTGGCGCTATGCCTCAAAGGAACCCCGAGCCGGTGAGTTTGCCGGCGGACAAGAGACATGTGGAAACCAGACCTTGGGGTGAGCGATGCTTTTTACCTTACCCAACTCAGTTGGATAAAACCATCGTGGCACGGGTGCATGCCGCTGGCAACGGGCGCGATGAACGTCGTACCCGTCGACTCAGTGTGCTTGCATCCATCTTGCGCAATCAGCTTTTTGACGGCTTGCGTGCTGCCATGGGCGAAAGTTATTCTCCCTCTGTGCAGGTAGAATCCGATGATGAGTTCGACAACGCTGCTATGATTACCACCGTTTCGTACGGGGTGAGACGCAATAGAAGGTTGGTAAGTAACGCTATGGAGAGTATTTGCAATGGCATCGGCCAAGGCAATATCAACGATGAGGAGTTCCAGCTCGCTATCCGTCCCTTTAAAGCTGCGGTACAGAAGAGCCTCATCACTCCTTCGTACTGGGAACGTAACCTCATCGATCTGCAGAGCAACCCGGAACGCCGCACGCTGATGCGCGATATGGTGAAGGATGTGGAAAGTATCACTGTCGAGGAGATACGTTCCATCGGCCGTGAAATATTCGGCACGGATTGTCGCGCAGATTTCTTCTTTGTGGTGCCGGAGGGTGATGGGGAGTCGGAGGACCCGTCCGCAGCTGCAGAGCCCGCAGAGAAGCCCGTACCGCAGGCCCCCCCGCCGGGGCCTGGCGAGTATGCCGTGCTCATTTCTTCTGACAGCGCTGCTATGCCGGAATGGATGGCCGTGGCCCAGGCGTTGCTGGACAAATATCCGGGGGCGACGCTGTGTGTGCTGCCCGAGTTGACTGAAGACGCTTGCACTAATGCGCTGCGCAAAGCATGCCCGCGCTACGCCGCCATTGTGCTGCGTCCTCAGGAAGTAACCCGTGATGTCACCAATGCGATGCATCGCGCTGCTCGTAGTGTGGATGAAGACCCTTACGGTGACTGCATTTGGGGCATCATTACCGGCTACGAGCCGAGTGATGCCCTGCGCATTGCCCGAGGGCAGGGAACTATCGTACTAAACCGTTTGCTTGCCGTGGCACATGCGGATAACGCACGCTTCGAACACAGCTGCTGTATGAGCGAGAAGAAAGGTTGCTTCATCACTGAGCGCACCGGTGAATCGACCACAATCAGCTTTGATCCCACCACACCGGAGGGGCAGGAGAAATTGAAGGACGGTTTGCAAGGTCTCTTTGCTTGCCAGCTTACCACGCAAAATCCGCAGCTCATCATTACGGCAACTCCTTCCACTCCTTTTAGCTTGGAAATGCCACTCTGCAAGGGTCTTGTATTTTCTGCTGGAAATAAGTTTTACAGTGTAGACTGCCCTCGTCTCATTGCTTTCACCAGCGCCCGCCCGCCCGCTGCCGAGGGCAAGACAGGTGCGCTGCAAAGTTTGGCAGAAGCCATGCGTTTCCCGTCTATTGAGCCGGATGCAAATGAGCGGGTATGGCTTGCTCTGGGCTCTGGATCCATGGGAGATGCTTGCGGGAGTCGGCAGAGCATGGTTATTACTGCTGTCTCCGCATACGGGTGCCATCAGTTCGTAGGTTTCACCATATCCTCTTGGTACGGCAAAATGGCTGCCAATGTGCTCAGCTTTTTTCTCAACCACACGGATTCAACGACGTTGGCTCAAGCCGTTTTTCTGGCCAATCAGCTTCTCATCGAAAAAACTCTGAGCATTGACCCGCATCTTCTGCAGGTGCGGGTCAATGGGCAGACCATCGATGCGGAATTTCAGCGAGATTTGGTTGCCAGCGGCGCACGTGTGGCCGACGATCAGGTTCGGGACGCCGTAGGGCTGGTGCTGGAACGCGATGCTCTCGTCTTTTTCGGCGATCCGGCACGTCCGGCAATCGTAAGCAGCTCTCGGCGACGTGCTCCTCTTGCCGTCACGAGAGGTGAAGATGGTGCCCTGTGTCTGTCGGCCGTGACTGATTTTTCCGGTGCAGCCGCCATTCTTTTTCCGGAGCATCAGGGAGAGATCCGCTCTCTTCCGAAAGGCTCTGTGCAGACTGAAAGCTTCATCCTCTTCCCAAGCGTGAAGCTCAATCAAGGAGAAACTCTTTGCCTCAAACCGTAGAGGAGAGTAGAAAGACATCTGCGTCTTTCATTCTCATCTATCAGCATATTCCTGTACGTCTCTTGTTGTTCGACTCCGGGTTACGCCGTCGGTACTCTTTGACTGCTATTCGTTACATTCGCAGGGAGAACGACTGCTCTCAACTCCATTGACAAGTCATAAAATGGGATAAAAGATCTCTTTCCCTCTGCAAAAAAAGGCTTATCGAACTCTCCCAAGCGCAACTTTTTCCTATGTTCAATACGCTTCTCGCCTCACTACAGTTCCTTGTTCAGGAAGTAAAGGCAACGCATAGACTTTAATAATATCAGTAATTCATAACAGGTTATGCAAGGTATAAAAAATCACAGAGGGACAAAAAAGGCGACTTCTTGTCCCTGCTGGTACTCTTTCTTTTCCTTGAGGTGCACGTATTTGGAATACG
>CANQSS010000047.1 GCA_947626545.1 uncultured Akkermansia sp. | reverse complement strand
CTGGTTCTTGTCTTGTTGCTGGTTCTTGTCTTGTTGCTGGTTCTTGTCTTGTTGCTGGTTCTTGTCTTGTTGCTGGTTCTTGTCTTGTTGCTGGTCCTTGTCTTGTTGCTGGTCCTTGTCTTGTTGCTGGTCCTTGTCTTGTTGCTGGTCCTTGTCTTGCTGCTGGTCCTTGTCTTGCTGCTGGTTCTGTTGTTGCTTCAGACGCTCAATCTCTTCCTCAAGTAATTTGATTAACTTTTGGATTTTTTCGGAGTTGTTCTTCGCTTGGATGAGACTTGAATCCGCTTGCAGAGCATCGCGGTAGGGGGTGAGAACCGACTTAAGTTCATCGACAATTTTTTGCAGAGACTCAGGGGAGACTTTGGTACCGGAATCCTGAGCGTAAAGACCACGCAATTTTTCAAAGCAGGCGCGTGCGCGCTGATTGCCCAGGGCCAGATGAGTCGCGGCTTGGAGATGCGCGTCACCCGTCAGAAGAGCCGCAGAGAAAAGCTCTCGAGCCTCTTCGTCCTTTTGCCCTTGAAGGGCCCGGATCGCTTGAGCGTATGAATCTGCCGGGCTTGGATCAGCCGCGGCCTGCTGCATAAGAAGAAAACAGCCCGCCAGCAACACGACGCCGCGCCGTGGCGCCTTCCATCCCGTAGCGGCTAAAATGCCGGCGATGATCAGCAACAAGGCAGGAATGGCAAGCCAGGCGAATAAGTCCCGTGGTACACGCCCGGAATCAAAGGTTTCCTCGTGCCGGGTAAGACGTGAAGCTGTCTCGCGCGCGAAAGCGGAAAGATCGGCGCCGGAGCCCATAATGAAGAAATCGCCGCTCGTGGCCTTGGCGAGCCGCTGCAGGGAGGCGGTGTCCAACTTGCTGATGACATGCTTGCCGGAGGCATCCTGCCAGAGCCCATTCTCGCCATGGGGATCGGGGATCGGGGCGCCGGTGGGGGTGCCCACACCTACGGTAATGACGAGCATGTTCTTTTTACGAGCCTCCTCGGCCAGGGAAACCGGTGTGTCCACGGTGTCTTCGCCATCGCTGAGAATGACGAGAGCGTTTGCGCTATCGGGAGCGCTGCGCGTAAAAGTCGCAATGGCGCAGCGCAAGAGTTGGTCGAAATTGGTTCCGCCGCTGCCGGCCCAGTCCCGGTTCACCTGCTCCAACGCATCGCGCAGAGCAGTGTGGTCATGGGTAAGCGGAACGACGAGGTCAGCCTCCCCCGAAAAGACGATAAGCCCAATTTTATCCCCCGGCAGTGCGTCGATGAGTTCGTAGGCTGCCGCGCGCGCTTCGTCCAAGCGCGATGGGGAAACGTCCGTTGTTTCCATGGATCGGGAGATGTCCAGAGCGATGAGCAGATTGCGACCGGAAGCGGAGGCGCTGCCCGGTTCGTAGCCGTTGATGGGACGAGCCAGCGCCAAGATGATGCAGGCAAGGGCGGGGAGGAGCAAAAAGACGGGCAGCAGGGAACGCCATGCAGGCGGTCTGATGACCAGTTCCGGGTGCTCGGAAGACACCAGTACGCCCCAAGCTTTGCCGAGACGCCGCCGCCACAGCAAAATCGCCACTCCCAGTATGACCGGGAGCAGTAAGAGTATCAGAACGTGCGGGTATAGAAAACTCATGGCGCAAAGCGGGTGCGTAATTCTGAAAAGGAAAAGCCAAGCAGCAGGAGTATGAGCGCCGCCGTCAGCGGGTACATGAAGAGGGGATCAAAACTCACCAATTTGCGGCGTGTGGCATCTGTCTTTTCCAAGGAATCGATGCTGCGGAAAGCTTCTTGCAGTTGGGCACCACTGCCGGCGCGGTAAAACCGCCCTCCGGTGATGGTTGCAATTTCGCGCAGTGTTTTTTCATCGAAGGTATCGACATCGGCCGTATAGCGCGAGAGTCGCTCATCCCTGCCGATAGCGATCGTGAAAATCTTGATGCCGAGTTTGGCGGCTTCTTTAGCTGCATCGATCGGCGAGATGGAGCCGCTGTTGTTCACTCCATCCGTCACGAGGATGATGACCTTGGACTTGGTGTCAACGCGCTCGTGCAGACGGGTGGCAGCTCCGGCAATGGCGGTGCCGATGGCCGTGCCATCCGGTTCCACGTAGCCCGGGCGGTCGGCTTGCCCGAATTGTCCGGCCTCAGGCAGGTAAAATTGCTCCATGATGTAACGCAAAATCGCATGGTCGAGGGTGAGTGGGCTGCACAGTTTGGCTCGTCCTGCAAAGGCGAGCATGCCGATACGGTCGTTCGGGCGGTCGGCGATAAAGTTTGAGATGACGTGCTTGGCGGCTTGAAGGCGGTCCACCGTGGCGCGTCCCGTTCGACCTCGCTCGTCGCGTACGGAAAACACCATATCGCGCAGGCCCATGGAACCGGAAAGGTCGCAAGCAATCATGATGTCGATGCCGCTCACTTTCTGTTCTTCGTGCTCGAGACGCCAACGGGGTTGCGCCAAGGCCAGCACGAGTGCAACGGCTGCCAGCGCCGAGCAAATGGGACCAAGACGCCCGGCCAGTGTGTGGGGAGAACTCAGCAGGGGGCGCACAAAAGAGAGTGTAGGTAAGCAGATACTGCCCTCGGCGCCTTCGCGTCGACGCAAAAAGAACAGGGGTATCAGAAGCAGCAGCACCCACAGCCAACCGGGGCTGCCCCACTCGAGCTCGCGAGTGCCACTCACCACGGCGAGCGGCAGAAGCGCATGCAGTGGCGCCGCGGCGGGCGTGTTTCGAGCCTGCTGCGTGTCGCGGATTTTGCAGAGGAGGTCGCGTGCTCTCTCGATGAAATCGGCCATGGCGGCGGCGTCACCGGCATTACTGGCGGCGTATTTGAGATCCGCGAGTTGTTCCAGCAGGGAAAGCATGGGGAGGCGCAGAGGCTCCGGCACAGCAGACAGTGAATCGATGCGGCGGCTGAATTCCTCGTGCGTTTCGTACAGGGCAGGATCCTGAAGCTCGCCTTGCAGGAATCGGCGCAAAATCATCGAAAGCTGCAGGCTGAATTCACGGAGGAGTTGCGGGCAGTCAGCTTGCAGGGCATCCAGAGCATCCAATGCCTGCTGAGCCGGCGTCGTTACGCTTTCCGGTGCCTGTGTGCGTCGCCTGTACAGGTAAATGTACAGCGCGGAGCCAATGAGGGCGATGAGCAGCAGAGCCGCAAGTAACCACCACATCCAGCCGCTGGCGGCAAATTGCTCCGCCGGGAGCTCGGGGTCAAGCTCCGGTATGGCATCCGGTATGTTGGTGGGTGTGATGGGCATGATTTAGCGGAGAAATAGTCGGCTGCGACGTTTGAAGAGTGCGCGAAGCTTGGGCATAAAGTCTTCGTTGGTGAGCAGCTGAAGGTGGTCAATGGACAGTTGTCCGAAGAGTTTATCCCAATCGGCAAAATGTGCATGCACCCGCTTGGAATGCTCGGCGCGAAGAGCTGCATCAGACAAATTGGCCGCGAGCTGCACGCCTGTCTCGGCATCCAATGCGCAGACGCGTCCGGCGGCGGGCAGAGAGAGTTCCAGCGGGTCATTCACGCGCATCGGTATGACTTCGTGGCAAAAGTTGAGCTTGCCGATGGATTGCTTGTCCGGGGCGAAAAGAAAATCACTGATCATGACCAGCAGCGTTTTTTTGCGCTGGGTGCGCAGCAGTTCATCGACGACGGTGGGCACATCTTCATCTGCTCCGCCCGGCGGGGCGCTGAGGATGGAAGTGAGCACGCGCAGATATTGGCGCACGCCCTTGGCCGGGGGCAGGTAAAAATGCGGATTGCAACCGAAGACGAGCAGGCCGGTTTTATCGCCGTTGAGGGCGGCGCTGTACGCAAGTGTGGTAGCGATGCGCGCAGCGTACTCCAGTTTGGAATCCGGACTCAGACTGCCGGCGTAGCGCATGGAGGCGCTGGCATCCACCGCCAGCAGCAGTGCCTGCTCGCGCTCTTCGTGAAACTTCCGCACGTAGGGTGTGCCGGTGCGAGCCGTCACTTTCCAATCGATGAAACGCGGCTCATCGCCCGGGGTATATTCGCGAAATTCGTCGAAATCGAGCCCCTGTCCGCGGAAGCCGGAGCGGTACAGTCCGGCAAAGGTGGCAGTAACCAAGCGTCGCGCCTGCATTTCAATGCGGCGCACTCGCTGCATGATGTCCTGCGTTTTATCCATGACATGCGAGAGGCGATGCGCTTCTTATCAAGGTACAGGTACTTTCGAGAGGATGCGGTCAATGACATCGTCTGCCGTCACATTGGCGGCTTCGGCCTCATAAGAGAGGAGGATGCGGTGACGCAGGATGTCATGCGCCAGATCCTTCACATCCTGCGGGGTCACATAAGCACGCTGGCGGGTGAAGGCAAGCGCCTTGGAGGCTAGAGCAATGTTGATGGTAGCGCGCGGAGAAGCGCCTGCGCGTACCATGCCGGCCAGTGAGCGATCCACTTTTTCCGGCGTACGGGTCGTGCGCACCAAGTCCACGATATAGTGCTGCACCGCCGGGTCGATGAATATCTTATCTACCAGCTCGCGGGATGCCTCGATATCCCGGGCTTCCACAACCGGGTGCGTCGTGGGAACAGGCCCGGTTCGCCCCATCAGGGTGAGTACCTGCAATTCCTCGTCGCGTGAGGGATAATCGACGACGACCTTAAAGAGGAAGCGATCCAACTGTGCCTCGGGAAGTTGGTAGGTGCCTTCCTGCTCGATCGGGTTTTGCGTGGCGAGCACGAGGAAGGGATTGGGCAGGGCGTAACTGGTCTCGCCCAAGGTTACCTGGCGCTCCTGCATGGCCTCCAACAGCGCACTTTGCACTTTGGCGGGCGCGCGGTTAATTTCATCCGCCAAAACCAAATTGGCAAAGATAGGACCTTTTTTGGGCGAAAATTGGTGCAGCTCAGGGTTGTATATCATGGTGCCCACCAGGTCCGCGGGCAGGAGGTCCGGCGTGAATTGCACGCGCGAAAAATTGGCGTGCATCGCTCCGGCCAGCGTTTTCACGGACAGGGTCTTGGCAAGTCCCGGAACACCTTCCAGCAGAACATGGCCTTTGCAGAGCAGGCTCAGGATGAGACGAGAAATGAGAGCCTGCTGCCCCACCACGACTTTGCTGATTTCTATCTTGAGTGTGCTGATCCAAGAAGAGCGGCGCACGATGAGGTCGGTTAATTCTTGGGTATTCGTTTCCATACGCTCCCCCTAGCATAGCACGTTGTCCCCGCATTTCAAGCTGCATCTTGCAGTCTGACACAATTTGACAAGTCTCACCACGGCAAACGCATTGAAAATGCGTTTGCCTATGTACGAGGTACGATTTTCGATGTACGATTTGCAAATAATGCGCAGCGGAGCTGCGCATTAAATTCGAAACCTTTCTAACCAACAACCATCCATGGTTTCACCCACCCCCTTTGCTAAAGCTTCGCATAGCCCGCGCCTCTGGTGCGCTATAACCCAAATCGTAAATCGTAAATTGTGAACACATTATGCTACATTACGCGTCGGTAACTGTATGTTGGGATCGCTTTTTCTTGGGACGGATGTGCAATTTGACAGGTCTCACCACGCCAAACGCATTGGAGAGAAGTCAAAATCGCAAATAGGCGCCATTGCCCCTTTGTAACCACGCCCGCACATAGCTTCATCACATCCCCCTCGTTTTCGCTTCGCCACCTCCGCGAGCTCCGCTGCGCATTAAATTCGAAACCTTTCTAACCAACAACCATCCATGGTTTCACCCACCCCCTTCGCTAAAGCTTCGCATAGCCCGCGCCTCTGGCGCGCTATAATCCAAATCGTAAATCGTAAATCGTAAATGACTTGTCTTACAAACTAAGGCGGTCGGTAATGACATCAGTGATGGGTCGGTTTTGGATTTTCTCGCTCAGGATGCCGTCACCGAGCATATCGGGCGAGCAATAGCGGATAAGCTTGCCGAGCCGCTCTGCCCAACTGCGCAGGTTCACATCGGCATTGCCCGTTCTCTTGTAAGCCTCCGCAGAGATGAGCCGGGCCGTCTTCCGATTGCTGTCCTTGCAGGCGAACAGAAGCTGTCCGGTTTTGACATCACGGATGGTGAGTTCAATGCATATATCGCCTTCGGCAAATTTACCTACCACGCCGGTAATGCCGGGAACTTTGATAAAATTGCCGCTGATTTTGGAGAGTATGCGCAGAGCAGGGTACTGGGGGCGAAAGTGAACGAGTGCCATATCGACGCGAATATCGGCCGTATTTGGGTCATCCGTCAAAGTCCAGTTGTGCTTGTTGGCCTCGTTCCCTTCTTTCAAAGCTTTGCCAAGGGATTCCACCATGTAATGCTGCATTTGAGGAACCATAAGGGGCGCCAATTCCGGTTCATCCTTCTCAACTTTGGAAATATCCAGCGGCGCAATGTAGATGGAGCCTTCCTTTTGGTTGAGATAGGGGTTGCCGCGACCCCAGGACCAAGCGCCATTGACGGAAGTTTTTATGGAGCTGCGTAGCTGGACGTCATACAGACCACTCTCGGAGACGAGGGTATGTTGCTGCGCACAGGAGACACACAGCAGAGAAGTCAGGATAAGCAGGAGAACGTATCGAACACCGGTCATGAGCCAATCATACCATAATCTGAGCCGTGTTGCAATACCACCAAGGCAGACGCATTGGAAAATGCGTTTGCCTATGTACGATTTATGATGTACGATTTGGAAAGTCCCCGCTCTTGTTTCGCACTCCCGCGGGCTCCGCTCGCCGAATTTTCGCCTGTCGTACAAGGGAGGCAAGGCGGTGGGGCGTAAGCCTCGCAAACGTGGGTCATCTATCTTCCACAAGGGGAGGAAGCGCGGGCTTTCGTTTGAGCAAGTCTGTGTGCCGTGTGCCGTGAACCGCAGCGGGCAGAGCGTTGCCAAGGTTGCGGAGACCGGCAAGGGTTCTTATGCGGGGGTTGAGGCGGTGCTAAGTGGGCATATTGCAGAGGCATCCACGGTGTGTGCGGATGGGGCATCGGTGTACAATCGACTCGCCTCCGAGCATGGACTCAATCGCGTGATGGTGGATGCTTATTCCTCCAAGAAGGGCTGTTACAGCATCCAGCACATCAATGCCTATCACGGCGGGCTGAAACGCTTTGTGCGGGAGTTTAACGGCGTTTCCACGAAGCACCTGAACAACTACCTGCTCTGGTTCAACTTCGCAACGTACGCCAAGGAAACATACACGGAGAAGATGCGTCTGCTGGTGCGTCACATCATGACGGCTCAAAGCTACACGCGCCGAGTGGATGTTCCCAACCGTCCCGCCATTCCCTACATTTGCCAAGCGGTCAATAAAGCAGCGTAGAACTTACTTAAATAACTGCTTGATACGTCCAACAAAACGAGATATAATGTGGGCGTATCATACAATATCTAGTTATGCAAGTCATTGATAATCAACATATAGCGGGGGGGGGTAATAACAACCTCCCATGAAGAAGTAGTAGCCGAAAAGGCCGAAAATTGCACGCAGCGCGAGAATATTGCGAATGAGCCGCTGCAACAAGGGGAAGGTTTTGAGAGGAAGGTTGGATTTGGTAATTGTGGATGTGTAGAGGGGAGCGAGTTTTTAGTTATACGCTCTGTATCGCCCTTTGTTAATGAAAATCCCGACATGTGCGCGGAGGATGACCGCTATATCATGCGTATCACAGCCAACGATGAAGCAGGTGTCAGGCAACTCGATAATTTTCGCAATGTAGAAAGTAAGTATCCCGTGCTTGTCACGACATCGAAGCTGCTGTCCACCGGTGTGGACGTCCAAAGTGTCAAATACATCATTCTGGACTCAAATATTCGCTCAATGACCGAGTTTAAGCAGATTATCGGACGCGGCACGCGCGTGCGGGAAGATCTAGGGAAACTCTACTTTACAACCTTTGATTTTCGTAATGTGACAAGCCTGTTTCATGACCCTGATTTTGATGGACCGATTGAACAAAACGAAGATTACGGAGGTAAAACAGATCCGGAACCGGATGCCCCTCCGAGAATAGGACCCCTTCCTGATAAGGAGAGGGTGAGATACGTTTTAGGGAAAACGCCTGTTACGGTTTCCAAAGAGCATGTTCAGTATCTTGATGAAAGCGGAAAACTCATTACAGAGAGTCTGGTTGACTACACAAAGCGAAATGTACTCAATCAATACGCCTCGCTTAATGAGTTCATCTCCGCATGGAATAGCGCAGAGAAAAAGCAAGCGATCGTAGAGGAGCTTGAAAAACGAGGTGTGTTTTTTGAGGACTTGTGCGAAGGGGTAGGGAAAGACCTTGACCCGTTAGACATGATTCTTCATATCGCTTTTGACAAGCCGCTGTTGACAAGAAAGGAACGCGCTGAGCGTGTCCGGAAACGCAACTATTTCACCAAATACGGAGAAAAGGCGGCAGAGATTCTCAACGTGCTTTTGACAAAATACGCTGATAATGGGCTTGTCGATCTCGGAAATGTAGATGTTTTGAAAGTTGCGCCGCTCACGCAATACGGTGGACAGGTCTATATTGTCAATTCAATCTTTAAGGGTATTGAAAAGTACCGCGAAGCAATCAAAGAACTGGAAACTGCAATATACGCCGCGTAAGTTGGTAAATAGAAAAAACTGGTTATGGCAATGTCCACATTGATAAAATCCTTGGAAGATATTATGCGCAAAGATGCCAGTTTGAATGGCGACGCGCAGTATATCGAGCAAATCACATGGCTTTTGTTCCTAAAAGCCTTTGATGCCAAGGAAATGAGCTGGGAATTTCACTCCGACTACCACGGCGTGATTCCGAAGGGGTTGCGTTGGCGTGACTGGGCGGCGGATAAAGAGGGTATCACCGGTGACTCCCTGATAAATTTTGTAAACAAGTTATTCGACGATCTCAAAAAACTTGATGCCTCTGATGGAGACTTGCGTCAATTCGTGGTGCGCGGGGTCTTTGAGGACATCAATAACTCCATGAAGTCCGGTGTCTATCTCCGCCAGCTTATCAATCGCATCAATGATCAAGTTGATTTTATCGATGCGCGACAAAAGCATACCTTTAATGAATTGTACGAAAGGATGCTCAAAGACCTGCAAAGCGCCGGAAGAGCGGGTGAGTTTTACACGCCTCGCCCCGTTACGAACTTCGTTGTGGAAATGATCGATCCCAAGCTTGGAGAATCCGTGTTAGATCCCGCCTGCGGCACGGGTGGCTTCCTCGCCAGCACCATCGCGCATTTGGGTAGCGTGACCTCAACGGAGGAGCTGAAGACCCTACAAACAACAATCTTTGGATGGGAGAAAAAGCCGTTGCCGTACCTGTTGGCAATGACGAACCTTATCCTGCACGACATTGAAGTGCCGCAGATCCGACACCAGAACTCTCTTGCCCGTCCTCTTTCCGATTACTCAGCAAAGGATCGTGTGGATGTGATCGTCACAAATCCTCCATTCAGAGGTGCAGAGGAGGCGACTATCAAACAGAATTTTCCAGCGGAGTTTAAAACTTCTCAGACCGCCGATCTGTTTTTAGCGCTCACTATGCATCTCCTGAAAGATCATGGGCGTTGCGGCATTGTCCTCCCCGACGGATTCATGTTTGGGACAGAGCCGGTAAAAAAGGCACTAAAGGAGAAATTGCTGAAAGAATACGGTCTTCACACCATCATTCGCTTGCCTCAGGTATTCAAACCTTATGCCAGCGTGCACACCAATCTGCTGTTTTTCCAAAAAGGTGTTGCCTCCGTCGGCGTGTGGTTCTACAGGTTGGATTGCCCGGAGGGCTCCAAGAGCTTCACCAAAGCAAGACCGATGCAGGACAGGCATTTTGACCCTGTTCGCGCATGGTGGAAAAACAAGCAGCCCATCGTCGTCGATGGTTTCGATAAAGCGCACTTTTATACGACAGAGGAATTGCAAGCTCTCAACTATAATTTTGATAAATGCTGCTCTTTCCCACGAAAGGAAGAGGAAATCTTGGAGCCGTGGGAGCTGATCCAACAATATGAAAGCGAGCGTGCCTCTTTGAATGCGGAAATTGATCAGGTACTAGCGGAGATTACAACCCTACTGGAAGGAACGAAATCATGACCCCACAGGAGTTAAAAAAAAGCATTTTACAGTTAGCCATCCAGGGCAAGCTAGTCGAACAGCTCCCCGAGGAAGGCACGGCGGCAGAACTCTACCAGCAGATCCAAACGAAAAAGCAGCAACTTATCAAGGCAGGGAAGCTCAAAAAGAAAAAAACTTTGCCGGAAATTACGGAAGAAGAAACGCCCTTTGATATTCCGGAAAGTTGGACGTGGGTAAGATTGGGAGATATTGTGCGAGTTATAACAGGGAAAACACCATCGACTCAGCAACGCGACAACTTTGAACCAAAGGAAATTTGCTTTTACAAACCGGCAGATATAAACAAAAACTTGTGCTACACTCATGCATCAAAAGAATATGTAAGCATCAAAGGTGCTTCGTGCACACCTCTTTTGCCATGCAACAGCATCTTGGTAAGTTGTATAGGGAGCATAGGGAAGTGTTCTATTATTTCTAAAGAAGGCATTTGTAATCAACAAATAAATGCAATTTTCCCTCATGCTCACATCAATATGAAAATGCTACTTTACTTCCTGAAAAGTGAGGAAGTAAAACAGCGAGAGATAGAGAGTTCAAGTGCAACCCCTATATCGATTCTGAATAAATCGAAATTTGTTTCTCTTCTTCTACCTCTTCCCCCTCTTGCCGAGCAAGAGCGCATCGTTGCAAAAATCGAGGAACTGTTGCCATACATTGACCGCTATGAACAAGCGTGGAGTCGTCTGGACGCATTAAACAAGCGATTCCCCGAGGAAATCCAAAAGTCCATCTTGCAGTTAGCCGTCCAGGGCAAGCTAGTGGAACAGCGCCCTGAAGAAGGCACGGCGGCAGAACTCTACCGGCAGATCCGAGCGAAAAAGCAACAACTTATCAAAGCAGGGAAGCTCAAAAAGGAAAAAACTTTGCCGGAAATTATGGAAGAAGGAAAGCCCTTTGATATTCCGGAAAGTTGGATGTGGGTAAGACTGGATGAGATTTCATATGAAGTTGACTCAAAATATGGTCAGGGTCAAAGTAAGGAAATAAAAAAAACAGGCAAGTACCCGGTTGTGGGTCAGGGAGCAAAATTTATCGATGGATACACAAATCTCTTTGATCAAGTTCTTGATGATCCTCCCATTCTTCTTTTTGGGGACCATACTAAAAATGTGAAATTATTAAATTTCCCCTTTGTTGTTAGAGCGGATGGGGCTAAACTACTCAAACCTTTATTAGTTGACGCTAAATACTGTTATATTTTATTGCTTTTTTGTGCAAAAACAATGCGCAATAGAGGATATGCCAGACATTTCTCTCTTCTTGTTCAGTTGTATTTACCTCTCCCCCCTCTTCCCGAGCAAAAGCGTATCGTTGCAAAAATCGAGGAACTGTTAAAATCGTGTGAAAAGCTAAAACGACCGATCTTGCGGTAAGAACCTCCAAAAGATACTCATAGTTCTCTCCCGCCTTGCGTTTCCTGAGAGGAACACTTGGTAAAGGATCTGTCCTTTTTGCCTTCTTTAACTTCTCTATCCATTCCCTGTTCCTGAGGCGTTAGTTTCCTCCTCTCCAAAAGCCTTTCCTTTGCTTTCTTCTTCTCCGCTAAAACACCGCATTCGCGCTGCTTCCTCTCTACATACTCTTCATACGCCTTCTGCGCTTCTGACTCCAATAGCCATTCAATAAAATTGTCATAGGATTCCTGCTCTCCTGCCGCACATCGAATCATTCCCCATATTTAGCGACACAACCACTTCAAATTTACGCCGTTTCGCCAAAAATCAACACTATAGTAGGTCAGAGCCAGAATTTACGGTTTGCCGGCAGAAACAATGCGGCCTCCTTCGTCACCGGCGCCCGGTCCGAGCTCCACCAGGTAATCGGCGCGGGAGAGCATGCCCGGGTGGTGCTCGATGCACAGGACGGTATGACCGGCATCGCGCAGGCGATAGATGGCGCGTAGCAGTTGATCCACTTCTGCAAAGTGCAGACCGGTGGTAGGCTCATCCAAGATGAAGAGGAGTTTTTTCTCGTGCAGAGCGCGCTGGTTGCGGGATGGGCCTGCTTTGGCCAGATAGGTGGCCAATTTGACTCGCTGCGCTTCCCCGCCGGAGAGTGTTTCTGCAGCCCGGTCGAGAGGCAGGTAGCCCAATCCGATATCGTGCATAGCTTGCAGAATGGAGACTGCCGCAGGAATGCTCGAAAAAAAGGAGAGTGCTTCCTGTACGGTGAGGGCGAGCGCTTGAGCAATCGATTTGCCGCGCCAGGTGACCTCCAGCGTTTCGCGGTTGTACCGGGCGCCGTGGCAGGCGTCGCAAGGGGTGTGGAGATCGGCCAGGAAGTTCATATCTACCTCCAGGAAGCCTGTGCCGCTGCAGCGCTCGCAACGTCCCCCGCGCACATTCAGCGAAAAGCGAGCCGGCGTGTACCCGCGTGCACGCGACAGGGGAAGGCGCGCGTAGAGCGGGCGCAGCACATCCAGCAAGCCTGTGGCTGTGGCGGGGGTGGAGCGTCCCCCGCTGCCGATGGGACTCTGGTCCACCACGACAGCACGTTGGATGTTTTCTGCCCCGCTGAGTTTGCCGGTCTTGAGTGCAGGGACGAGGCAATCGTGCACCAATGTACTCTTGCCGGAGCCGCCGGGACCCGCCAGACAGGTGAAGGCGGCAGTGGGGAAGGTGAAGTCGATGTTTTTCAGGTTGTGCGCTCTGGCGTGGTGCAGGGTGAGCCATCCGTATTCACCGGGGATGATGGGTGTGGGGCGGGCGTAGGTACAGCGACCCGCCAGCCAGGCGCCGGTGGGGGAATCCGGGTTATTCATGAGCTGCGCGCAGGTGCCGGTGGCCACAATGCGTCCGCCCTCCGGTCCGCTGCCGGGGCCCATTTCCACGATGAGATCTGCGGCGCGCAACAGTTCAGCGTCATGCTCCACGACGAGGATCGTGTTCCCCTTGTCGCGCAAGCGTTGCAATGCGAGGATAAGCCGTTTGGTTTCGGAAGAATGCAGACCGATGGTGGGTTCATCCAGCACGTACAGCACGCCGGAGAGACCTCCGCCGATTTGTCCGGCCAGGCGAGCGCGTTGCAGTTCACCGCCCGAAAGTGTCGTGGCCGGTCGGTCAAGGGTCAGGTAGCCCAAGCCGAGCTCATGCAGACACACCAACCGCATGCGCAGTGCATCCAGCGCAGGCCGAAGGGCTCGGGAGAACACCGTCGGCAGGGAAAGTGAATCCAGCAGCTCCAGATTATGCCGCACGGTAACGTGGCAAAAGTCGCCGAGGCCGATTTCGCGCTCGCCGAAGCGCAGAGTGACGGCCAGGGCGGTGGGATTCAGCCGCATGCCGCCGCATGCCGGGCAAGTGGTGAGCGCCTTCTTGCGATTTTCAACGACCCCGCGTCCCCCACATTTTGGGCATGCGCCACTCGACGAAAAAGGGGAGAAAAGTTCCGGGCTGAGGTCCGGCAGGGTGAACCCGGTGTGTTCATTGCGAAAGCGTGTGTGGAAGCTGCTCAGCTGTGCTTCCTCTTGCCCGGGGGCTTGCGTCAACGCGCGTACTTCATCCGGGCAGATCCGAAGCGCACTCTGCAGAGAGTCTGCCAAGCGTGAAAAATTTTCCGGCTTGATGATGAGGCGATCCACCACCAACTCCAGTGTTGCCTCCGGTGGCAGGGGGGTCTCTTCCAGCTCGTCCAAGTCGCGCAACTCGCCATTCACTCGCAGGCGCAGGTAGCCGGCTTTGCGCAGTTGCATCGTGCTCAGCTCGTCCTCCTCATCGCCCCATTTATCCGCCAAGGGTGCGAGGAGGGTGAGACGTGTACCGCAGGGGAGCTCGCAAAGTGCGGCGGAGATTTCATCCGGGCTGAGCCGGGTGAGCGCTTCGCCTGTGACGGGGTCATGCGGCGTTCCGATGGCAGCGTAAATGATGCGTAGGTAGTCGAGTGATTCAGTGATACTGCCCAACACGGCACGGGAAGTGGAAACGGGAAGCCCCTGTTCAAGGCACAGGGCAGGGGGCAGCCCCTCAATGCTCTCCACTTCGGGTCGGGCGGGGCGAGCCATCATACGCCGCGCAGCGGGGGAGAGACAATCCAGAAATCGGCGACGTGACTCAGCAAAAAGCGTGTCGCGCGCCAACGTGCTCTTGCCGGAACCGCTAGGCCCCGCCAGCGCAATGAGCTTTCCCGACGGCAGGCACAGGTCGATGTGCTGCAGCGTATTGAGGGAAGCGCCGCTGACGCGAATATCCATAGTTTGTGTCAGAGGGAGGAGTCAGGAGTCTCCCGGGCGCCGATGTGACGACCGCCGGGATCAATTTGCAGATACGGCGTGCAGCAGGGTCCATTGAGTTTGCCGCCGGGGTATATATGCACGGAATCGCGGGCGTACAGGCGCCCACTGAACGCGCCGTGCACATCTGCGTGCTCAACGGAAATACCCGACTGCATTTCTACTTTCGCGCCGCGCTGCACAATCAGTTCATCGGCTACGAGCTTGCCACTCACCGTAGCGTGTCCCGCCAGCGTGACGTTCCCCGTGGCGCGCAGTGTGCCATTCACGCGCCCTGCCACGTGCAAATGGTGGCATATCACATCCAGTCCGGAGAGCTCTACCGAGGACGGTATTCTCACATCCCCGAGCGTGCGCACCCGCAGGTGGCGGGTGCCCGGCTTGACAGTGATGTTGTCCGTATTCAGGTGCGCAGAGCAGTGGGAGCACGATGCAGAGAGCGCAGCCGCAGGTATGCTGCAGGTTTTACCGCATTCGTAACACACGATCTCACGCATCGGAACGGCGACACGCGACTCACGCTCCACGGGAGGCGGCGCGAGAGGATCACGCCGCTTGTGTCCACCCTGTGCCAAATAGCCGGAGAAACCGGGAGCCTCCAGCGGTCGGGTGATGAAGCCCGAGTCTGCAGAGGCCATCCTCGCTTCAATCATACCAAAAGATTGGAGGCGTCTTCATCGGCAGAAGAGGAAGCACGCCTGACGCTCTTCCTGGGCGAGGACGCCGGAGATTTGAGGGGAGCGGTGATACCGAGGTTAGCGCCCGCTTGGACGTGGCCAACAATCTGAGCCCCCTCCTGAATGGCAATACTGTTCGCAGTGACATCTCCCTGCAATTCAGCGGTGGAAGAAAGTTCAACGCGGTCAGAAACTACGACATTGCCGATAACCTTGCCATGGATAATGGCGCTCTTTGTGCGGATAGCCGGCTGGTTCTTATCCGTACCGGAAATCTTGGCGTTGGCTCCCACTGTAAGCACTCCATCGGATACAATCTCCCCTTCCACAATGCCATCCACTAGCAGGTCCTCCGAGAAACGCAGAGTTCCGATCACAGTAACATCAGAGTTGAGCACGTTGCTGTTGGAAGACGAGGGAATGTCTGGGGAGGACTGACCGAAGGGAGACGAACCGGAATCTTGGCTGGTGTAGAAATCGGAGGCGGGATCAGAAGGATCGCCCGCAGGGGTGTCCCACGGCGAACTGACGGAGTCATTTGAAAAGTCGGAATTCGTCTTGAAATCAGGTTCCGAATTGCTCTTGGAGTTGTTGAAGAATGGCATGATAGGAAGCAGGGTAAGACTTGGTGCGCGGAGTCCGGAAAGGCACTCCACTCATACGCGCCTCATCCTACCTGAATGTGCGCTTTTTGTCCATCAGAAAGTGCGTCTTGCCCCGTTTTTTTTCACGCCGCATGTTTGGCGCATTGAGCACATCTGTCATGTCCATGCCCACACAATCGCAATTTCACACAACGCGCCGAATTCCCCAAATCGTACATCGTACATCGTAAATCCTAAACGGTTTCCTTCACTGTCGGACTTCTGCCGTATAAATAGCAGCGATGCCGCCGCAGAGTGGCAGGTGCGTGGGGTTGGTGAATCCCGCCTGTCGCATCAGATTCATCATGGCGAGTCCGCGAGGAAACTGCTCAATGCTGCGTCCCAAGTAGGCGTATGCAGAGTGGTTGCCGGTGAGACATGCGGCTAGGTGGGGCAGGATGTGGTGCAGGTATAGCCGGTAGGGACCTCTGGCGATGCCGTCGGGAAGAGAAAAATCGAGCACGAGAAGGTGCCCTCCGGGTCTCAGCACTCGCCGAAACTCGAGCAAGGCTGCCGTATAATCCGGTAGATTGCGCAGGCCGAAGGAGATGGTCAGTGCATCGAATGAGGCATTCTCGAGCGGCATGTGCATGGCATCAGCTTGCAGGGTGCGGGTCAGCCCCCGCCGCCGCGCAATGGCGAGCATCGGTTCGCAGAAATCAAGCCCGAGCACGCGTATTTCCGGCAACTCCCGGCAGATATCCAGCGCCAAGTCGCCCGTGCCCGTGGCGACATCCATGAGGTTGGAGGGATGCCATTCCGAGATGATTTGCACTGCTCGTGAGCGCCAAAGCACATCCGCCCCCAGTGAGAGCATATGATTGGCCAACACGTAGCGTGAGGCAATGGCGCTGAATGTGTCGTGGACGAATTGCGGGTCGGCCATGGCGCCTCAGGAGAGAATGTGAGCGATTAACGCCTCGGCGTAGTCGGATGTACTCAGGGCGGAGGCGCCCGGAATTAGAGCCGCCAGATCCGCAGTGACTTGATGAGCCGCGAGAGTAGCCTGCATTCCGCGCAGCAGGGCATCAGCCGCCTCGTTCCAGCCGATATAAGTGAGCATCATCTGAGCAGAAAGCAGGAAGGAGCTCGGGTTCACTCTGTTTTGATTTGCCAGATTAGGGGCAGTGCCGTGTGTGGCTTCAAAAACGGCGTGTCCCGTGCGGTAATTGATGTTGGCCCCGGGTGAGATGCCAATGCCGCCCACCTGCGCCGCAAGAGCATCGGAGCAATAATCGCCATTCAAGTTAAGCGTAGCAACCACGGAGTGTTCCGCGGGGTGCAGCAGTATTTCCTGCAAAAAGGCATCGCAAATGCAGTCCTTGATGATGATCCCGCAAGGGAGCTTTCGCCAAGGCCCCTTGCCGCAGGGGACAGCTCCGAACTCGCGCTCCGCAAGTGCGTATCCCCAATCGCGGAATGCCCCCTCGGTGAATTTCATGATATTGCCCTTGTGCACCAGAGTGACGCTGGGTAGCTGGTGATCGATAGCGTACTGGATAGCAGCGCGCACAAGCCGCTCCGTTCCTTCGCGCGAGACGGGCTTGATGCCGAAGCCGCTTGTTTGAGGAAAACGAATTTTTGCCGCTCTTTCCGGGAAGGTGGTACTCAGCCAGTCACGCAATACGCCTGCCTCCGGAGAGTCTGCCGAAAACTCAATTCCCGCGTAGATATCCTCCGTATTCTCGCGGAAGACAACCATATCCACCAGTTCGGGGTGTTTTACGGGTGTTTCCAGTCCGGGGAAATAGCGCACCGGACGCACGCAGCAGTACAGATCCAGACCTTGACGAAGAGCCACATTCAGAGAACGAATGCCCCCGCCTACCGGAGTGGTGAGGGGGCCTTTAATGCCCACCAGATAATCGCGAAAAGCCTGGATCGTCTCTTCCGGAAGCCAAGTTCCCACCGTATCGTACGCTTTTTGTCCCGCAAGCGCTTCGACCCAGTCGATGCTGCGAGAATCAGCGTAGGCCGCGCGCACGGCGGCATCGATGACCGGTCGCGAGGCACGCCAGATGTCGGGGCCGGAACCATCTCCGATGATGTACGGAATGGTGGGGTGAGGCGGTACTACAAGACCACTCGGCTGCATGGAGATAGGAGTCGGCATACCTTTACTCATCGCTGGTGTCTTCCGTTTCCTCTTCTTCCTCATCATCCAAGTATTGCGCCGTGGTGGAATACACCGGCTTCGCCTTTGCTTGACCCCCGATCGCTTGATCAGATGTCTCGGGCGCCTGGCTGTTCAGGTAACAATACACAAAGACAGAGGCGACAACGAGCGGAGGTAGAATATAGAAGAGAATGCCTTGCTTCTTTTCTTTTACTTCGGCAGTTTCGATTTTGAAATCGAAAGCCGGTTGCTGATTTGTTGAAAGAGCCATAGCTTGCGCGCATCTTAACACCATTCTTCCCTTTTGGCAAGTGAAGATGTGAGATTGTTCCAAGGCAAACTCACACGTGGCCCAATAAAATTTCTCCAAGTCCATTTAGCCCGTCTCCCATGCGTTTCATGGAAGAAAGGCGATGGAAAAGAAGTCTGCAAACTAGCATCGCGTATCCAAAACCATTCTAACTGACAATACGCAATGTTTTGAAAGTTTCTCTGCGCACCTACTCCGCACCCCCGCGCTTCAGGCGAGAGAACCTCTCAAGTCGTAAATCGTAAATGGGTAAACACATTTCCTAATGCGTTTGCCGTGGAGTTGGGATGCCCCACTGCCAGAGTGGGTCTTTCATATGAAACAAATAGGGAATACGTATTTGGAATACGT
>CANQSS010000046.1 GCA_947626545.1 uncultured Akkermansia sp. | reverse complement strand
GAAAGAGCAAATTCTAATGTGCTTTGATTCGTATGAAAATCCGAATAAAGCAGCATTGTTCGATTGAGACAACTTCCCGGTTGTCGGAAAGACAATTAAGACGGCAAATTGTGAATTTACGGAGGTGACGATACCGTGTTTGAAGATATTTTTCTGCGAAAAAAGGCTGTTCCCGAAAGGCTGGAAAGTTACGGATTTCAGAAAATACGCGGTGGTTACAGATACGGCACGAATATTCTGGACAATGCCTTTGCGTTGGAGATCACCATCGGTAAGAATTCTGTGCCGGATACGAAGCTGACGGAAATCGCCACCGGCGAGGAATATGTCCTTTAAAAACAGACGCGGTCGGCACATTTGTCGGCGAGGTCAGAACGGCTGTAACAAACATCTTGCAGGATATCGCCGATTGCTGTTATGAAACGGCGGTTTTCAAAGCGGAGCAGTCCGTTGCGCTCATCGCCTATGTCCGTGAAAAATACGGTGACGAGCTCGAATACCTATGGGTTAAATTTCCTGATAATGCCGTATGGCGTCGGAAGGACAATGAAAAATGGTACGGCGCGTTACTGACTGTTTCCCGCCGCAAACTCACGTTGTCTCTCAGTTAAATCTCCTTCTTCTGCCATATTTTTCAATTATTTGTTATGCGGAGAATACGCCCCATTTCCTCCCATGTCAACCAATTTTCTTTTCAGCTTTTGCCCTGCATGGCTCTGTCGCCTTCTTTTTAATGACCTGCAATCATATTTTCTATTATCTTTGCTATCGCTTCACGAGCGCCCTTCACCAAATATAGACGAAAAAAGGTAAAAAAATTTGAAATCGGGCTTGTCAAGTCGAAAAAAACGTGATAATTTACGCGCGCCGTCACATCAGATGTGACTTTCCGCTCATTTATCAAAACCGCAAACGAACCATACGATCATGAAATGCTCGATAGGACATATGACGTGCAGGGGTTGGCGGTTTATTGGCTAAACCGGACTCTCTAAGGAAACCGGTTTGACCGGCGCTTTGAGATCCGCCTCTGCATTACCTCGCTTCTCCTCCTTTCCGGTATGCAGCTCTCTCTGTTCTTGAGCGCTCATCTGTCAAACAATCAAACATTATCTAACAGTCATGTCACAATACATCAAAGACGACAACATCATTCGTGTTTCAGAGTCAAGTACGCTCTCTGTCACGGATCGGCTTCCTGTGGGTACTTACGTGCTGGATTTCGACAAACGAGCCGAGCAATTTTTCCTCAAGCGTATCGATGATTTCCACCCGGGATCGAAGGTCTATGGTGATTACGGCGCCACGGTGGAGCGTATCATTCAAACATTCATGGACCGCAAGGGTAAAAATCTTGGCGTGCTGCTTTCCGGGATCAAGGGAAGCGGAAAGACTCTCACGGGGAAAATGATTTCCGTGCGTTTGGCCAGGGAATTCGGTTTCGCCACGATTATCATCAACAAGGGATTTAATACCTCGGAACTTGCAGCTTTCCTGCACAGTGTTGACGTGCCTTGCATGATCCTTTTTGATGAGTTTGACAAGGTTTATTCATACAGAGATGATCAAGCAGCCTCGCAGAGTGGCTTGCTGGATATTCTCGACGGGGTGTTTGAGTCACGCAAGCTCTTTGTCATGAGTTGTAATGACACATCCTATATCAATCCCTATGTGTTCAGCCGTCCGGGACGTATTTTTTACCACTTCCGCTATGGCACGTTGTCTCGCAAGATTGTCAACCAGTACTGCGATGATAATCTCGTCTATCCGGAGCTTAAGGAGGAGATCCTTCAACTCTGCACTTTCGTGCGTGGTATGACCTTTGATATACTCAAGGCCATCGTGGAAGAGGCTAACCGCTACAAGGAATCCCCCAAGCAATTCATCGAATTTCTCAACGTGAACTACGGTCTTGCCGGGACTTACGATATCCAGGTGTCAATCCCCGGCGGAAAGCCTTTGGCCCTGATCAAGAAGCAGTACTTCGACTTCGGGGATCGCGGCTTCGGCATCAGTCTCCCCGTCTCAGACGCTACGATGGCACTCACCAAGCTCCCCGATTCTTTCTTCCGTTACGACGAAGATGATGAGGAGGTGTATGGCTTTTACCGTCCGGAGTATTCAGATCTCCGCGCGGTCAATCCTGACGGTTCTGTGGAACTGGTTATCCTCGGTGGCGCCTTGAACGCCTTTTTACGGCGCAGTACTTTCTCTGAACTCAATTACCAACAACTTACCTCTAAATTATAAAATGACTGATAGTCCTAAAAACTCAGGTGATCATCTCATTCACCTCACTGAAGAAGTAGAGAAGATTGAATCCAACCCTGATCTTTTTCACGGGGTGCTTACTCTGTACTCTCGCGAAATATTGCCGGCGTTGAGAAAGTGTGGGTTTCGGCGGATTTCTCCTCTTGCACGGGAAAAAGCCCCGAAAGGTCCGCATTATACGGCTCTCCGTGATGGGCGTCCATGCTGCCTCTGCTTTCATCCGATCGTCTCTGACACCATCTCGCTGGATGCTCTTACGAGTGAGCAATGCGAGGCATGTGATGACTTGTTCCCTGAGCACGATGTTTATTACTCAGCCCTTCTGGAGGGTTCCGACGGACTTTACCTTTTTTCTCCGACTCTTGTCAAAAACGCCGATGGTTGGATGACGAATGATGCTCACGTCGAGCAGTTCCTGCCGTTGGGAATGAGCAAATTCCGTACACGGTTTCGATTCCTCTTGGGAGGATGCGAGGATTTCAAGCTGTTCCACATGGTCATTCCGTACGCGGCTACCAATGGAGAACCTCTTTCCATTCGCATCGACGGCATAGGTTCTAAGGTTCGGGAAGAGCCCTATCTCCTTTTCTCATGCAGGGAATTGCCCCATCTGCTCATTCTCTCAAAGATTGTCGATAAGGAGAAGAAACGTTGCGAATGCGCAGGTATGTTCTTCTACTATGAACATGATGAACGCTTGGAGTTGGAGCTGATTCGTCGCGTCGGAGATAACCCGGAGAGTGGGGTCATCCAACTTATGGAGGAGCACGGCGCCACATTCTACGCCGAATGCGTGGAGGCCGCCGCTTTGCCGTCTGCCCTGCGAATGCCGCTGCGCTATACGTGGAGTCTGTCGATGGTAGCTGAGTATATTTCTCCCCTGGAACGCGAGTTCTCTGTCTCATCGGGACCCCTTGTCGAGGATGCGAAAAATGAATATCGCGAGAAGCACGGTGAGGAGCCTCCACAGGATTTTTCCATCAATGTGTCTATGGATCACATGCGCCATTTTTCCCAGGACGATGAAAGCACGATGGCTGACGGCGTTGGAAAGATCACGGCATTGGAGGAAAAGACGTTGTTTTATCGTCCTTTCACCGTCGCTACGCTCAATTTCCTCCCCGATGATGACACCAGCGTGATCAAGGTTATCATCAGTCACAGTCTTCTGAAGGATTATAAACCATCTGTCGGTGACTTGGTGTCCTTTGCAGGTATTCTGCAAGCTATACCCGATGGGGTGGTGGAGGATGGGGAATCGTGGCATACAGATCCGAGTCTGAAGGAGAAAAAAGAGGGCCATGATCGTACCATTCAGGCTATGGTAAGCTATGAGCAGTTTGCTAAGTATTCCATTGGGATGGCTGTGGTAATCTCTGCATTTGTTGCTGAAGGTTGGGTCCATGTCCCCGGTTCATTTGATGAGAATTTCTCGCGCACACGCAGCGCCGTTATCATGCAGCGTGGCGAGGATGAGTTGATGTTCATCTTGGTGGATACCGTTATCGATGGACACGAGCCGGACTTTTCTTATGAAGGGCAAACGGACTTTTTTCATAAATTCGCCAAGAAATATTTTTCGGAGAACGCTCGCATCTGTCGAGCGATCGTTTCGTTGAATTCATATGCTGAGTCCGATCATTATAAGATCTCTATGCGCCTTGAACCGGATATTCCGGGCGTGAAGAATCGTCTTGTGAGCGCCGGGTGCCCCTTCCGCGAATCGACTCTTTCCATCAACGAGGATGGAACGTCTGAGATGAAGCGCGAGCGTCCTGAGGTCCTCGATGAGGCCTATGCCGCCTCGCTTCTCCTCAACGCCTTCACGAAGCGTGAGTGGCTCAATCTCGCTCAATGGATGCGGGAGGAACTCGACTATATTTCCGATAGTGTGAAGCACCGCCACTATGTCGGCAAAATAGATTACCTGCGCTATATCTGTGAACGCGCCATCAGCTGGGCGGATAGGGGAGCGATGCCTTCACTTTCCGTTTCCACAGGTACGGTTTGCGTAAATGGGGTCGATCGCCCAGCCACAGCTCTGCACCATGATGGAGCAGTTACCACTGTGACCATTTTTTCAGATTCTCACGGTCTGATAGGCGCTATGCGTTCACTGCCCGCTCAATTCTTTTCCGCTTATTCTCGGACCTCAGACCTCATTCCTATGGTTTCTCCTGAGGCCGGAATACCAGAAGACGAAGACTGAGAATACGTTTGCTATTGATGGCTTTCGTGCTTGGAAATAAGCGTGACCAACCGACTGGAAAGTTTCTCTCCTTTTCGATTTTATCCAATCCAAACGCGTCTGCTATGCGGGGTGTACGAGGCGAACGCATTTTCCAATGCGGTTGTCCTGTACGAAGCACTTGACATGACAGGCGGATGTATGGTAGCGTGAAGGCATGGGAACAACACGTGTAGATGGAAGAGCTGTGGGGGAAATGCGGACGCTTGTATTTCACCCCGGGGTTGCGCCGCAGGCAATGGCCTCGGTGCTGGTGAGTTTCGGGAACACGCAGGTGATCTGCGCCGTATCGGTGGAGGATGATGTCCCGGGATGGATGAAGGCACAAGGAGTGAGCGGAGGGTGGTTGACAGCGGAGTATTCCATGCTTCCGTATTCCACACCGACGCGTAAGAAGCGCAGTAGTAACGGCAAGGTGGATGGCCGAGCAGTGGAGATACAACGACTCATAGGTCGGTCGCTGCGTGCTGTGGTGGATTTGGAGGCACTTGGTGAGCGTACGGTATGGGTAGATTGTGATGTGCTGCAGGCAGATGGGGGAACACGCACGGCTAGTATTAGCGGCTCCGCTGTGGCTTTGCAGCTGGCCTTCCGACGCATGGTGCAAGAGGGAATCTTGGAGAGTAACCCGATGAAGCAACTTGTCTCGGCGGTTTCTGTGGGAAAGGTGAATGGCGAGACCTTATTGGATTTGTGCTATACGGAGGATAGCATTGCAGAGGTGGACATGAATGTCGTACTCACGGAAAGGGGAGAGTACGTGGAGTTGCAAGGTAGCGGAGAGGAGGCCACTTTCACGCCGGACGAATTGGCGCAAATGCTCGCTTTAGCGCACAGCGGGGCTCAGCAAATTCTGGCGGCTCAGAAGGCGGCGGTCAACGCGTGAAAAGCCCTTATACTTCCAGCTCCGTGGAGAGCAACGCCTCCACTCTTTCCGGGGATTCAGCCAAGGCATATAGCTCGGCTTCGGTGAGGTTTTTGCGCCAGCGAACAATGCGAGAGAGCAGTTGAAGATGCAGCTCCGGATTCTCCCATGGGACAATGAGAAGGACGATGAGATGAGCTTCCTCCGCGGGCCAGGGTATGCCGTCCCGGCTGAAGGCAACGTAAACACCAGCGCGCTGTAAACCTTGTACTCGGGCGTGTGGTACAGCCAGACCGAGGCCAACGTAGGTGGATTCCACCTGTTCGCGATCCAAGGCATCAGTAATGATGTCATCCTCGTTATGGCTTTCGTTGAATTCAATAGAGGCAATGTGTACAAGAGAACGCAACACCTGCTCCCAATCAGCAGCAGGCAGGTTTTGCTCATGCACTTTCAGCAGAAGTTGATCCACTTGTTTGTCCACGGGCTGTCTGAGGTATGGGATTATTGAGCCTCGGCGGGAGCCTCTGCCGGTTCGGGAGACTCAGAAGTCGGAGCTGCAGGGGGCGAATCGGGTTGCGCCGGTACCGAGGAAGCAGGCTGTTGCGTTGCTGGCGCTGGCTCCTTACCATCCATGAGATCCGTGGGATGACTACGCTTGTACTGAGCATTCATGAGCACCGCTAGCACAAAGCAGAGAAGCATAAAAAGAGTCCCGAAAAATACCGTCCCCTTCCTGAGCACATCCGTGGTTTGTGCTCCAAAGGCCTGGTCTGTCATCTGAGCGCCGAAAGCAGCGCCGAGCCCCTCCTGTTTTGGCCGTTGCATGAGCACAACCAGCAACAGCAGCGCACTCACGATGAGCAGTAGGGCAAATACGATGTAGATGGAGGATTGCAGAAACATGTCGGGGGAGATTGTAGCGGAAGAAGATGGGGTTGTAAAGAGCAGAGGTGGTCAGGAGATAATTTCATTGAGCTCGTTGCAGACGATGCGCTTCGGAGTGATGGGTTTGTCATCCAGAGCAAAGCTCATGATGACGATGCGTTCACCGGCTTTGATGAGGTGGGCCGCACCGCCGTTGATGATGATTTGTCCCGTGCCGGGAGGCCCGACGAGAACGTATGTCTCGAAGCGATTACCGGTGGTCACAGAAGCGACCAACACCTTCTCACCAGGCCAAAGACCAGCGGCTTCCACAAGATCCTGCGGAATCTCGATACTTCCTTCGTAGGCTATATCTCCGCGAGTTACCTTGGCTCGATGAATTTTCGACTTGAGCTGCGATACGAGCATGATTTTGCTGTTTGTCGGGCACCTATGAAACAACTTTTTGCCTCAAAGGTCAAGTAAAATTCAACACATGTGTGCTTATGCACACACAGCACACAATGGGAGGAATTTAGCGGAGCAACTGGGAGCAGATAGCGCATAGAGGCGTGCAACCGCGCGCCGGGCAGAAGCTACGTCCCCAAAGGATAAAACGCAGGTGCAGCTTACCCCACATAGCCTGAGGGTAGAGGCGTTTAAGGTCGGTCTCCACGCGTTGCACGGTGTTGCCGTTGCTCAGTGACCAGCGGTGTGCCAGTCGAAAAATGTGTGTATCAACAGGGAAAGCAGGGAAACCGAAAGCTTGATTCATGACGACGCTAGCGGTTTTATGGCCTACGCCGGGCAGAGCCTCCAACTCCTCAAAGGATGCCGGCACTTGGCCGCCGTAACGCTCGGTAAGGATACGGGCAGTTTGCACGAGATGCAGAGCCTTGGAATCTGCCAAACCGCATGTGGCAATAAAGGGACGAAGTTCCTGCGGTTCCATAGCTGCCATGGCTTGTGGAGTTCCGGCTACCTTGAAAAGGGCAGGCGTAACTGTATTCACGCGCGCGTCTGTACAGCGTGCAGATAGCATGACGGCGACGAGCAACGTGAAAGCATCCCTATGCTTAAGCGGCACTTGGGGATCAGGAAAGGCGCGCTCCAATTCTGCAGCAACCAACTCGGCTCGTTGCGCGAGACGCATCGTGGGCAAGTGAAGAGAGCAGGTGGCTAATTAACGCCGAGCGTTACTCAGCGGACCAAGGATAGCATCGCCCTCTTGGCGCGTTGTGCGGTTCCATGACTTTGTAACGTCAGTGCTGCCTTTGGGCTGCACAACGGTACGACCTGAGGGCGGTACTGGTGGCACAGAACCTTGGCAGCCGACAATACACAGCACCGCCGTTGCAAAAAACACCGAAAATGGCACTCGGTAACTCATCACATGTAAATGCAGTCAGGAGCCCATTGGCACTTTGCGAAGCACCATGTCTCCCACTTCAATCATCACGCCAAGAGGCAACTCCTTTTCATCATATTCGGCCACCACTTGACCACCGCTGACACTGACGATGCGCAGAGTGGCGATAGACACCCCATTACGGCGCACGAGCAACGGGGTTGTATCCCCAGGGTAAAAGCCACTGTCTTCACCGGCATTGAAGACCACAAAGTGCCACTGCGGATTTACAGCTGCGACCCTGTACTCGACGCCATTATTGCGGTAAGTCTCCATGAAGCGGTCATTCTGTTCTTTCTTGGTGTTGAAGTTCACTGTGGCAGAGCTTACACCTTCATTGAGATCTTTCCGCTGGGAAACGAGTTTCTTGTTTTGCTCATCAAGTTTTGCAATAGCTTCTGAATTCTCCTGTACGACGGTATGGAGAGCATCAACGGCACTCTCTGAGTCGGCATTTTCTAAGCCAGGAACACTGTGAAGTTGAGCTGCAAACTCCTCCTTCTGTTTCGCAAGTTCTTCTTGGTGGAGAGCAGCTTCTTCATTGCGCGCCGTCATGCGTTCTACCTCAGCTTTGTGGTTTTCAGCGGAGTGGCGTGCATCCTCCAACTTCTCCATGGCCCGGGTGGTTTCTGCCTGGCGAGAGGCGTTAGCTTTTAGAGCATCGCTCCGGGTTTTTGCAATGGTTGCAGCTTCTGTGATGAGGTTCTTATTGGTGAGCTCCATGCCGGCTGGGTCCTCAGCAAACCCGGCACGAGCTCCCACCAGCATGCGCAGGGTGGTTTCCTGATTGGATGCGTAGTGGTAGCCGATGAGTGCCAAGACAACCACGCAGCTGAGCAGAATGTAGGTAACGATTTTCATAGTAGAAGAATTTTGTGAGTGTGTTTAGTCCTTCTGAACTGGGCGCACGGAAACAACGCGATCACCAGGCTCGACCGTCTCACCGGCGAGCAGCGTACTCATAACGATGTCGCAGCTCGAACGGTTGTTCTCCACCAGCGTCACGTTCATCTCGCAGATCTTCCGGTTTCCGCGCATCACCGAGAGCCGAGATCCAATGACAATGCCGTCATCCACTCCGGCATCCACGATCACGTAGTCCCACCCGGGATTCGCCATAACGACGTTACAACTCAGCGACGCAGGGGCGACCCGTGATTGGCGCTCACGCGCCAGCGCGTCCTCTTTCGATATGGCCTCATTCAGCGTATCCATGCGACTCTGGAGCTCCTGGATGGAGGATTCATCTTTGGTGATTTCGCCAGTGATTTCATCGCGCTTGGCCTTAAGTAAATTAATATTAGTCGCGATATTGCTGAGGACATCCGGGTCAGAGGCATCCATATCTGACACCTGCACACTACCCCGCTCCTGTAAGTCCGAAAGAGCCTTCTGAAGCACCTCATCGTTCACAAGGGCATCAATCGTGCTTTGCCTCTTCTCTTTGAACTCATCAATCATACCGCCCATGCTTTTTAACTCGGCTCCAAGGCGTTCAATCTCGGTTGTATAGGTGACGTCCTCCTCGCGGAACTTAGCTTCCTGCTCTTCAGCTTCTGCTTTGCACTTGACGAGCCACTCACCGCGTAAACGAGCATAAGCTGCGATCGTTTCGTCAGTGTAGATTTCTTTACTCTTTGCGATGGCGTTTTCGTACTGGACCTGTAGAGCCGCTACTTCACCATTCGCGGACACGAGTCCTTGGTGCGTCCTGTAGAAGACGAAGGAACCTGCAGCAATGAGGACGAGAGAGACTATGACGATGTATTTCCACATAGCAAGTGTATTTAGGAGCTGTACGCTACCCTTTTACACCAGAATGCGCCACTCTGCAATCAAAAAATACACTTTGGCAAACTTTTTTTCAGAAAAAGAAAACCCGCCCACCCATAAAGGGTGAGCGGAGGTATGACTGCTATGGTCTGAAATGCCATTACGCACCAGCCGCGGCTGCTTTCGCCTTGCGGTCGCGAGCTGCTGCACGCATGGACATCTTTACGCGGCCTTTGTCATCAATGCCGATGCATTTGGCGGTGACAATATCGCCGACTTTGACAACATCCTCGGTCTTCTGAGTACGCCCCTCAGCCAATTCGGAGATGTGGATGAGACCGTCCTTGCCGGGGAGCACTTCCATGAAAGCGCCGAACTCCTTTGTGGAGACGATTTTGCCTTCATAGGTTTCACCCACTTCGATTTCCTTGAACATGCGACCAATGAGGAAAAGAGCACGCTCCACACCTTCCTGTCGGTTGCCGTAGATGCGCACGGTGCCGTCTTCCTCGATGTTGATGTCGGTACCGGTCTCAGCCTGCAGGGCTTTGATGTTTTTGCCGCCCGGACCGATGAGCTCGCCGATGCGATCCGCCGGGATCGTCGTGGACTCGATGCGCGGAGCCTTCGGGCTGAGCGGTTGTGGTGCAGGAATGGCGTCGCACATGGTGTCGAGCACCTGCATGCGCCCCTGCTTGGCCAGGTGAATGGCGTCCTCCAGTATCTCCAGGGGGATGCCCGGCAGTTTCAGGTCGAGCTGGTAGCCCGTCACACCTTCCGCTGAGCCGCAGAGCTTGAAGTCCATGTCGCCGTAAAAGTCCTCCGAACCGATGATGTCCAACAGGGTTTTGTAACGCTTGGGTGTGCGGTCGCCGGGTTTATCAAACTCAGTGACGAGGCCGACAGAGATACCGGACACCGGGCGCTTGAGCGGTACGCCCGCGGCAAGCAGGGACATCGTGCCGGCGCACACGGAGGCCATGGACGTGGAGCCGTTGGATTCCATGATTTCCGAGGAAACGCGGATTGCGTAGGGGAACTCGTCTTCAGAAGGTACGACAGGCGCGATGGAGCGTTCTGCCAACGCACCGTGCCCGATTTCGCGGCGATTCTGCCCGCCGAAGCGTCCGGTTTCCCCGACGGTGAAGGGCGGGAAATTGTAGTGCAGTATGAAGCGCTTTTCGTCCACTGAACCAGTGTAGTTGTCTAGGTACTGCTTTTCTTCCAGCGGAGCAAGGGTCGCCAAGCACAGCGACATCGTCTCACCACGTGAGAAGAGCGAAGACCCGTGCACGACGTTGGGCAGCACATTTACCTCCGCCTTCAGCGGGCGGAGCTGCTTGATGCCACGGCCATCCGCCCGTTTGTCGTGCTCCATGATGGAGATGCGGAATGCCTTCTTCTGGATGTACTCAAAGACTTGCTCCACATCGAAGTCGGTAGCCTCTGGGTGGGCCTGTTTGATGGCTGCTTCTACTTCATCACGAAGGGCGCCCACTTGCTTCTGGCGTTGAATCTTGTTGGGGGCGTAGATGGCTTCCTCGATACGATCGCCTGCGATTTGATAGCCAATTTCAAGCAGTTCGGGCTTGGCCACAGTGAGCTCGTACTCACGTGTAGGCTTGCCGCATTGAGCGCGCAACTCTTCCTGGGCTGCGCAAATCTTGGCCACATTTTCCTGAGCTACATGCAGAGCTCTGATGAAATCTTCCTCGGGGAGCTCCTTGGCGGATCCTTCAATCATGATCACCTGATCCTTGGAACCCGCATACACGAGATCCAAATCCGACTCAAGTCGTTGCTTGTTGGTGGGGTTGATGACGAATTCGCCATTGATACGTCCCACACGCACGGCACCCACAGGTTCGGCAAAAGGAAGATCCGAAATCACGCATGCAGCGGATGCTCCGTTGATGCTCAGGATATCCGGTTCGTTCTCTCCATCCGCAGCCAACAACAGAGAAATCACTTGTGTGTCATAAAAATACCCCTTCGGGAACATGGGACGAAGGGGTCGGTCGGTCATTCGGCAGGTCAGGATTTCTTTTTCCGTGGGGCGTCCCTCGCGCTTAAAATAACCGCCGGGGAAGAGGCCTGCAGCTGCCGCTTTCTCTTTGTACTCGACCGAGAGCGGGAAGAAGGTCTGCCCTTCTTTAATTTTTGTCGCGCTCACGACTGTTACCAGCACCACGGTATCCCCGCAACGCACGGTGACGGCGCCATCGGCCAACCTCGCAATTTTACCTGTTTCAATGGTGATGGGATTGGCACCCACGGCACACTCAACTTTGTATATACTCATTTTCTTTTCTTTTTCGTCTTATGTCGGCTCCATTCTGCGCCGCGGGAAACCGAAGCCGACAACTGTTTCCGTTGGTCAGGGATAGGTATCATCCCCGGCTTCCGCCGTGTTCAGTACACACGAAAGCGCGAATATTCTACACCAAGTTTACCTGTAAGGCAAGCCTTTAGCATGTACTAATTCGTTTTTCGGTTCTCCTCGCATTGCCTCAAAAATAAAGTCACCGAGGGGGCGTTAGAAACGAGCAAAGAGAATCTTGCGAAAGCTTGATGCCTCAGAAATAAAGGGGTAATATTAATTGTATATTGTTTAATACAAGCAAATTATAGAGGATAGAGTTGCTTTTTGTATTGAGGAAGACGGCGGCGGTGTATATTCGGACGATGCCGCAGGGGGATGGGGAGTTGTACCGGAAGGGGTTGCTGAGGAATGCGACGAAGAGTAAGAGGGGTATTTTTATTGGGCGGCATGCGCGGCAGAATTTGTTTGACCTTTTCATGGATGATAAGGTGAGTGCGAAGGATGCGGAGGTTATTTGCCAGTTGACGCAGAACCTCACCGATGAGGCGAGGGTGGAGGAGATTCAGAGCCGGGCGGCGGGTTTGCTGAGGGATGGGAAGAGTTGGGAGTATATTGGGGGGATGACGCAGCTGTTGGCGAATAAGGAGAGGGTGACGATGCGGCAGGGGTTGTTGGATTTGGGGGCGGATTTTGAGGCGGATTTGGATAAGATGGCGCGGTGTATTGAGCTGAATATGCAGGCGCTGAAGAATGCGATTAAGCTGCTGAAGATGGGCAAGAGGCTGAGCAAGGATAACCGTGCGGAGGCGGAGAGGCTGGGGGTGATTGCTACGACGAGTGAGGATAGTGAGGGGAAGTTGGCGGCGCTGCAGGGGGAGTTGACGAGGTGGGAGTATATTGGGAGTTATCCGGATTTGATTGCGGGGGTGCAGATGTGGGACGGGGAGACAAAGCCGGACCCGGTGAGGCGCGTGCTTGAGAATTACGAATTACGAATTACGAATTACGAATTGGGAAGAGAGGCGGCTGCGCCGCGGGAGGGGGCGGCTGCGCCGCGGGGGGAGTTGCCGGGTGAGTTGTTCGGGAATTCCGAACAAGTGGGGGGCGCGGGGGCGCCCCATGTACGAGGTACGATGGACGATGTACGATTTGGAAATTCGGCGGCTACGCCGCGGGATGGGGGAGATGTGTCGATGAGTGCGCGGGATGGTGATTTTGAGGGGGAGGTGGATTTTTCGTCGAATATGGAGGAGGGGGAGAAGAGGTATCGGGTGGTGAATGATAAGGTGGGGTTGAGTGAAAGGCTGAATGAGGTGGTGGAGCCGGTGGAGATAAACTTTACGGGGGATATGGCGAAGGAGAAGGCGGAGTATGAGCAGAGGCTTGGGAGGAAGCTGAGCGATGTGGCTTACTATCGGGAGGCGATTGTTGATGCGCTGCTGGAGCTGGCGGAGAAGTACCCGGACGGGATGGAGATTGAGGGTACGGGGTTGAGGGTGATGCTGCCGACGTCACGAGGGAGGGCGGTGAAGGCGCAGGGGCGCGCGAGGAATGCGAAGAAGAGGATGGCTGTGACGGGTTTGGAAGATGTGATTAAGAAGGCTGTGCATTTGGGCAGCGAGGAGCCTGAGCATAAGAAAAAGGAAAGCAAGAGAAAGAAGGGGATTGTCGCGACGGTATCTTCTTTTGAGAAGTTTGGGTATCCAGTACACCTGAATGGGGAGGAGATGCTTTTCTGGTTTAATGGGACGGTGAGCGAGGATGCCCCGAATGTTGCCAATTTTTACGAGTTTGGTGTGACCGATGTAGAAAAGAAGGAAGCCGGAGTGACGCGTGACAGGGCAGCTAGTACCCTTACGAGTCAAACTCCGGCTTCTGGGGATACTTTAGGGGATGTTTTGTCGCGCGTCAAGAATAAAAATGTGGTGGATGTGAAAAAAGATTCTCCGGAGCAGGAGAGCGGGGGCGCGGGGGCGCCTATGTACGATGTAGGAAGTACGATGTACGATTTGAGGAATTCGGCGGCTTCGCCGCGGGATGGGGGAGATGTGTCGATGAGTGTGAGGAATTTGGCGGCGGTGCATACGATTGATCAGGATGATTTTATCAATGCGGCGGATGAGTTGGGTGGGATGCCGTTGCCGAGTGTGGCGGTGACGCGGCTGGATAAGCCGTATAGATGGGGGGATGATAGGACGTCTGTGACGCTGGTGGCGCGGCCGGATATGGTGGATCCGCGGAGGGGGACGGATGTGTACTCGCGGGATGCGTGGACGGGGAGGATGCCGAGGATTGAGACGGAGATGGATGGTGAGGATTTGAGGACGTTTTTTTATGATGAGGAGGGGGAGAAGGTGGATGCGACGCTGGAGAATCTGACGTATTATTTGTACGGCAGGAAGAGGCGGGGGAATGAGGCGACGGAGAGGGAGATGGATTTGACGTGGACGGCGCGGTCGTATTTGGCGCGCAAGATGAAGGATATGGAGGATGTGAAGGGGCAGCGGGAGAGGTTGCAGGGGGAGGATGAGGTGAGGGTGCTGAGCGAGGATATAGGGAAGTGGATGAATATGCTTTCTGAGAGGTATGATACGTGGCTGGGGGATAATGAGTGGATTGGTGTGTTTGAGGCGTTGGCGGATTTGGATGAGGTGACGGAGGAGAGTGTGCGGGATGCGATTATGGGGTGGACGGATTTTGAGACCGTTGATTTGTTTAGGCTGCAGGAGTCGGAGGCGATGGAGGCGGGGAGTGATTTTATCAAGGAGACGGTGCGGATTTTGAGGGAGTTGCGGGCGGAGAAGACGGATTATTTGGAGGCGGTGCCGCAGAGGGCGGTGAGGATGAATGAGTGGGTGTATGCGCTGTTTAGCGATAAGGTAGGTAATAAGGAGGCGGTGCGGCGTGTGTGTGAGGAGAATGGGATTATTCCGATTGAGTATAAGGCTGGGGAGAGGAATAAGGCGTTGAAGGATTTGATTGATGATGGGGAGGTGTCGTTTTCGGTGACTTTTTCACCGGCGGAGAGGAGTGGGCTGCGTGCGCTGAGGGAGTTGGCGAATGGGGCGCAGGAGGCGAGGTTTAGGAGTGATACGCTGGGGCAGGATGTGGTGTTTCCGCTGGGGAGTGCCGGGGAGCTAAAGGATGCGAGTAATCCGAAGAGTCGTGTTGTGGATGCGTTTGGTTTTATGCACCTGATTACGATGCGGATGGCGCACGGGGAGAGTTTGGAGGAGGCTTGCTATACGGCGTGCAAGGCTGTGATGGCAGCGGTGAATGGGAGGATTGTGCCTGAGAGAAGTAATAATGTGCGCAAGATTATTACGCTGGAGCAATATGATTGCGTTGTAAATATGAAGTGGGATTCATCTCCGGGAGCATGGGTTATAACAGGCTACAAAGAGACCGGAGAGAGATCTAGCGCGGGTGACAGACGGAAAGCAATGCACCTCGCCGAGGGCTACGCACCTGATTCATTCGTCCACTTGAAGGAGGTGGGAGCCGCGCTTGATTATGGTATAGCACGGCTTGCGCGGGAGTACAAGCAAAATAATGCGGATCCGAACAGGAAGGCGGCGAAAAGGTATTATGGGGATTTTAGCGGGGATGTGGATTTTAGTGGGTATGTGGATCATGTGGATGTGAATCAGCGTGTGTGGGATATTATGAGGGGAAGGAATGGGGAGGCGGAGGGTGAGAAGGTGGCGGAGGAGTGGGGGAGGTTGGCGCAGGTGGTGAGTCTCAAGATAGCGGCGGGAGGCAGTGGAGGGGATGATAAATTACGAATTACGAATTACGAATTACGAATTGGAAATTCGGCGCCTACGGCGCGGGAGGGGGAGGGAATGTTAAGTGGGGCGGAGATGATAGGGAGGATGATGGCGCTGATAGCGGCGACGAGGAAGGTGCTGCCGGATAGGTGGGGGAATGCGCGAGGGGTGGGGCAGATGCTGGCGTGGGCGAAGTGGTATGCGCAGATGGCGGAGAGTGGGCAGGTGGTGCGGACGGATACGCTGAGGGGTGCGGTTTATGAGAAGGCGCTTGCGGCGATGAGGGGTGCGGATGAGAGGCGAAGGAACAGCTACACGGAGGCGGAGGCTGAGGCGTGGCTAAAGAGGCATGCTGGGGAGAGGCTGGATGGGATGTTGCTGAATTTGGCGAAGAGGATGAGGCGGCAGATTGAGCAGTATGTGAAGGAGAATATGCGGGAGGATATGCTGGAGACGGTGCAGGCGCTTTACCCGAAGATGGAGCCTGGGACGCACATTAAGAGGGGGAAGGCGACGACGGCGACGTACCGGTATGCGGAGTATGTGAAGAAGGCGCTGATGATGCGGGGGGATTGGCTGGTGAATGACCCGGTGCACCAGGAGGCGGTGGGGAGGCTGGAGAGGAAGCTGAGGAGGAGTGATTTGACGGAGGAGGAGAGGGCGAAGTATGAGAGGGCGCTGGAGGAGCTGAGGGAGGAGGAGGTGAATAATTTGAGTGAGGAGATAGAGAGGCAGCAGGATATACTAGACGACCCGAACAAGAGCGAGGAGGCGAAGGAGGCGGCGCGGGAGTATCTGCACGCGCTGAGGACGTTTGGAGGGTGGAGGTATAAGGATTTTTCGGAGTGCCAGCAGGCGTATGCGCGGTTTGAGGAGGTGATTATACGTGGGAAGAGGCTATGGCAGGAGCAGGAGGCGCAGAGGAGGAAGAAGATGGGGTATATTAAGAAGCGGGTGAGGCAGACGCAGGACAGACACAAGAGGAGTGCGTGGGCGACGGATGGATGATATGGCGAGGAGGCTTGAGTTATAGGTTATCTTGCAAAGAAAATAGCAAGAGCAACGTAGATCGTGGACACAGTCTGTAATCCAAGAGGTGTGTGGTTGTATGCGTAATATGCTGCATAGACCGCTACCCAGAAACGGGCACAAAGGCTAGAAACATCGTAATCGGGATCTTTGGCTTTTCCTAAAGTAATTATCTTCATCATTAGGTTCACAAAGAGGATTTGAATGGCATCCACAACATGGCAGAATATGAAAAAAAAGACTGAGACGGCAAGTAGAGACCAAGCCAAGCTGCTATACCCTGTACAAAATAGGTAGATAGGGAGTCCTAGCTGGAAGATACGCAAAAGAAGCATGAAGATTAATGAACCCATATCAGGAGTCTAAACGCCCAAGTGGTAAATCACAAGAACAAAGTTATACATATTCTATTACTTTTAACGCAATAAAAACGCCTGATGTTAATTGTGATAGAACAAAAAGGCAAGCATGCCTCATCCTCAAGCACCACTGGAGGTAAGGTAGCACAAAATGTGCCACCTATCAACATTGGTGATGTGGGTATTGTAAATAAAACTTGCTGATGTCAATGTATTGAAGCCTGTGTACAACTGCTCCTGTGACGAGAGTGAACAGAGAAGTATGTGGATGGTTTAGTATAAAAGTTATGACATTTTTGTTGGAGGAAAATGGTGGCGAAGAACGGTAAGGAAAAGGATGATGGTGATCGCGTTGGCAGCAAGCCAGGAGTCACGGGTGAGGGTGATACGCCAAATAGGGTTATAGAGGATGGCTATAGCGATGGCGAGGAGTGCGCGATAGCTGACCTGTTGTGGACGCCAGAAGGTTGTGGCGAGGTAAATAGAGTAGAGGCAGACGGCGATATGTAAAAAATTGTAGTAGCCGTAGGGCAAGGGAGCGAAAGCGAGCGCGAGGAGGGCGCAGGCGATGATGGTGTAGGGATGGGGGAGTTTCATGGGAGTTGTAGGGTTAAATGCCTTCAGGGATGAGGTTGAGGAGGTCTGCACCACCGAAAAAAAAGACGATGGCGACGGTGGAGAGGATGAAGATGAGAATGTTTACAAGATACCAGTTTTCCAGGGTATGTTGCAATTTCTGGAGAGAGGGTTCGGTGTGGGCAAGAGTGGTCAGGATTGTTTCGAATTTTTTCACGGTGAGGTAGCCGAAGTAGAAGAATCCGAATCCGCCGAGGATGCCGAAAAGGAAGTAGAGGAAGGCAATTAGCCCGGCGAGCCATTCAGGGGAGAGGGAAGTGAGCAAAAGGGCGAGGCGCAAGCCTCCTGCGTAAAGGAGAATGAGCGCAAGGTTGCATAAGGTGTACATGAATTTAATTTCTGTGAGGTTGGGAGGCATAGTTAATGCGTTTGCGAACGGTTATTTTGAAATGAGGTTAGAGAGGAGAGAGTTTGTGTCGCTGACGTGTTTGAGTGCGTTTTTGATGTCGGCAACGTCAGTGCCGGTGTCTCTAACTCAATCATCGTTTTGCCCTTTCAACGTAAAACCTTATATTGTCATTCCCCTCCGTCTCCGCCTTCTTCGCCCGCGCGCCCTTCATCTGCAAAACAGCAGCAGGCGACAAATTGATGTTTGTATCTCCTTTATCGCTCGTGTAAGACATTTTAACCGGAAACGTAAATTTTTTACTCCCCTTTTGAATATGCACATACAGTTTATCACCAGGCTGAAACAATAATTCTTTTTTGATTGCTTGAAGTTGCTTTTCCTCAATAGAGGCTATCGGTTCCTCTCCTAAATCTGCATCCGCACTCCATCGACCCATCACCCACTTTGTCATTAAATCCACGTTTTTTCTTTCCTCCATCCATGCTAGTGCTTTCCATTCGATTGAATCTATGATGCTGTCTTGGCGGGACAACAGGTTGTGCACTTGCTTAACGGGGACGGCGAGATAGAACGTGGACATTGAATCCACAATACCCGCTACGTTCACCCCTATCACTTTACCTGTGTGAGTACTCACAAGCGGGCCACCGCTGTTTCCTTTTGATATCTTCGCGTCATGAGTTATCCTCTGGTCGGTCCCCTTCGTCACGGCTCCTTTTGTGATGTTAGGGACCAAATTCTCCAACACGTCGGTGGAGTCGGTGTATCCGCCCACGATTTTTGAGGAATCGGAAATGGCTACGTCTAACGATCCGGGAAAGCCGATGGCTATCACATCATCCAGCACTTGAGTCTCCCCTTGGGAAAGAGGAAGTGAGGGCGGCAGGTCATCCCCATCTACTTTTACAAGGAACAGATCATTTT
>CANQSS010000045.1 GCA_947626545.1 uncultured Akkermansia sp. | reverse complement strand
ACGCGCACGTGGCGGAATTGGTAGACGCGCTAGTTTCAGGTTCTAGTGGGTAACACCGTGGAGGTTCGAGTCCTCTCGTGCGTAGCGATCTCATTGAAAGGCTTGCTTACTGCAAGCTTTTCTGTTTGGTAAGATCGATGTGGGAAAAGAGGGAGGGGCAGATTTTTGGGTTTGCTATGGACGATGGATTATGCTAGAATGCTACGCAACGCTGGTGAGTCGGGATAGGGTATGCTCAGGGCAGTAATATTCGACATGGATGGGACGCTAGGGGACACTCTCCCCCTGTGTGTGGAGAGCTATAGGCGCTGCGTGGGTGAGCTGACAGGCCGGACTCCCGAGGCGGAGGAGGTGGAGGCCCTGTTTGGGCTGAGTGATCGGGGTGTGCTCGGCGGACTCCTTGGTATGTCACCTGACGATCCGGAATTGCCGGTGGAGAAGTTTGCAAATATATATGAGCAGCTGCATGCAGAGTATGCCCCTCATCCCTTTGCGGGGGTGAGAGAGCTGTTGGAGCGATTGGCAGCTGCGGGCTTTCGGTTGGCTGTTGTGACCGGCAAGGAGTCCTACACCGCCCTGCCTACGTTGCGTTTTTTCGGTTTGAGCGAAAGCTTTGATATGTGCCTGTACGGTGATCCATATTGTAACGTTAAGGCTCAGCGTATGCGGGAGTATATGCAATGCACGGGGCTGAATCCGCAGGAGGTTCTTTATGTGGGGGACATGCCTACGGATATCCAACAAGCACGCCAGGCCGGGGTGCGCGTCGCGTGCGCAGCTTGGGCGCCGGATGCCTCCCGATATGAAACTTCCTGTCGTGCCCTGCGACCGGACGCCTATGTGAGAACCATTGAGGAGCTAGAAACTGTTGTAAACAGCATGCGTCACCTATGAGTTACTTACGAACGATTTTTCTTTTCCTCATCGCCATGGTGACTATGGTGTCTGCCAGTGATAATTTGGTGTTCCCCACCCCGAAGCTTTGCGAGCTCGTGGGACAGACCACGCGTGTGCAAGAGATGACCGTACACATGCGCGATGGCAGCAGCTCTGGCGATATTTGGAATCAACTTCCCTCAGGAGTCGTTGGAGGCTACGCCCTGCGCATCACTACAGGCCGGGCGGAAGTGTGGGCCAATGATGAGGACGGCTTGTACTACGCCAAGCAAACGCTTAGTCAGCTATTGCGCGGCGTGCCGGGAGCAGCCAATGCTCAAGAGGATCCTTTTCCGCAAATGGACATCGGGCAAGTGGCAAGGCTGGGGGAACTGCCTGTCTGCTTGGTGGTGGATTGGCCGGATTTGCCATACCGTGGCGTGGTGGAAGGGTATTATGGCGTGCCATGGAGTAAGGAGGATCGATGCTCCCAGTTTGCTTTCTACGGGCGCAACAAGATGAATGTTTACATTTATGCGCCAAAGGACGATCCATATCACCACGGTCGGGGGTGCTATGAACCTTACCCACCTGAGAAAGCACAAGAATTGCGCGAATTGGTGGATTGTGCGCACAAAAATCATGTGCGTTTTGTGTGGGCTATTCATCCCGCCAATACTGTGCGCTGGGAGGTAGATGAGGGACGTTCGCAACTGGAGGCTCTTTGCCGTAAGCTCGAGAACATGTATGAGTTGGGCGTGCGTGACTTTGGGTTGCTATTTGATGACACAACCGGTGAAATTGGGCGTGCCCAGCGGCAGGTTCAGCTCACCAATTACATCATGGAAAATTTCATCCGCAAGCATCCGGACGTGAATCAAACCCTTATCATGTGCCCCTCCGGTTATAATCGCAGCTGGGCCAGGCCGAATGAACTGCACATGTTGGGCGAAGGGTTGGACTCATCTGTCTGCGTGATGTGGACGGGCGATACTGTCGTGCATGATATTACGCTGGATGGACAGCGTTGGGTGAATCATCACTTAGGTCGCCCCTCTTTCGTTTGGTGGAACTGGCCGTGCAATGATTTCAAACCCAATCGCCTTTCCATGGGGCGAGCCTATGGCATGGGAACGGAGGAGGAGATGAAGTCGCAGATGAGCGGTTTTGTTGCTAATCCCATGGCCGAAGCTGAAGCCAGCAAGGTGGGGCTTTTCGGTGTGGCGAATTATACTTGGAATATCGTGCGTTACGATTCGCTTCGCACGTGGGAGCAGGGGATTGCCCGCCTCTATCCTCAGCAGTTGGAGGCCATGAAACTCTTTTGTGAGCATAATTCCTATCTGTTGCCGAACAATCACGGCTACGAGCGCGAGGAATCTACCCGGAATGCTGCTACTGCGAGGAAACTCATGACCAATTTGGAGGAAGAAAAACAGGATTCCGAGAGTGCTCGTGTGCTTGCAGAGGAGTACGGTCGTATCCGGCAGGCTGGTCAACAACTTCTTGATACTCCTGGTCGACTGCACGATGAGATATTGCCTTGGTTGACGCAATTTGAAATGCTGGGACACGCCGGTATTCTGGCCATGCAGGCTCTGCTGGAGCCGGATACGGACAAAAAACTCCCCATTTTCATGGACGCGATGGATGTCATTAACAAGATGCGCATTACGCAACGCAGCGGTTGGGATGGCCACCGGGTTATCGGCGCGAACGATGTAGAGGTTGCCATGTATGTCATGGGACCCGCGCTTCTCAGAGCCATGGAGTACAACAACCATTTCATTTATGCTCTCATGGCCGGGCGGGATCGTGTGTGGCCTGTGTTTTCCACCAGCTGCGGTGATGCAAATAACAATCCTCAAGCTATACGGGATGGTAATTCTAATACTTTTTGGTCTAGCCAAGCAAGACAGCGGGAAGGGGATTGGTTCTGTCTGGATTTCGGCGCGCCAGTGGTTATTCGTCGCGTGAACATGCTGATGGGAGGAGTGCGCGCCCGCGACTATGTGCCGCAGGGGCAGTTCGAAGTATCTGACGACGGGGAGCACTGGAGTGCTATTGGCGGGGAGTGCAGCGGTCCGGCGGCCGTGCTCAATTTGGGAACCCATCCGGTACATGCTCGTATGGTGCGTTTCCGCATCACTCAGCCAACTGACAAGTGGGTGTCCATTTACGAGTTTGCCATTAACCGCATCCCGGTTCCCTATGCCGTGAGCAACATGAGCGATCGACCCAGGTTGCGCGCTGTGGAATACCAGGATACTGTGGGCATCGGGCGCGTCATGGAAGTGCTTACCATGCGTCCGGGTGAGTTCCTCGATTTGCAGGTGCCGGGTTTGGTGGATCCTCTTTACATTGAAATCAATCTTGAGAATGATGAGGTAGAGCGATGGGGAGCATTGGAACTCACTGCTGAAGATGGGGGTAAAATCCCTGTGCAGCTTCAGAGCGATCATGGTGTCATCTTCATCAAAAACCCCGTACAGCAGCCCATCCGTGCCATGCGATTAACAAATACCAGTACGGAGCCTCGGCAGATTCGGCTGACTCGCTTTTGCCTAGGTTATGCAGCTGGGGAGGGCGCTACCACAGCGCAGCTGGTCACTGATCAAGACTTGACAACGGGTGTAAACTGCGGATCGAAAGAGGTGCTCATCACTGTTCCCCGTCCGCCTGGCATGCGGGAGGCCATAGTGGTGGGCACCGCCGCCTGCAGTATCGAGGGTGCGCAGGAGGTTTCCGTCTCCCCGCACTTGCATTACTTTAATTTGCCGCAGGGTGAACAGCCGCTCCGGCTTGCAGCCCCGCAACAAGCTGACAAATTCATCAACGAAATTATCCTGAAATGAAAAACAAACTCATACGAATCGGAGTTCTGAGCGCGTGGCTCGTCGGAGCATTTTGCTCTGTGAGTGCGGTCAAGGAAACAAATTATATCTATTTGCTGGCTGGAGGTGCAAACGCCTTAGGTGCGGTGAGGGATGGAGCCCTCACAAAGGAGCAAATATCTAACTACAAGAGCTTCTCATATCTGTGGAATGGCAACATGGACAACAAGGGCGCTCCCAACTGGAGCGTAGTTGCTCCACAGCACCCAGTTCAGAAGGAGCCAGAGGAGGAAGGTAAGCCCCCAGTGTTGAGTATGGGACCTGAGTACGGTTTTTGTAATATGATGCAGCGCCGCAAGTGGCACAGCGCTCCTGGCGAATATGTCCGCGTTATTAAAGGTGCCATCGATGACCCTTCTGGCAATGAGTGCTGGGAACGCGATGGAAAAGCATATAATTCTTTCATTCGAAGTATGGCTGCAGCAGCAGGTTCCAATGATCTCAAAGGACGTTCCGTTATTCGCGCTTTCCTCTGGTTGAATGGCGAAGAGGAAAAGGGGGATCGTATCCCCTCCGTCGTGCAACGGTTCCAGGATATGCTCTCTCGGATGGATAAGGACATGCGCAATGGGGAACCTCCGCTGAAGGCCGGGGAAGAACCGCCCAAGGAAGCGGGGACCGGTAAGAAAGTGGTGCCCAAGGTGCTCAAGAAGGGAATGCCCAAGTTGGTTATCGTAGGCGAAAACGCTGCCCCTCAAGCCGGCGATATTGACGAGGATGGCAAGACAGTAGTAAAGCTGATGCATAACTTCGTGCAGAAAAAGAAAAAGACAATGGGCTGGGTGCGTACACGTGATTTGGAGCGCATCGGCAATTCCAAAAAGTACAATGGCAGATCCCAGCTTGCCATTGGGGCGCGTTTTGCATATGCCACGGCCATTTTGGAAGGTCTCTCCATCCCATTCTCTCGTAATGATGTAGTGGGTGCTGCGCTCAATACCCCGGCTGCTTGGTGGGCCGGTAAAATGCCTCAACCGGACAGCGTGGCGCTGTGGGATATTTCCTCAGCAAATAATGCAAAGAAGAAAGCAGAGACAGCGGAGACAAAGCAGAAAAAGGAGACAACGGAGACAATCTCTGCAGATTGGGCCGTCGGCGGCATTGAAGTGGAAGATCCCTTCGCTGAAAATGTGGTGATTGAGCCGAAAGATGCTGCAGCTCCAGCCAAGATTCAACTCGGCTCGAGCGGCATCCGTGTGAAAAATGCTGACCTCACTCTGAAGGTACCTGTTGAGGCCACTACGAACCAAACGTGGGAAATAAAGAGCGGGCGTGTCATTTGCTTGGGAGATAAGGATAAACCCGTGCAACTTTCCGGCAACGCATGCATTAGTCTACAGGCTATGAGCAATGCTTCCCTTGAGTTGCACCTGACTGCTCTGCCAACAGTGACGTGGTCTTTGCCGCCCCAGCCAATCAAAACCGACATCACGGTAGGAGGTAAGCCGGCAAAGATGGTTAAGCAGGATGATGGTTCCTACACGATCATACTGAGTGAGGCCGCGGCCAAGAAATGAATTAGAGCAGACACGGGTTCTTGCGCTTCGGATTTGTAAAGTTCGGCATCTTGCACGTTTCTGACTTTTGACATGACTACGTCTATGGGTGTGCAATGTATCAAGACTTTTATCCATGGGATATGGATGTCTGCTTTGCTTGGCGCGTCCGCCGTAGTCGCACAGTCTAACCACGTGTACATCCTTACCGGGCAATCCAACTCGCTGGGCGCGGTAAAGGGTACCCCTGCCACTGCCGAGCAACTGGAGCGCTACAAGAGCGATGGACTGCTCTGGAACGGCAATATGATGCGCAATACAGGGGAGCGGTTCGAGAAAAGCCCGAGCTGGTCAACGGTGGCTCCCCAGCTGCCGGACTATGCCGGTTCGCTCTGTATGGGACCGGAATACGGTTTCTGCTCCATGATGCAGCGCCATAAATGGCATACCGCAAAAGCAGACAAGGTGGCCGTTATCAAGGCCTCTCTGGACGGCGGCGGTAACAGCTGTTGGCTACCGGATGCACCCGGGTACAAATCCTTGAGTACGACGGTGAAGGAGGCTCTGGCGGCTCTTCAAGGGCGCTACCAAGTGCATGCTCTCCTGTATTTGCAAGGTGAATCTGACCGCACGGATGAGGAAATTACTGAGGCTCCAGCCCGGTTTCTGAGCCTGTTGACCCGCGTGGGTAAAGAGACCAAGAAGGGGGCTATTAAGTTTGCCGTAGTAGGTGAGTGCGCTACATGGAACGGTAAGGAAAGCAAGAACGCAGCCGGTGATACCACGGCCGGGCTGCTTGGTGACATGACCCGTAAGAAGAAGAATGTGGGCTGGGTGCGTACGCGGGATCTTACCAAAATTACAGCAGGAGATTCCATGGGGGTGCACTACGATGGAAAATCGCAGATCACCATTGGTGCGCGCTACGCATATGCCGTAGCGACTCTGGAAAAATTGCCATTTTCTCCTGTTCGCAATGATGACCCGAAGGCGTCTTTGGATTCTCCCACTGCTTGGTGGGGGGGCAAGGCTCCCCAGGCAGATCAGGTTGCCACTTGGGATGTTGCAGCGGCCAATGTGGCAGAGGAAAAAGTGGTGAAAGATTGGTCGGTAGGAGGTATTGTGGTGGATGACCCCTTTAGCGGGCGAATCCTCCTCCTTGCGGCAAATAAGAGCAAGCCCCACGTGAACATTGGCGCGAAAGGGATTGTACTTAAGCAGGGGGATCTCTCCATGCAATTGCCTGTGACAATTACTGCCGACCAGTCGTGGAAATTGGCGGAGGGGCGCATCCTCACTATCGGTTCCGCAGAGAGTCCGGTGAGTTTGGACGGCGACGCGTGCGTTTCTGTCAAGTCGGAGCCGGGAGCTGTCCTGCAGTTACACCTCAGTGGATTGCCTCAGGTGCGCTGGGTATTGTCTTCTCCGCTACCAGACGCTCAAATTACGGTCGCCGGCAAACCTGCTAAGTTTATCCAACAAGGGGAATGTTACACGCTCGTTGCAGAGTGATGCTATGTTGCTCCGCATTTGTTTCACGAAAAATTCTTCTTTTGAGATGAGGGTGGAGTGATTGGGGTACAATCGCTTTTCTGTTTTTATCGCAAGGCAGCGTCAGAGCTCTGCGTGTAGGAAAAAGCCTGAAGCTGACACCTCCTTCAAATAAAATGGTTTTTTCTCTTGTTTTTTTGCAAAATGTGCTTGACCAACCCCTTCCTAGGAGTGTAAGCTTGGGGAACAGAAGGGAAGCGGGTCCTACTGGTGATCCCATCCATCATGAAAACGCTTTTTAACCTCATTACTCTAATGACAACAGGTGCTAGTTTGTGTATGGCAGAATGTGATTCTGCCCGGCCGGAGCAGGCGAGCTCAGAACCGCCGGTCGCTAAGGTGTATTTTACGAAAGATATCAGCCCGGTTGGTTTGCTCAAGATATACAACCACGTGAAGGCTGATATTCAGGGGAAGGTGGCCATTAAGTGGCATTCCGGCGAGCCGCACGGTCCCAATATTATCCCCGTTCCGATGGTGAAAGCCCTTCAGGAAGCTGTTCCTAACAGTACGCTTGTTGAGACCAACACCCTATATGAGGGAGGTCGCGATACCACCGAGAAACATCGCGAAACACTTAAGGTGAACGGTTGGACATTCTGCCCGGTGGATATCATGGATGAGGAAGGTACAGTGATGCTGCCGGTGAAGGGTGGCAAGCGCTTTAAGGAAATGAGCATGGGGCGAAACATTCTGAACTACGACTCGATGGTAGTGCTCACGCATTTTAAGGGGCATCCCATGGGGGGCTTTGGTGGCTCGATCAAGAATATTGCCATCGGCTGCGCAGACGGCAAGATTGGTAAGGCAATGGTGCATGGTTCCACCCAAGGAAACACGTGGGCAAGTAGTCAGGCTCCGTTCATGGAGAATATGGTGGAGTCCGCTAAGGCCACGGTGGATCACTTTGGGAAGCATATCACCTTCATCAATGTGATGCGCAATATGTCTGTAGATTGTGATTGCATGGGGGTGGAGGCGGCTCCACCCAAGGCGAGCGACATTGGCATCGTAGCATCTACGGATATCTTGGCGGTAGATCAGGCGAGCATTGATCTCCTGTACAAGTTGCCCGAGGCAGAACTGCACGATCTCAGGGAGCGTATCGAATCTCGAGGTGGCTTGCACCAGCTTGAATACGCTGAACAGATGGGCCTTGGTTCGCGCAAGTATGAGCTTGTGCCGCTGGATTAATGCTCTCGCGTTTCGTTTCGGCGGGTCATATGCAAGAATCGCCCGCTCCTAGGCCGAGTTCCTTCCGGAACATATCGTGAGGGATGGAGAGCTTGCGGAAGAACTTTTGGGGAGTCTCCTAAGTCGGGGGACATGTGTTGTCAGGAGAGGAGGGCAGAACGCGCACGAAGTGCATACCGGCAGAGGTGGCGGCGCGTATCCCGGGATCGGCATCTTCGAACACGACACAGTTGCTCGCAGAAATCCCCATGAGTTCAGCGGCACGCAAAAAAATATCCGGAGCAGGTTTGCCGCGCTTCACGTCTTCCGGGGTGACAATGAGGGGGAAAAGATCTTGCAGACCAGCTGCGCGGAGCGTTTGACGGGCCCCGGCGATGGCGCTGCCCGTACCGATGGCATAAGGAATGCCGCGGAGGCGTAGCTCGTGCACCAAACCAATAGTCTCTGGGATGACAGGTAACTTTTCACGGGCAACATAGTCGGCGTAGAGGGAACGTTTGGCACGTGCCACTTGTTCCGGATGCATGGAGAGCGCATGCTTGCGGTTCAGATCCTTTACGATGTCCACGGCGGCCATCCCACCGTGGGCTAGAAAATCATCCCAATCAAAGACGGAGGTACTAGCTCCGGCATTGTGCAACGCCTGGCGCCAAGCCCGGAAGTGCAGGGGCATGCTGTCCACCAGCGTGCCGTCCAGATCGAAGATATAGCCAGCAAACCAACAAGTTGGGAGAATCACGCGTGGCATATAGGGAGTAATATCAGGCCTCGATATCCTTGACAAAGTTATCCAGATCACTCTGCTTGCCAAAGAGGACGAGTACATCCTTCTGTTGGAACACCATGGCGGGATCCGGGGTGCCAACGACAGGCTGCTCAGGCTGTTCAATGAGAGCTTCGTCCGAGGGTGTTTCACTAGGTATGCCGCGCCGCACGGTGATGAGGTTGAGTCTGTACTTTGAGCGCAGCCCCGATTCCATAAGGGATTTGCCGATCCATTCGTCCGGCAGAGGCACTTCGGCGAGAGAGTGCGTGGAGTCAATCGTCGTGAGACTCTTGAAACTGCGGTTGACGAAACGTCGCGCCAGCTGGCGAGCAGCCACGTCTTCCACACGGAAAAGTTCGTTGATGCCAAGCAATTTGAGCATCTCTGCTTGGAGTTCATTCACCGAGCGTACGTAGAGATGCTCTACTTTCTTGCTGATTTTAAGATGAGCGGCGATGAGCAGATTGCGCTCAAACTTTTCGCCGACCGCTACAATCACGTGCGTATTGGTTCCCAAATCCAACTTGTCGAGAAGGCTGTCGCGTGTGGCATCGCCGATGATGGGTTGTGTGACCTTGTCCTTGATATCATTGATGACGGATTCGCGCTCATCGATGGCGGTGACCTCGTACCCCTCATCATGCAGGTGCAGGGCGAGAGCTCGCCCGAATTGACCGATGCCGATGATGACGAATTTTCTGGAATGAGCCATAGTTGTGTGTTGGTGTGAGGGTTAGTTGAGCGGGAGGCGTGTTTCCGGGTAGCGGAAAGCTTGCGGTGGTTTGGGAGTAATGAAAATGAGCATGAAGGTGAACATGCCCATGCGCCCGAAGAGCATGTTGAGCGTGATGATGAATTTGGAGAACCAAGAGAGATCAGCGGGATCAATGAGCGAGTAGCCCGTGGTGGTGTAGGCGCTCACCTCGAGGAAAAGCATGTTGAGCAGGTGGGTAAGTCCTGCATGACTTTTGTCCGCTCCGCTGCTCCACTCTTCCACAAGCAACAGCAGCATCGTGGTGACAATAATCCAGAAAATGGAGAGCACCACGGTGGCCATGGCTCGTTCCACGGTGGAGCGGGCAATGCGACGCTCGTGAATTTGGACGTCCTGCTGACCGCGCAGCACGCGGAATACTTCGAGCACACAGATGGCCACCACCGGGGCAAAAACGCCTCCGCCGGTGCCCGCCGGGTTGCCTCCTACGAACATGAGGATACACAGGAAAAGCTTGTACACGGGACCGTACTCCGCGATGTCGGTGAGATTGAAGCCTGCCGAGCGTCCGACCGTGTTCCACAAGCTTTCCCAGAGCGAGTGTCCTGTGATGGCGTGGGTGGAGGAGGGTTCCAGGAAGCTCAGGAAGGTTAATCCGAGGAACCCTCCCAGTAGCACGATGGCGGTGACGCGCATGACTAACCAGGAATGCGTACTCCAGCGTCGCGTGTTTTTCTTGTGGTGTAACCGACGTCCCAGTCTCGCCAAGGCTTCTCTGTAGATGCCGAAGCCCAAGGTGCCGGCGATGATGAGCAGCAGCATCACCACCTGAGCCGAGTAGCAGGAGCTCACGCCGCTCTGCGCCATGTTGTCCGGGAAAAGAGTGATGCCGACGTTGCAGAAGGCGGAAACCGAGTGGAAAATGGCGTAAAACAAAAGATGAGCCTGATCCACCCCCTGCACTCCTTCCCACATGTTGTACAGGAGCAGGGCGCCGACAGCCTCAATGCATAAGGTTACGCCCACCACGGTTCTAAGCAAGGCGGGAATGGTGCGTAGGTTTTCCTGGTCTAACATCGAGGAAACGGCGCTGCTGTTTTCCACGCTGAGTCGGTTGCCGATCATCATCATCACAAAATAGGTGAACGTCATTACTCCCATGGCGCCGATTTGAAAATCCAGTAGCACGATGAATTGACCAAAGCGGGAGAGCTCGGCCCCCACGTCAATGCAGGTCAACCCGGTAATGGATGTGGCGCTCGCGCAGGTGAAAAGGGCATCGATGAAGGAGATCGTGCTGCCGCTGGTGTGGGCGTTGGGTGTCATGAGCAGGAGAGTGCTCACCAGCACCCAGGCTGACATGCCCAAAAAAAAGATGATGACCGGTGACCAGTGGTCAGTTTTAGTGAGTCTCTGCACCCCGCCGGATCGTATGTCGAGCGCCAGCCGCAGCATGCGTGCAACGGAGAAGATGCTTTGCACAATGCTCAGCAGCATGGCCACGCACATGACTGCGTACAGACCACCCGGTGGTACAACGTGTGTGATGATTCCCGCCAGCAGCAGTGTGTTGAGCGTGACCACTCCCAGCAGGAAGCAGTCCGGGCGCGAAGGAAAGCGCTTCTCACCCCGGCGCAGCAAGGGACGCAGAATGCGGAAATACACGCACGCAGCATTGATCCATGCCAACACCCCCAATAGGATATGCCAACCTTGTGTAAGCATTTGCTCCTGCACAAAGCCCATAACCCACAGCACCACGAGCAGCGAAAACACTCCGGAGAGCCCATCCGTCAGCTCGTATGCCAATCGCTTCTTTTGGACTTGGTTCATTGCGCCAAGTAACTTCGGGGACGGAGTTTAGCACAATCAGTCGTATAAAGCAAGACCCGGCAATGAGATTCGCAAGTCAGGGAGCTGTTGGCAGCAAGGCAAGTGCATTAGGAAATGCGTTTACCTATGTACGATGTACGATTTTCGATGTACGATTTTGGAAATTCGTGTTCGGAAATAGACGGAGTAATCAAGTGTTTGGAGCTTTTTCTCTGCTAATTAACTTCTCTCAAATGCGGTTGCCCTAAGAGGCTCCCTGTTCAACCAATCTTGTTTGCGGCATCATTGTGCCGTCGGTTCAATTTGCAGCAATGTAATCTCGGAAGGCACGCCGAGACGCAGCGGCATCATGGTCCACAGGCTTGTGCCGGGATTCACGTACACCTGCATGTTACCGGAGCGATAGAGACCGAAAACGTAGCCCGCATTGAAACGCGCGACGAGAGGGCACAGGGGCAGTATCATGCCGCCGTGAGTATGTCCGGAAAGCTGGAGAGCCACACCGCAGCGTTCGGCATCTCGCGCGAGTTGAGGCTGGTGAGCCAGCAGGATGACCGGGAGACCCGTCGACGCGCCCGACGTTGCTTTGACCACATTCGGATGCTCAAAGCCAAAGCCGCGCGCCGCAGGATCTGTCACTCCTGCCAGCACGACACCGAGTTCCGACAACGTCACGTGTTCATTTTCCAGCAGTCGAAGCCCCAGGGAACGCAGGAAAGGCGCCCATTCCCCGTAACCGGAGTAATATTCGTGATTGCCCGGCACGGCGTACACCCCAAAGGGAGCACGCAACTCCGCAAGCGGCTTCAGGGCATTCCCGCGCTGCCGCACCGAGCCATCCACGAAGTCGCCGGTAATGGCGATGAGATCCGGTCGGAGTTGCATCGTTTGCCGTACCCAGCCGCGCACCGTGGAAGCATCCTTCGCAAAATCTACGTGGAGATCTGACAAGAGCGCAATACGAAATGGCTTATCCACGGGAAGCTGCAGCTTCACTTCACGAATTCGTGGCGGGCAGAGAGCTTCATACATTCCAATTCCACAGATCAAGACAGCCACCGCAAACGAGACTCCTGACAAACGCGTCCGGAGATGCCTCCGCTGGGAACGTTCCCTTTTCCGAAAACGCGGGATGAACAGGAGAAGGAGATCATAAACGACGCACGCGGCAAACAATAAGCCGGCAAAAGAAAGCATGAGCATGTAGAGACCGCTGTAAGTCAACAGAAACCAGCCCGGTAGATCCGGCGCAAAGGATAGATCTCCGCCCATACTCCGAAGCACCGGGAAGATGCATGCCACCCCCAATAATACTATCACTGCCAAGACTTTGAATGGCCACTTCCACGCCAGCGGATACACCCCGCGCAAAAAGACGTACGCCGCAAATGCCAGAGATATCAATGCCATCATGCGCATATTCGCAATATACCCCATTTAGCAATCCCCCGCAAGCATCAAAAATTATCGATGGGATTTGCGCTAGGACCCTGAGCGCGGAGGAAGAACATGACGGAATTAGTCATGTAATGTGTGGGTTTTTCATACCCCGAATTTTTTTCTTCACAAGCGGGGAAATCGTTCTATAATAGACAGCGTAACCTACTGAACGATTATGAAGATTTGGTTTGATGGAAAACTGGTCGATGAAAAGGAAGCAAAGACGTCTGTGTTTGACCACGCGACGCTGTATGGCGATGGCTGTTTTGAGGGAATTCGCTTCTACTCCGGTAGAATTTTTCGCCTGGAGGAGCACATCATACGCCTGTTCAACAGTATGCGCTATCTGCTGATTGATTGCCCGTGGAGCTTTGAAGAGGTGTGCGCCGCGACTCAGGAGACAGTGGACGCCAGCGGGATGCAGGACGGATACATTCGCCTGGTGGTGACGCGCGGCGTGGGCGATTTGGGACTCAACCCGCGCAATTGCCCCAAACCGAGCATGTTTATCATCGCGCAGAATATCGCTCTTTACCCGAAGGAGATGTACGAAAATGGTCTGAGCCTCATCACCAGCTCGTACCGTCGTCCTAACCCGGATGTCCTCTGCCAACAAGTGAAGAGCCTCAACTACCTCAACAGCATTTCTGCCAAAATTGAGGCGGTGCAGCAGGGCGCAGGCGAGGCACTCATGCTCAATCAGCGCGGGAATGTGGCTGAGTGTACGGGTGATAACATTTTCATCGTAAAAGACGGTGTGGTGATCACCCCGCCACTCACCGAAGGGGCGCTTGGCGGCATCACACGCCATGCTGTGCAGGATATCTGTGCCGAACTCGGTATACCTTGCGAGGAGAGAGTGCTCAATCGCTTCGATATCATCGGCGCAGACGAGTGTTTCCTGACAGGTACGGCGGCGGAGGTGATAGCCGCTACCAGCTTGGATGGCCGCACCATCGGTACCGGTCGTGCAGGAGCCATCACAAAACGTATTCTGGAGCGCTTCCAGAAACTTGTGCGCGAGTGATCCTACCCCATGGAAACACTCTATAGCGGGCGTTTTGTGAATCTCGTGCGCGACGGACGCTGGGAGTACTGCGAGCGTGTGAATAACACTACGGCGGCCATGGTCTTTGCGCGCACGCCAGAGGGGAAGATCCTGCTGGTAGAGGAATATCGCCCGCCGATTCGACAGCAGAGCATCTGCTTTCCGGCGGGCCTGATCGGCGATGTTGAGGCAGAAGACGCCGAGGATGCCGCACGACGCGAGTTGTTGGAGGAGACCGGCTACGAAGCTCGGAAAATGCGCTTTCTTTACGCGGGACCTTCCTCGCCGGGCATCACTTCCGAATATATCTCTTTTTTCCTGGCTTCTGATCTGGTGCATCGTGGGCGAGGCGGAGGTGTGCAGGGAGAGAATATCACCGTCCATGAAGTCCCGGAGGAGAGCGTGGATGCGTGGCTTGAGACTCAACGTGCCGCTGGCAAGGCCGTTGATCCACGTATTTATGCCGGATTATATGAGCTGAAGAAGACAGAATTCTGATTTGTTATATTCTGCGCTTGACACGAGAAATAACTTTCCATATAATGCGGAGCAGACTGGGGAGAACCCGGAAACCAATTTATGAAAACAAATGTTATATTGCTTGCGTTGATGGCAGTGGGCATACTGGCACCGGGCGCATGTTGTGGCGCAGAGGAGGGCAGCGCTGAAAAAACGCCGGCAACGAAAGTTAGCAAGGCAGATGACCTCAGTCCGGTAGCCAAGGCGATCAAGAAGCTGTCTTGCTTCAACGGCAAACCCAATATGCAAGCTGAGTACTACATCTATCTCCAGTCTGCGAGCTGGTGCCCCCCTTGCCGCGCTGAGATGCCCGAGATTGCTTCTCTGTACAAGCAGATGAAGGAAAATGGGGTGGAGATTCTTCTTGTTTCGTCGGACAGTTCCAAGAAAATGGCAAAAAAATACCTGAAGGAATTTGATGCGGATTTCCCCGCTACGATGCCTAAAAAGGATGGCGGTGTGGATCTTCCGGGATTCAGCCACTCTTCAACGATTCCTCACGCTACCATCGTGACCAAGGATGGAGAAATTGTGAGGGATGGACACGGCTCGATTGTGCTGAGTTATCGCAGCGAGATTGAACGCTACGAGAAGGAACATCCCTCTCCGTCAGCCGCTGGATCCAAGTCTGACTCTGCAAAGGAAGACTCCCCGAAGAATGCGGGGGATTGACCGGTCGGACCGTTTGGCAGCATGTCCCAAAACCGCCGGTCGTAATGCCTCAAAAGAAAAAGTCACCGAAGCCCGATGCCTCAAAATAGACGGTCACCCAACGGCAAAGCATTTTAGTCAGGATTTGCAAGACTTTGTTGAGAGTTGAGATCATCAAATGACTCTTCCCTTCGCTGCCATACTTGCTTGATGTATTCGTAGAGTTTCTTCAACGTTTCTTCCACTTTGCGACTAAGTTCCATAGGATTGAGTCGAGCGTGTCGCTTCACGAGCTTTTTATACCTCTTTGATTCCGGGTTAAGTGTGGCTAGCAGACGCTGGTAGGGTGTCTGAGGTTTGTCATATTTGCGGCTCATCTTTCCGTTGCTCTTCTCCCTGTGTTTTTGAAACGAGTCGCGTGCTGGCATAAAAGTGATTCGTCAGCAAGTCATGGTACTTGTATACCTTGTTGAGCAAACGAACACATCCCTGCTCATCGAATCGATCTCTCCCCACCAGCCCGCGCACCTTGTGGCGGTTGCATTCCTCTGCACGGGCATTGTCGTTCTTGTGATGAGGTTGCGAGCGCGTTGCCTTAGTTCTCTTATGGTGCCGCTTCAAACCAGCTCTGCAGATGGTAATTGACAAACTCCGCTCCGTTATCCGTGTTGATGCTGCGTTTGGCAAACGGCATCTCCCTAAATAAATGCCCGAAGGCTTGGCATACCCCATACTGCCCTTTGTTCCAGACGGCCCGGTTGCCCGTCCAGAGTGTATAATCATCCGTCAACGTCAGCGTCTAAGCGTAGTCTCCTCACGTCTCTGAGCCTCTATGCGACACCGTATCCGCGTAGAGGTGCCTAGGCTCCGTGATGACTCGCTGAGAGTCCACCAGCTCTACGCTCTTCTTGAGATTGCTCAGGCTCTCTTGCCACTCAACAGCCGGATGACAGTCTTGCGGCTCTTGTAACCAAGGGATTGCATAATGTAGTCTATGATCCTTGCTTTCCTGCATCGAGAAGTCATTGAGGTGTATTTTTCTCTCCAGATAGAAAGTAACTCTATTCTTGCTTGTTTATTCATTTTAAGTTGTATATGTTTGATATTACTCCTTTATTTCTGAGGCATCAAGCTTTCGCAAATTTCTCTTTGCTCGTTTTTTGCGACCCTTCGGTGACTTTATTTTTGAGGCAATGCGTAAATAAGTGAAATTTTTTTGTTGGAGAAGACGTACCTATGGAGGAACACATTTTCCCAATGAAAGTATTTCGACATATTGCCATGAGTATGCTGGTTTCTTCAATATTGCCTGCACAAAGCCTTCAGGATGTAGCAGATGCATTGCCAGCGCCTACATTGGATGCAGCAAAGCAGCGGCTGGTATTGCCGCAAGTTCCGGGGGTGCAGGTGGAGCTTGGTGGGGTGGATTACGAGCAATTGGTGGATAAGCAGGGGAAGGTCTCTCAGGGTGTCATTTCCGATACACCGGTGAAAGTTTTTTTGCGCGTAAGTAAAGATGGGCAGACTGTTGATTCTCGTGATTATGAAATTATTTTGCCTGCCAACGCACAAACGGAAAAGCCGGCCGGGTCGAACGCAAAACCGGCGGTGGTGCCTGCCATTCTGCAGTGGAAAGGAGGTGAGGGCCAGTGGAAACCGCAGGGCAATGAGTTGCGGGTAGGCGGGGCAGCGGGGATTGATTTTGTAAAGGAGTCGTTGGGCGTAGCTATTGGTCTGCCTGTTCGCGAAGCTGATGCCGATGAAGATAGGCAGGACATAAGAATCGAACTTGACAAAGAGGGGTTAGGCAAGGAGGGCTACCACATGATTATTACTCCGCAGCGAATCTTGATCCGCTCGGAGGGTAAAGAGGGCGTTGTGTGGGCTATTCGCACTTTGCAGCAGATACTGCGCACACACAGTGGGGCTGTTCCTTGTGGTGAAATTATTGATATGCCTCGCTATGCAGTGCGGGGATTTGTACTGGATGCCGGGCGAGCTCCCTACACTATACCGGAGCTGCGAGATGTCATTGACACCATGTCTTGGTACAAAATGAATGACTTGCATTTGGTCATCAACAACAACTTTATCTTCCACGAGCGATATGTGGATGCCGGACGTGATCCCTTCAAGGAGAGCTATGCGGCGTTCCGTTTGGAATCGGCATGTAAGGGCGCGGATGGAACCCCGCTCACCTCATCCGATGTATTCTACAGCAAAAAAGAGTTTGCGGAACTTGTGGATTACGCACGCCAGCGCGGGGTGCGTATTGTGCCGGAGTTTGACACGCCGGGGCACGCGTTGGCCTTCACACATCTGAGGCCGGATCTCATATACAAGGGGGCCATGAACCACCACGAGAAGCGGCGCTGTGAGATGTTGGATGCTGCTAATCCTGAGACGCTTACTTTCGTGCAAAGTGTGCTGGATGAGTATTTGCTGCCGCAGGCGAATGGGGAGAAAGCGGTGTTGGATGAGTGCGATGTCATTCACGTGGGGGCAGATGAATTTTTCGGCGACGCAGAGGACTACCGCAAATATGCGGATGGGCTGGTGCGGTACGTTAAAAGCCGTCATCACACACCGCGTATCTGGGGAAGTCTGAGCTCCAAGCGAGGCAAAACTCCCGTAACATCGCAGGGAGTGCAACTCAATCTCTGGAACTCTACGTGGATGAGTGCTCACGAAGCGGTTCAGCTGGGTTTTGATGTCATCAACACAAGTGATGCATTTCTCTACATAGTGCCGTATGCTAAGTATTACCGGGCAGATAGGAATTTGGGATGGCTGTATGATCATTGGCAACCGCATATGATGTACGCAGAGAAGCTGCCTGCAGGGCATCCGCAATTGCTCGGTGCAGCTTGTGCGGTTTGGAATGATACGACTGACCTGCTGCACAATGGCTACGGCATGGTGGACATTTGGCCCATCATATCGGGTTCTTTGAGCACCCTGTGTCAGAAGATGTGGGGGCTTTCACAACCGCCGGATACCTACCAACAACACTGCGAGCTCGTGCGTCAAATAGGGGCGGCACCGAGCAGCAATCCCACGCACCATTCCGACGCACTGAACCCTGTTACCATTTGTCCGGAGCACCTGCCCATGCAGTTGAATATGCCGGATCTCGGACCCTCCTACCACCTAACTGTCGAGTTGGAGCTCCAGGAGGCGCCGTCGGGAGAGGAGCAAATACTGCTTTCCTCGCCAATCGGTCAACTTATAGCCGTTATGAAAGATGGCTGCATAGGGTTTCGTCGAGCGGATGGAGTGGAGTTTGCTTATGAAGCGAAGTTGCCCGTGGGCAAGCGGGTAAAGTTGGAGCTTATGGCCACACCTGGTAATACCAAGCTTTTGCTGGATGGTCAGCCGATCACTCGCATGCGCCTCAACACTTTCCTTTCTGTAGAGGAGAACTTTCACCCGCGTACCAAGGGATTAGTATCTACCTTTGTGTTGCCATTGCAAACACTTGCGCCCACTTTGAAGGGGAAGGTGTACTCCTTGGATCTGCGACCCTTGGAGCAATAGGTAATGCAGCAACCGTAGGCTGCTGCCTATGTACGATGTACGACGTACGATGTACGATTTGAATGCTAGCGCGCCAGAGGCGCGGGGAAACGGCCGGCGGCGCTGTAAGTGCGTATGGACAGCGCGGATGCGCTGCCCCGCAGGGGTGAAAACTGGCGACGGCTGTAAGCCAGTTTGGCCAAAAGCGTTAGCTTTTGCCCCGTAGGGGTGAGGAGTCGTGGGGCGACTCCGAAGCAACCAAGGCAGGGCGGTGCCGGTGAGTCAATTTGGGAAGTTCGCGCGCTACGCGCGTTCCTGCGAAACAAAAGCAAAGCGGAATTTTCGAAGACGATGGCGGTGGCGCCTAGCGGCGCCTATGTGTGATGTACGATTCAAGAAATTGATTAATTGTCTTGGGAAAATCGCAAGGCAAACGCATTTGAGAGAAGTTAATCAACGGAGGGAATGCTCTTATTGGCTGATATCATTATCTATACGCATCAAAAATCGTGACAACCAGCGGTTATCATGATGATGGATCTAAAGGGATCTCAGCATACATTGATGGTCCGAAAAATCTACACAATGCGCACATTATTAATAAATCGTAGACAAAGGACGCATTTTCTAATGCGTTTGCCCCACACGTGTCCCATGAAAATCTTCTCTTGGCCCATTCAACCCATTCATCATGAGCTGTCCATGGATGAAGGACGG
>CANQSS010000044.1 GCA_947626545.1 uncultured Akkermansia sp. | reverse complement strand
CGCACCATGTTCACATCTCCCTCTGAAGCGGCAATTTCCAAGGGAGTGTGTCGGGGCGTGGGGTCGTTCACCTGCGCTCCGGCGGCAATTAGTATGCGAACCACTTCCTCCGCTTCGTTCATCGCGGCAACACAGAGTGGCGTGGTTCTGAAGTCGGCAAATGGTTCGGTGAAATACTTCTCTACGCTCGCGCCGGACTCCAGCAGCAGGCGTACCATTGCGGCATCCTGCTGTTTAATGGCTTCAGCGAGTGGGGGATCCCACCAGGTGTGACTTTCTTCAAGGGACGCACCCCGCTCCAGCAAGTGGGTTACCATCTCGCGGTTTCCATCCCGGACGGCTTGTGTGAGGGCAGAGTCCATGGACTCGTCCTCTTCCGGGTCAAGTTGTGCTCCGGCATCGAGCAGCTGATCCACCACCGCGATGTTCCCGCTATGGACGGCACAGATGAGGGGTAATACTTCCTCCTCCGGCGACGTGGGATCCGTCTTCCACAACCCCTCTTCGTTCACGTCCGCCCCGCTTTCCAGCAGGCACTGCACACCTTCCTGCCAACCGACTTTTGCGGCTTCCACCAGCGGCGATGCGCCGTTGCAGGCCGTTTTTGCGCCCGCCTCCAGCAGCAGTCTCAGCGTCTCCATGTCCTTGCTGCCGGCTGCAGCGGAAAGCGGTGTGTGAGAATCAAAATGCGCTTCTGAATTGGGGTTGGCACCGAGGGAGAGCAGGTGACGAACCATGTTCGCGTCCCCTCGCATAGCAGCTGCGATGAGTGCGTTCCCTCCCACGCAAATTTTTTCTCCCTCCGGACCGATTTTGTAGAAGAAGACGTTTTCTTCTATCTCCGCGCCTCCTTGGATCAGACTATCCACCAATTCAACTGTGGCTTGACCTCTCCAAATGCCTTGCACCAGCTGCTTCGTCTTTTCGTATGAGAGCGGCAACGTATTTTCACGCTTCTTCGCCAGTTTCCATTCGGTGAAAAGGCCTTCATATTCTCTGCTATTTTTCATATCGTTGATTGGTTTGTATTTTTTCTTTTGGTGATTTTTCCGATGACTTGCCGACTTGCCCGCAGCGTTTCAGGACTGTTCAATGAGCATCTTACGCAGGCGATGAGGCCCCGCGGCAGGGGAAATGATGCCGTGTTCCTCCATCATGTCCATGAGTTTGACTGTTCTTCTGTAGCCGATAGAGAAGCGACGCTGAAGGAGGGATGTGCTGTCCTTGCGTTCGGCGACGACAAGTTTGCCGCAGCGGGTGTAGAGGTGTGTTTTCAAAGGTCATGTGCGCTACTCGTTCAAGAAAACGCTCCATCACATAGTTTTGCATGACAATTTGAGGAGGGGTTTTCTTCTCCATGGCGGATTTTTTTATTCGCGCCTTTAGTTGCATAGGATTTTTCATAAAAGAATTTCCAGGAAGGGACGCAGCTTGGGGGTGACACGCAGCCGATTGGCTGTTTCGGTGAGGCGTGAAATGTCGCGCAAAGATGAAAGAAGATAGCGTCGAATACCCTCGTGTATCGTGTGTTTATCAACGTGGTTGACGGAGCGGAGTATATCACAGATGGTTCGCTCACGACTATAGGCGCGCACCGTGTTGCCGCTCGGTGTGGCGCAAGTGCAAATGTCTGCCTCATACCAGTCTCTCTTGATTTGGTGACACAGAATCTCCGCAGTTTTTACCGCTGTCAGATTGTAGCCGAACGGGAAGAACATTTCGTAGCTTTGAGGAGTGCAATCGGTCAAATCCCACAAGTAAAGGGCAGTCCGTAATCCATATATGCCGCGAGAAAAACGCACCTGTTGGGCATACAGCTCATCCTCCCACGCATCCGGCAAATTGTAGAGCCCGCGTGTCCGTCGCTCCAGTTCCCCCTTCTTGACCAAATAGGATAAGTGCCCACGCGATATTCCCCGTTGCGTCACCTCTTCCGTGGTTATCATCCCATTCTTTATGAACTCCATGACTTTCATCTCTCGCTCTGCATATATTGTCGTCTATGCTTAATAAAATACAATAATAAAGCACCAATGACAAGAAAAATCTTCTCCTGTCCGGAGATAAAGTGGGAACGCGCAATGTCGGTCAATCCGCTCCGTCGGCACAGTAGGCTTTGCGGGCGCAGTTCCGGCAGGGCGCACCCATCCATAGGGTGTCAAATTGCTCCACGGCAGCCTGCACAAGTGCGGGGTCGGACGTGAGAACGCCGGCTTCAAAGTTCCGTCGCTTCGCTCCTTTCGCACCCAGCCCCGCCCCTGTGAAGTTCGCTGAACCGATGTATGCGGCCGTCAGATCGTAGATGATGAGCTTGAAGTGCACGCGCGGACACAGCATGCGCTCAAGCGATTTGATGAGGATGGGGTAGCGGTCGAAATCTTCCCGGAAGTTCTCCCCTGGTTCCTTCGCGTGGATGAGACGCACATTCACCCCACGCTTCAGCAACTTTGCCAGCAACCCCAGCAGCGGCGTGCCATTCTGCATATACACGTCCTTCAAATCCGCCGTCCCGATCCACAGCTCCCTCTTCACACGCTCCATCCGCCGCAGCACCTCCGTGTAGTGCTCCTCATTGCTGATATAGCGGGTCTGTGGTTTGGCGGACATGTCAGGGGCTGTGTATTTACTCGAACATCTTTTTTGTCCTCTCACAAAAAAACGGATGCTATCCAAGGAATTGCGGACGGGTTGGTACTCCTACCGCACCCGTCCGCAAGATTGGTATATGGTTTCCTACCTATATGCCGAGAGGATGATTAATCATCGCCATTCAGGAAAGCCCATATCTTTTCCGTCCATTCCTGCCTTCGTTGTTTGGCATCTTCCTGTTTCCATCCGTTGACTTTGTCTGCAAGAGCTTGGGCGGATGCGAACTGGCTTTTTCGATAGTTTCCTTCCTTGGCTTCTTTCTTGTTTTTTTGAGAACGGTTTGAACTTCTTTCCAGTATGACGAGGTTACCTAACTGGTTTATCTCATCCCCCCATTCTTTCCATATTTTTTCCGGCTCCTTCTCGTCTGTATAACACTGGATATGCTCAATGTCGATTTCCGTTCGGAATAGTAGTTCTTCAAGTTCTTCACTTGGTTTCCTCCCGGATTGAATCCACTCCACCAAACGGCAGGCCAAATTCTTCCACTTTGGTTTATCAAAGAGACTATTCTCCGTACACCCGCGCCCCCTGAATTCGTATTCAGCGGCGCCCGTTATACCGCCATTTTTCTTGAGGGCGTTAAGGACCTCCATTCCTCTCTCGTTTTTCAATTCTTTAAGCAGGTTCACCAATTTGTTCCTAACTGGATAGACAGTTTTTGCATACGCCAAACTGGGCGGTACGAGCAACTTAAACAATTCCCTGTGAAAATCAAGGATTTGATTCGGCTCAATAGAGCCGAAGAAGCGAGCAATCACCGTGTAATCCCATACCCATCCGTAGCGCGTTTCAGCAATAAAGTCATCATATATTTTCAAAGTTGGATTATGATCGTATTCTTGAGCAAACTCCTCAAAACATTCTATCAGTCTCCGAATATCACTCAATTCCAGACTAATGCTTTTGTAGTCCTCGAAGTCCTTCCATTGTTGATTGTCGAGTAGGGTATCAAACAATTCATCGTAAAATTTACTAACAGAGAAGTTGAACAAAGTCACCGCATTCTTCATGTCATACTCGGCAATAAGAACACGCTGGTAAGTCCGGAGTACATCCTCCATACCGGGGTTCCACCTTCTATCCTTTTTTTCGCACTCGTCAACCGTTTTGTAAAGTTCTGAGATTTCATCGAATTCGGATTCACTGGCACCTTTATTTTTCCTGTGCTCATAAAGGCGCAGTTTGAAAACATCGCTTATTCCTAAATCCAGCCCTGTCGTGTTGATGGAATTAAAAATCTTCAACGTTTTCGAGAGACCGGCACGCGTTTCAATAACAACGAAGCGCAGCTTTGTCTTGAGATAGTCGTAAAGCTCCAGCTCCGCGGGCTTGACAACCTCTTCTTCTTGAGCATCAACACCGGGCTGTTCATCGGATTCTCTGGAAAAGAATACTTCCTTAAGTAACTCTTTAATGAGCAAAGCATTCTTTATATAGGGATTTTTCTGAGCATCATCTAAACCAAAAGTTTTGGTATCGTCCCACTCCCAGTATTCGTCCAAATCCGACTGGGCACTTCCCTGATTAACCCGAGTCACCAGTGTCGACTTGCTTATAGTACTTCTGTCCGGATCTATGTTTAACATCTGCTCCAAGATACGAAGAATAATTATAAACGTCGTTAGGCGCTGCTGTCCGTCAATGACTTCGTAGGAACGGGACTCAGGCTGCGTTTCTTTAGGAGAAAGGAGGACGGCATCAGAGAATTGCATAGTTCCCATAAAGACCGGTTCCTTTCCGTTCATGTACGCATTATGCAAATCCTCCATAACTCGACGAATTTCATTTTCTCCCCATGAATATGGACGCTGATAGATTGGAATACGATAAAAATTATGACGCGTCAGTAGGAGCTTGACCTCATGACTCAATTCACCTTTTTCAGGGTTGCAGAGACTACATACACGACTCGAGATGGAAAACTCTCCCTTCTCTTCACTAGCTTGGAAACGATCCCAAATTTCCTTAATTTTCTCTGGTTGAGTGTATCGACAAAATCTTCTTCGAGTTTCATTCCCCCATAGACTTTGATCTTGCAATTTGGAATCAAGCATAACAAATCTGGCTCTGCAGATACACACATTGTCATCCGGAAAGAAAAGTTCGCGATCTGCCTCGCAGAAATGAATGAACCCGCCATCTTCTCGGTAGCGCTCAAACTCCGTCTGCATTTTTGCGATTGCTACCGGAGTTTCACCATCACACACAAGCAATAAATCGCTTTTTTTCGCCTCCTTATACTTTTCTCCCTCGTCATAATAAAAGGCGCATCCGTAGTCAAAGAATAAACGAAGTACTGATGGACCGTTATAGCCCCATCGACTTGCAATTTTCCACGCTCCCGGCATCGAGATGTCCTCTTTTTCATTTTCCCCAGAGGGAAGCACATCGTTGCTGTTTGGATTATTCATAGATATTTTAAGTTGGGTTGGTTTCCGTTTGTTGCTACTGTTCTGAAAAACTCTTGCTCTATCGCCATAGCGAACTCATCTTCTGAACACTGCAGTTCATATTGTATTTATCAGTACGTATTATCCCTTCTCTTTTAATTCTTTGTGCTCGAGTTCATCGATACTGCACAAAAGTGTTTCAAACTCGCCGTTTCTATCTGAGCGGATGTCTTTCATAGTTTTTTTGTTTGTTTTTATATTTTATGAGTTCACATATTTTTAGATTAATGAAGAATGCTACCTTATCAGGTAATCGCTGCTTAGCAAAGGTAAGACAGAGTCAGCATTGATACAATCCCTGAAATTTATTTCATACCTCTCTGTTGTCGAATAATATCGTAGGCATTATTTATTTCCTGGAATATTGTTTTGGTCCGTTGAATGGCTGAGGCAGATAAGCCTTTTCCTTCGGCAAAATCTGGATGGAATTCCCTAGCCTTACGACGAAAGGCGGCTTTCACCTCCGCCTCGCTGGCTGTGGGGGGAATGCCGAGCAGTTCATACGCTCGTTCTAGGCTGGAGTCTGTACGTTGTGTTTGTTCTTCTTCCCTCGTGTAATCATCATCAGCAAAAAATTCCTCTACCGTTTCTTGCACCCCCATAACACGCCCTGCTTCCATCAGGATGCGTCGTTCTGCAGGGTGCACCTCACGATCTACCGCCACGAGTGCACAAAAAGCCTGCATGATACTTACTCGCGCATCATGCGTGGTGTGACAACACCGCAATTCATCTTCCAATTCACGGATAAGATAACGGAATGGTCTAGGATCATCACGTCCTTTGTTAAATTCACGAGCCATATCGCGCCGAGCCTCGGGGCTCATGTGCCATACCCTCATGATGCTGCGCACAAATTCTACTTCGTCTTCACTGACAACACCATCACTTTTAGCCAATTTTCCCATGCAGCGAAAGAAGAAGCACAATCCGAGCTCCGAGAAGCCTTCGTCGTCTTCTCCGGTGTCCTTCTCCAGTCGCCGGCGATGCTCATCTCTATTGAAATGTATAAAAAATAGCCCGAATCCTATGCCGATGGCCACCCCCAAGGGGCCAGCACATATCGCGCCGATGATACCACCCACAATACCACCCTTGACACTAATCTTTCTCATCACCGGATTTCTTTTTGTGCCACAACGATCGCAGAGAGTCCCATGAGGAGTGAGATGTGTAACTCATACCTGTACCCGGCAAACCTATCGTCTTGCGAACTCCTGATTTCCCGAGCGTTAGGCGCGCGCCTCGAATTCCGCAAGAAAGGGATATCCCATGCTTGCTTAAATTGAGAGTGATGCCCGGCAGAATTCCGAGGCGTCTGTAAAAACGAAATCCCATGTTACCTTAGTTTTTGTCTCGATTTGTCAGCCAGTTGATGATGCCGTGGGCCACGGTTTGCGCTACTTTTTTGCCACCTGCATCCGTGAGAAGGTAAGCAGCGTGGACGCGATTGTTCACATACAGCGCCTCGATCACAGCCGAGGGAATGCCGGCATCGTCCAGCGCATTGAGCCAGCCGGAAGCCGTTTCCTCCTTCCGGTAACGAACGATCGTGCGGCAGCCCTTGCCACCGTTGGACACCCCATCCGAGTGATCCAACAGTTCCTCGTTGAAAGCGCGTTTCAGTGATTCTCCGAGAGCTTTTCCATGCACCCGACTGTGGATAATCAATCCCGCCACCGGAGATCTCAGCCAACCCTCCGTGCTGTTGAGGTGCAGGAAAACCATGCAGGTGGGCTTTTGCTCAATACCGAAGTCAGCGCTCACCATGCCGGCGCCGATGCGGGCAGGAAAGTATTTGGAAGGGTAGCGCACGCCGGTATCCGGCTTATTCAAGTGCACAACCCCTGCTTTTTTTGCGTAGGAGGCATAAGGTTCGCGGGGAGGCGCACTGCTGCGGTTGCAGATGATGCAGCGGTAGCCGGCAGCTTCAATCTCTCGCTTTACTTCTCCCGCGTTTTTGTACCAGAACGCGCACTCGCTCAGCTTTCTGTCCGGCGATGTAGCGCCTCGACTTTGCATGGAGTGTCCGATGTCCAACATGACCAGCTCGGTCGCCGAGCCAACAGGATTCAGCAACACAACCCCAAAAAGCAAGATGAGGAGGATTCGCTTCATGGGTCACCTGTTTCTGACAGCCCCACGGGAAAACAGCAACGCGCGGATCTGCTGGGTATTATCGGCGCCCACGCAATCCAACGGGGTTGCACCCTTATTCGTCACTGCATTCACATTCGCTCCGTGCTCCACGAGCCAGCGAGTAATGCTCAAACTGCCGATTCCGCAGGCGTAGTGCAGAGCTGTGTTGCCCTTTGTCTCCGGCAGGGTAATGTGTCAACATCTGCTCCATCCCGTATCAACGGCAGCAGCGTGAGCAGCCGTTTTTGGTAAAGAGCGGAGGTCGCCTCCCGGCAACGCAAGGCTGCCATGCGGTCAATCATGGGCTGCAAATCAGAGCGATCTTCCTGCTTTGTCGTCGCTGGAACCTGGGTATGAATATCTGACGGGTTCTCCTGTGTCAAATCTTCCTGCCCTGTTGGTTCAGGTTGAACGGGAGGAATGGAAGGCTGTGCTGCTTGGGTGTTGATCTCAGGCGCCTCCCTAGGAGTCTTCGGGGGTGTTTCCGTGAAGACCTGATTGGGTGTATTGTTGACCGGTTGTTCCTGTGCAACCTGCTCGAGGTGACGCCTCCGTTTCAAAATTTCTCTTGCATAGGGTTTTACATCGGATGGTGTAATCTTAAATTGGGGAACCTCTATCGTGAATGTCACAGAATTGATATCCTGCAGTCGGTCGGCAGGAATATCCCCCTCAAGTTCCATCACCCGTGCAGGGAAAATGAGTTCCCCTCTTTCCCCTGTATTCATTGGTAATCCTCCAAAAAAGACGGTATCCACGGTAAGGGCACCTGTCCCAGATTCGGTTTTGGTGTATCCATACATTGGCTGCCCGAAATTACGAACTCCCTTCAATTCTTTACTGCAACTTTTAATCTCTTGTTTGTTCTTATCAAGCAGATGCATGGCAACGGAAACGCTAAAATGTCCAAACTGATCGAGGCGGCTCTTGAGTAGTTGGTAAGAGACGTTGACATTTTGTGGATTTCTTGGCATTCCGTATGCTATAAAATCCGTACTGCTCACGTCCTGAATGAGGATATAATCCATTGTAGTGCAATCTCGAAGCTGGCTTATGTCGCACTCCAAATATGTAACAGAAGGAAATGGTATCGTGGAAGGAAAATTTGCGGGATCGCATCCGGTCGTATAAAATGCTCCTTTTTCTTCGGTTATTCGTGTTGTACGCGTGATCCGCTGTTTGCTTGAGGCGAGTTCATTGAACAACTGATGCAATGCATTAAATGTCCGCGTACATTGGTCGTTGCTTGGAGATATGCTCAGCTTGATCCACGCTCTCAGTCGAACGTTTCCCCACCCATCCTTCTGCCCGATGTAAAAGGGTCGTCCATCTTTCTGCGGGATAATTTCAGTGCTTAGGCAGTGCTCTGGTGAGAGGCCATTAATATACTGGACGAGGTTCTGGCATATCTCTTCCAACTCCATATCTTCTGCCTGCTGCTGCACAAGCATGGTTCCTGTATCAATCTTTACGGAATTCACTGCAACGCTTGAGACATCGTTTCCCTCCGTTTTATCCTCGTGATTTATTTCTGCAGGCGCATCTATTATTGCGGAAGAGCCGGATTCCGGCGCACTGGAGAAATCCAGCTTGGGTATAGCTCTCCCCGTGCTTTCCGACGCCATGCTTCCGGCACCAGCAGGCTGAGCTGTGGGAGGTTCAACAGGAATTGATGATTTCTGACTATTATCTTTACTTGCTATTGAAATGGAGGACATTATGATTATAAAAGCAGAAAATGCGATTAGCCATACCAAGAACATCAGGATAAATGAACCCTTACGCATTTTAATTCCCGCAGAATCATTTTTGACAACAAGCCCTTCAATGAATGCCCACGGCCAGGAAATTATTATACCTATGCCTGTCATTAAGAGAAGCAGTTGAATGATGCCACGAACATAATATCCTGCGTAAAAATTATGAACTCCTGGGAACAAGAGGCCAAGAAAAATGTAAAAATTACGCGACTTTGCCCCCTTATCATCGACAGCGTTCGCTGCTTTATTCTGGGAGGAGCGCTTTTTAGGTTGTTTGATAGGGGTCAGTTTTTGCTCGAGAGTTTTTCTTTGTTGCTCGGTCAATGGAACATCAAACGACTGCAGAAAGTCAACTTGGGTAGGAACAAGATGATGGATAAAACTGCGTTTTTGGTAGTAATTGTCCTTGGCCCTTCTCCACGCCGCACAGAATCCATCAGACTGGAATTCGTATATTCGTCCGTTATCTACGTAATCAACCCACTCGTGATAAGTTTGCCCGGCGTATTCAAACTCGACCATCACGTAGTGGCAAGCTTTGTACAAAACGGCTTCCTCTGCAATGAGACGTTCATCCTCCCCAACCTCATTGACCGCAACTTGTATAGCCTCTGTAATTTTCTTTTCAATTCCGCTACCTGCGACATCTTGAATTGCATCGACAGGGATAGCCCCTATGGGGGATTTCCATGAAGTAACTTGCTCTCGATCTCGCTCTTCACCCTCTGGTATAGATTCTAAGAGAGTTGGATAGCCACTATCGTGATAGTCATGTTCTCGATATTGGTTTATAAACTCTTGTTCAATCACCCAAACACTTCTAACGTGACCTACACCACCACAGGAGGGGCACCTCACAACCGACTCACCATTGCATTCCGGACATGTGATATCGCCTGCTCCTCCGCATTTGCCACATCTAATCTGCTGCGTATGCGTCTTGGTACCACTTCCCATGCAGGAGAGACAAAATTTTCCATCTGACGTTCTCCCTCTCCCTCCGCATTTAGGACAATTAACTTCTTCCTCTACATCCACCAATCCATCCCCACCACACTTCGGGCATTTCACACGTCTCGACCCAGAGCATTTCGGGCAGGTGACGACTCTCCTCTCTCTGCACGTAGGACAGGAAACAATGGATTCTGTATCTCGGATTTCGACACTTATATCGCGGTTTTTTCCTTCTTTCTTGAGGTAGTTGTAATCAAGCAAGGTCTCCTCATATGTCCACAGACAATCTTCGTCTAGGGACGCGCCGTCGCGTTTACAATTTTCTTGGGTTCTGTATAATTTTTTCTTGAACTCACGTTTCAATGAAAACACGTCTGTTCGAAGACGATAATTATGGTATTTGACAGCCCTGGATATCGTAATAGGGTCATGTTTCTTCTCGCTGTATCCCGTATGTTTACTTAGCCACTTTACCAGCGGCCCTTCTAGATCCAAGATAGCGGGGTTTTCGACCTCCTCTGGGACAAGTGGGATAATATGTGGATTATGGCCGGAATCAAAGTCCTCCCCGACATGCGGTTCAATTGAATTATTCATTGTTTTGTGTGGTGTATTTTACAAATTTTTTAAGGAAGTAGGTAGCCACAGCGAAAAGAATGCCGTTAATGATATCCCCATTCCGTTCACTTCGAGTGCGGCGAGTACTGATGGATCTAGAGAAGCTGGAGAGACTTGCATAGGCGCAAAACATCATGAGAGCTGAGAGTACCATCTTTCCTGGGATAACTAAAATGAGAGACCAAATCATGCCAGGATTCGCTCTGCGCGAAAGCGGGATTAGGGCAAGCCCCGCCGCAATAATGGGGACTATGGCTAGGTACGGAGATGTGGTCTCGTCCGAACTAATTGCAATCGCCGCAATAACACCGACTGCGGTGATCAGGAAAGTGAGGATGACGTCTTTTCTATCGGCAAACAGGTAGACGCTTTTGAATGCAGCAAATAGACAACCAAGCACACCGAGGAAAAAGAAACGACTAAGGACTTTGAAAGTGCCTGTGAGTTTTTCATCCCTCTGTTTTGCCGCTTTTTTCTTCTCTGCTTCTTGGTAATTGAACAGCGTAGTATCAGCCGCACTTTGCAGATTTTTATATAATTCCGCGATTTCATTTGCCGCTATGGAGCGTAAAGCAGTCTGGTCAAGTTGCGAGAAAAAGGTTGCAATTTCCTGATGAATTTGAGGAATGAGTACAGAAGGAAGAGAGGAGGGAGAGGAACAAACCACGCACACATATTCACGCAATGGGGTGTTGCTAATAGTGGAAGCGATTTGCGCAAGGCGTTCTTTACTCTCTGTGTTACCAAGAGAAACGGACCGGAGAAGGAAAAGCCACGCCGCATCCCGCTGTTTAGAATTATTGAATATGTCGTACAAACGAAGGTTGGCCTCGTCCGACACTCGTGATGCACGCGAATACAGAAGTATTTGTTTGGCAAGTCGTTCATTTGCACTTACGGCCCGAAGTACGCCCGAAGCTTGCGAATCATTTGCATAGAGGGCCGCCAGCACTAAACATGCTTGCGGTTGCTGTGGTGAGATAGCCTCCAAACGAGCAAGCGCCGTGTAGATTTGGGAGTGGGTAGCGCGGGGATCGTGAATGACTTGCTGCAATGTCTTTACATCGTCCGAATGCAGGATTTCTGCCGTAGATGGTGTCCCCTTTACAAAGGCGCAAAGGGCAAAAATTGTACAAAAAACTGTCAGGAGAGCTTTCACGGGTTAGAGTGTCATACGATACGCCCATAGTTTAGCGAATTCATAATCCGTACCATTCTCGATTCTCTTTGTTGATTATTAGTTAGTTCAATTTTTGAAAGTAAAGCATTTCATGTGGCTTTGCAGACTTCCTCTTCCTGTGGGAATAAATCTTCAAACGTAAGTCTGGTAAATTTTGTTGGCGTGTCATATTTTTCTTGCGCACGGATTATGAATACGTACCGATATGGATACAAAATCAAATAGAACGATGGAGCTGGCGGCGATAGAGGTGCTGCGGCAGACAGGTGTGGATGTGCTGGAAGCGGCATTGGTGGCGAAAGCTGCGCTGGAGGCGGGGAGAGGACGCGTGAAGCGTGCCGTGGCGTGCATTGCGGCGGGAGCGGAAGAACTGAGACGGCGCGAAAAGACGGTTACCTTTGCCCGGGCGGTGGAGGAGGCATTGGGAGCACGGAAAGACCGGCGAGTGCGGACGCTGTGCGACTTCCGCGGCATCACGAGACGGTTCATGAGACGTTGCAAGAATCTGGCGAATCGGCGCATGCGCAGCATCTCCGCCGAGGAATGCAAGGAATACATCAATCAAGCTTTCGACACGCCGAGGCAACGGAACAAAGCAAGACTCATCCTCAGCGGGGTGTTCTCCACGGCGTGCAAACGGGGCTGGTGCGCAGAGAATCCGGTGTGCAAAATTGAACCAGAACGTATCGAAGAAAAGCGTATCAACATCCTGAACAAGGAGGAAATTGGGCGACTCATGCATACCGCTGAGACCTTCGAGAACGGCTCCTGCCTCGCCGCAACCGCTATCATGCTCTACGCCGGCGTGCGCCCGAACGAAGTGGAACGGTTGCGCTGGGACGATGTGCGGCTCGACGACGGCGTCATCTGCATCGCCCCGCGCCACAGCAAGACCGGTGGCGCACGGCACGTCACCATTTTTCCGCCGCTGGCACGCATCCTGAAGCGCATTCAACGTTCCGGAGACGAGCGGATTTGCCCGCCGAACTGGCGTCGTCTCTGGGCGCGCCTGCACCGGGAGGCAGGCTTCACCAGCTGGCAGCCGGACGTCCTGCGGCACACCTTTGCCACGCACCACCTGGCCACCTTCCGCAACTACGCCGAGCTTCAGCTGGAGATGGGTCACCGCTCGGCGGAGCTGCTGCGCACACGCTACATCGCCATGGAAGGGGTGTACCGACGCGAGGACTCCTTACTCGCGTAAAAAGGGCAAACGCATGCTTCTAATGCGTTTGCCCCGATAGAAAAAGTCGAAATCAGACTCGAAAAGGCGCGTTACACAGCTGCCGCACGAATGATGGCAGCGAAGGAATCCGCCTTCAATGCGGCGCCACCCACCAGCGCACCATCGATGTCCGGCTGGCTCATCAGCTCAGCAGCGTTGGCCGGTTTCACGGAGCCGCCGTACTGAATGCGCACCTTCGATGCGGCATCCTCACCGAAGATCTCCGCCACCACACTGCGGATGAAAGCGTGAGCCGACTGCGCATCGGCAGCGGACGCCGTCTTGCCCGTGCCGATCGCCCATACCGGTTCGTAGGCAATCACCAGTCCGGCCACCTGCTCCGGCGTAAGTCCCGCGAGACCGTCCGTCACCTGAGTGAGCAGCACCTGCTCCAGCTGGCCACCCTCGCGCTGCTCCAACGTTTCGCCGATGCAGTAGATCGGGATGAGTCCGGCGGACAGAGCCTTGTGAATCTTTTTATTGATGTAGGCGTTTGTCTCGCCGTGGTACTGGCGACGCTCGCTGTGACCGAGCACCACGTAGCGGCAACCGAGCTCCGTGAGCATCGCCGTAGAAACTTCACCGGTGAAAGCGCCATTATCGTGGTCGCTCACATCCTGTGCGCCGACACCCAGGCAGCTGCACCCATTCAACGTCTCCACAACAGCCGGTATCGTGACAAAGGGCGGCACAACAACCTTCTCCACCTCTTTGCAATCGCAAAGTTTTTCCTCCTTGAAAGCACTCAAAAAAGCCCGAGCCTCCGAGGGCCCGATATTCATCTTCCAGTTAGCAGCAATAATCGGTGTGCGTGACATAGTTGTATCGTTTTCTAATTGTTCGCTCTACTCAAGAGCGGGGACAAGCCTACCGCTCTTCCCCGCATAAGTCAAGCCGAAACCGGAGCAAACGCATTAGAAAATGCGTTTGCCTATGTACGATTTACGACGTACGATGTACGATTTGAATGCTAGCGCGCCAGAGGCGCGGAAAAACGACCGGCGGCGCGGGAAGTGCGTATGGACAGCGCGGATGCGCCGCCCGCGGGGTGAAAACTGACGACGGCTGTAGGCCAGTTTGGCCAAAAGCGCAGCTTTTGGCTAATCGACCTTATGGCCGTCGGTCGCTTTCGCCCTTCGGGCAAAAGCTGTGCTTTTGTCCAATCCCCCTCCAAGACCTCGGGGGCTTTCACTGCTATGCCGAATCGTCAATGGTTTGCCATCTTGCTGGCTTATTTCCTTCATCCATAGGTAACGCATGGGGAATGGGTTAAATGAGCCCAGAGAAAATTTGATCGTTTTCACGCAACTTTGCTGCGCATTATTTCCAATCGTACATCGAAAGTTGACTCACCGGCACCACCCTGCCGGTTCGCCCTTCGGGCAGCGCATGCGCGCTGTCTATACGCACTTACAGCCGTCGTGCGTGTTGTACATCGTACATAGGCAAACGCATTTTCCAATGCGTTTGCCCTGCCCCATAGAGTTTGCACTTGCCATGAGGGGGTTAAAACGGTATGATAACAGGCATGAGGACGCGTCGAGTCGTTGTTTTGGGGTCCACTGGGAGCATAGGGACGAGTTCACTTAAGGTAGCACGGCAGCTCCCTGATCGAATGCGGGTGGTGGCACTGGCGGCTCATAGCCGGGTAGAGGAATTGGCAGCGCAAGCGCGCGAGTTTGGAGTGAAGCATGTAGCCATATACGATGAACATCAGGTTACTAAGCTGCGCAGCTTGCTTCCCTCGGACTGCCGAGTGCACGCCGGGGCGCAGGGACTGTGCGAATTGGCGACTCTGGCTGAGGCGGATATGGTGCTGGTGGCTATTTCCGGCACGGCGGGCTTACAGCCTACGCTCAGGGCCATCGAAAGTGGGAAGGATTTAGCTATAGCAAGCAAGGAGGTGCTGGTCATGGCCGGTGAGCTGGTGATGCAACGTGCAGAGGCAGCGGGTATTCAGGTTCTGCCGGTGGATAGCGAGCACAATGCTATTTTTCAATGTCTGCACAGCAATGCAACGAGCAAGGAAAATGTGAAGAGGCTTATTCTCACTGCAAGCGGCGGACCCTTCCGCTGCACCCCGATGGAGCAGCTGGAATCTGTCACCTTGTCGCAGGCTCTGCAGCATCCCACCTGGCGCATGGGGCGCAAGATTACCATTGATTCCGCCACTCTCTTCAACAAAGGGCTGGAAATGATTGAAGCCCGCTGGCTTTTCGGCGTACCCATTGACCGGGTCGATGTACTTGTGCACCCGCAAAGCATCGTGCACTCGCTGGTCGAGTTTGTGGATGGCTCCCTGCTGGCGCAATTGAGCTGCAGTGATATGTGTTTCCCCATCCAGTACGCCATCACTTATCCGGAACGGGTGGACGGGAATCTTCGCCCACTGCGCTTGGAGGAATTATCCAGCCTGAGCTTCGAACTGCCGCGCTGCGATGCTTTCCCGGCCTTGGATTTGGCGAGACATGCTGCCGCCACGGGAGGCACCATGCCCGCCATATATAACGCGGCAAACGAGGAAGCCGTTCGTGCTTTCATCGCCGGCAAACTGAGCTTCCCGGGGATTTGGCGCACGGTGGAGCGCGTGATGGAACGGGTGTCGCCTCATACGGACAATCCGAATCTGTCCACTATCTTGGACGATGATGCCGCTGCCCGCGAATACGCCCGTGTCGTCATCAATTACTAGCACGCCCCGGCAGCAGAATGGAGATGAGTGCGCATCCGCCCAACAGCATCGGGTAGGTGAGCTCCGGAATCATTTGACCCGCATCCAAGCCGCTCAGCCGTGAAGCCATCAGCAACTGGGCGCCGTACGGCAACGCCCCCTGCACAAGGCACGAGAAGGTGTCCAGCAAACTAGCTGCACGTGCCGGGGAAATATGAAATTTTTCAGCAATGGCATGCGCAATATCACCCACCGTCAGGATGGCTACGGTATTATTGGCCGTGCACAGGTTGGAGAGAGTCACCATGAGGGCAATGCCCAGCTCGGCCGTGCGCTTGCCACGCATACCGCGCAGCAAGAGCCGCACCAGATAGCTGATGCCGCCGTAATGGCGAATCAGTCCCAGCAATCCCCCGGCCAGCAGAGTCACGCAGATGAGTTCGCCCATGCCCAACACCCCTTGCCCGAGGGATGAAAGCCAGGTGTCAATCCCACCGCAAGAAACAAGTCCCAGTAATCCGGTGGCGATGATGCCGATAAAAAGCGCGAGCAGCACATGCACCCCCATCAATGCGAGCACGAGCACAGCCAGATACGGTATGGCGGCCTCCCACGCTATATCGCCCTGCTGAGCCAAAACCTCACCGCAATCCTGTCCCCGCACCACATAGATGAAAATGGCTAAAGCGGCCGCCGGGAGCACAATTCGGAAGTTTGCCCGAAATTTGTCACGCATGGCGCAGCCTTGGGTGCGCGTTGCCGCGATGGTGGTGTCGGAAATAAAACTCAGATTATCCCCAAAAAACGCTCCCCCTACCACAATGCCGCCTATCATGGCGGAGCTGAAGCCGGCCTGCTCGGCCAACCCCACAGCCACGGGCATGAGAGCCACAATCGTCCCCACTGAAGTTCCAATTGAAAGTGATATGAAACATACTGCGAGAAACAGCCCCGCAGGTAACATCGTTGCAGGCATGAAATGCAGGGTGAGCGCTACTGTGGCATCCACGGCGCCCAAGGAACGGGCCGACTCCGCAAAGGCGCCGGCCATCATGAATATCCATATCATCATCATGATGTCCCGGTGGGCGGCGCCGCGCGAAAAAGCCTCTATTTTCTCACTAAACGGGACACTGGGAAAGAGCAGCAGCCCCCACACCGCTGCTGCCATGAAAGCCACGGATACGGGCAATGCATGAAAACTGCCGCTCAGCAAGGCCATGCCCGAATACAGCACGAAGAAGAGGAGCGGTGCGGTGAGAATCCAGCGCGCATGCAACTTCGTATAGGTCTGTTCCGTGCTTTTCATGATGGTACTTCGGTGATGCCTGGGCGGTCGAGTGCCCCGAGGAGGTTCAACAGGGTCGGCAGATCGCTGCGCCCCTCCAGATATTCGCGATAGGCATGGACAAGAAAACGCGTGCCTGCGGCATCCTCATCCAGACACTCCAGGCGCATCTTTCGCAGTCCACGTTTCAGTACCGCATCAACACAACGCGCCGCCGTTTGAGCGCGGTCATTAAACAATGTATTGCGGCAGCCCTCATCGCTCAACAGATAATGCTCAGCCCCGGTACGATCGATGACGCGCACGCGGTGCCGCTCACATGGACGTCCGCAATCCTTGAAGTTATGCCCGTGCGAGAGAAATGTGCAGAACACGCAGTGCTCGCTATGGAAAAGGGGCATGTGCTGGTGCAGCACGAGCTCCAAATATGGTCCCGCACCGCCATCCGATAGTCGGAGGAGCTGGTCGGCATTCAGGTCGTACGAAATTGCGCACGTCTGCATGCCGAAGTCAAGCCATAGACGCAGGCTGTACGCATTGGCAACGTTCAGAGAAAAATCCCCGGCCATGGGCACATCCTGCTCGCGCCAGTAATGCGCTGCCCCGAGATTGCGCACCAGCACGCCGTCCGGCTGCATGGCATGGATATACTTAAAGTACCCCGCCTCGTGTGGTTTCATGATGCGCATGGTGGCGGCCCAAATCTGAACGCTCGGAAAGTCGGAACGCAGGCGGTGCGCCAGTTCTTGCAAACCGCATGGGTTGGCAAGATCAAGGTACAGCCGCTGCACCCCTGCCTCTGCGGCCGCCAAAGCCTGCTCCGGCGTCCGTGCGAGCAGACCAAGCTCGTAGGCTGCGGTGGCAGAATGAGCTGCGAACGTGGGCTTTGCCAGTTTCAGCGGAGGACGATTGGGCATGGCGGGCGAGGCATCCAGATGCTCCACAAGAGACCGGCGCATGCGGTTGAGTTCCGAGAGCGGGAGCATGCAGTCCGGAGCCACCTGCGCATTCAGACTACCGAGCACGTACCCTGTGCCGCCGAGTCGCCCGAGCTGCTGGCGAAGAGTGTCAGGCATCAGCGAGTGTTTTTCAGCCGGAGCCAAGGGAACGCTGCTCTGCACCCTTACCCCCGCGCAGGTGAGCGTGAGTGGCCCGCCCACTTCCCCCGTAGCGCGGATGTGCAGGATTGCATGCGCCGGCACGGCAGGCACACGCAACGGCGCCCATGTCGCCTGTAATTCCTTGTCCAGAGCGGGGTCGGATGTTTTCCACACCAACTGCCCCGGATGCACGCTGCCCCAGTTAATGTTGGCGGACTTTTCGTGGAAAATAAGGGTGCGGTCCGCCACTGCTACAATGCGTCCACCCTGCTCGTCGTTGCGGTCGGCGCCGTTATCCACCACAAAACCATCCCCGGGAGCAACGGACACAGACGGCGTCTCTACCAAGGTGATACGGCCATGTGAGCAGTCTTCCACGGTTCCTGCCAGCACACCTCGCTTCTTGCCAAAGCGTCCGTGCGTGAGGCGAGGGTGGTCGGTTCCCTCCAGCCAACCAACGGAAAATCCGCGTGAAAACGCCATCTGCATGGCATACATGTCATGACGTGTCGGATGGTGAACACACCCTCGCAAAGCGGCATCCAATGCCTTCCGATAGGCACGTGTCACTGCTGCCACATACTCAGGCTTCTTCTGCCGTCCCTCGATTTTGAAGCATGTCACGCCGGCGGCAAGCATCTGCGGCAGGAGCTCAATACCGCAGAGATCTTGGGGAGAAAACAGGTACCGTCTCTCACCCAGATCAAGCCCTTGTCCATCCACACGAAGGCGATAGGGCAAGCGACAGGCCTGTGCACACTCGCCGCGGTTGGCGCTGCGCTGCCCCAGACTCTCACTGGTGAGGCATTGTCCGGAGTACGCCACGCATAATGCCCCATGACAGAACACCTCGATGCGCGCACGAGCAACGGCAGCGCAGGCCTTAATCTCGTTTAACGACAATTCCCGCGCCAGCACAATCTGCTCCGGCGCGTAAAGTTCGTCAATTAATCGCACAGCTTCCGGACTGCTCACAGTCATCTGCGTCGAAATATGCAGCTGCAATCTCCAGCGTCCTGCTCGTTTTTGCTCCGCAATAAGCGCCGCCAGCCCCATGTCTTGCACAATGACACCATCCACCCCGGCCGCATCCAGCGCATCCAGGCTCTCAGTGACCATCTGCATTTCCCCGGGAAACACCAAAACATTCACCGTCACATAGCCCCGCAACCCTCGCTCGTGCAAAAAATGCATCACGCCGGGCATTTCCTCCTGCTTGAAGTTTCCTGCCCGCATGCGAGCATTGAAATGCTGTACGCCAAAATACACGGCATCCGCCCCGTTGGCCACAGCGGCGCGCAAGCCCGTCCACGTTCCCGCGGGCGCAAGTATTTCAACTTCATCGAACGTCATTCCTTCGCGTCATCCTACCACTGCAAGGCATACCTGTCAACCCGACCACAGAGCAAGCCAGGGCAAACGCATTAGAAAATGCGGTTGCCTATGTACAACACGCACGACGGCTGTAAGTGCGTATGGACAGCGCGAAGGCGCTGCCCCGCAGGGGCGAACTGGCAGAGTGGTGCCGGTGAGTCAACTTACGATTTACGAAGTCAACTATAATTTTGAGACGGGGTAAATTTTTATTTTTGCTCAATCCATCAGAGCAAAGCAGAGCTTGTGGGGGGGCTTTCAGCCTCCCCACGCC
>CANQSS010000043.1 GCA_947626545.1 uncultured Akkermansia sp. | reverse complement strand
CCGCCACTATTTTACCCCTCTCTTTTCATGACCTCAACTTTTTCTGTCATCTGTTGCATTTAATCTTGCAATCCACAAGGCGGCTCATATAAAAGACGCCCGCTGAATGTGCAACTTCAGCGGGCGCCAAAACTAAAGTAAAGAGAATAGAAACCAGAACTATTCGGAAGGATTAGAGCATAAAACTCTGCGTGAGTCAATACTTTTTTTTGCCCCCTCCCCCGCACCCGGAGCTTCCGGAGAAGCCCGGGGCGGGGCGCCGCATGCTACAACCTGTACCAAGCAAGGAGTGCGAGATAGATCAGTTGCTCCACGTGCCACGGGTGCGCAAAGCACCACCAGCACGCAGCCTGCATGCGGCGTGTTATCCTGGTGTCCATATTCTCTTGATTAGTTACTCCCCCTTGCACAGGGAAGCGGGGGGAGTGTAGCACAAAATAAGGACGAAGGCAAGATTCTCCGCGAGCCGGAGGCGCCTGGCGGCGCCTATGTACGAAGTACGATGTTCGATGTACGATTTGGATTATAGTGCGCGTTGCGCGGGGGAGGGCAGAGCTGGAGCGAGAAGTGCGTTTTGGAGCTGTGTGCGGGTGCGGATGTCAACGCATGATTTTCCCCCCTAGAAAAAGACGCCCGCTGAATGTGCAACTTCAGCGGGCGCCAAAACTTAGAGTAAGATGAATAGAAACCAGGACTATTCGGGAAGATTAGAGCATAAAATAATGCGGGAGTCAAGGCATTTACGATGTACGATGTACGATTTACGATTTAGAGAAGAGGCTCGCCGCTGGCTCGCGGGTAAAAAAGTGCCCGCCGGGTTAAGCGCTGCAACGCCACGGCGGACAAGATCCCGCGCAACGCGCGCGAATTTGGCAATCGTACATAGGCGCCCCCAGGCGCCTCCGTCGTACATCGTAAATCCCTTGTCTTACCCGTTACTTTGTGTTAAACTCCCTGCACCGGTTCTGCAAAAGCCGGTTTTTAGCATGAAACAGACATTGGTGAACACGCTGGCCACAAGCCCTCTGCTTGTGGAATGGGGAATTGAGGCTCTATTCCTTATCTGCCAGCTGTTGTTGTAAGTAGCCTCCCGACCTGTCCCCGCAAGGGGGCAGGCTCCGGGGCTGATTTTTTGTGTTGACTTTTCCATCATCCGATGCTCTAATGTTGTCAAGGATACAATGTGTCCGTTCATGCTAAGAATTTCGCCCGCCGGGGCGTTGCAGCGCTTAACCCGGCGGGCGGCTTTTTTTACCCGCGAGCCATCGGCGAGCCTCTTCTCTAAACGTAAATCGTACGTTGACTCACTGGCACCCCATTGCCAGTTTGCCCTGTGGGCAGCGCATCTGCGCTGTCCATACGCACTTACAGCCGTCGTGCGTGTTGACTCACCGCCGCCCCATCGGCCTGGTTGCTTCGGAGTCGCCCCACGACTCCTTACCCCTTCGGGGCAAAAGCTGCGCTTTTGGCCAAACTGGCTTACAGCCGTCGCCAGTTTTCACCCCTGCGGGGCAGCGCATGCGCGCTGTCCATACGCACTTACCGCCCGCTAACGCGTGCGCCCTCAACGGGGCCGTCGTGCGTGTTGTAAATCGTAAATGGGATTATTGGTTGGGTGGAGGGCTGAAATTCCGCGTGGTTGGTGGGGTTGGGCGTGTCGTAAATGAGCGACTTTTGGAACGTTATTTAAGATTGGTTAAGCAAATTGGGTTGATTCGGTTTTCCCTAATTTTGGGAACGAAAAATTTCAGTGTTATTGGGGGTTAGGTATTCATGGTCAGTGGGATGGAGGTGATTATCTCTTTTCAAAAGAGATGACAAGTATTTTTTTTGTTTTTCAACATAAAAATTTTCCCGACACCCCCTCCCGTAAAACAAAACATCCCTCCCCCCTTACCCCCTCTCCTCCAGTCCCCTCCGACACAAACAACAGTACCTCTCTTTTCAAAAGAGATATACACGGAGGGCTATTGACGACCTGCCGAAAACGCTCAATTTTAACCTCAATAACAAGGGTGAATTTTTTATTTTTTTCGAATTGAAAAAAGTTGCATACTGTTTCCCCTCAGCGCGTTGTGAAAAATCCGCCTGTATATCTCTTTTGAAAAGCGATAATCTACCGCTGTACGTCCCCACCATCATATATCGTTCAGTGGCGGGGGGTCGATTATTAACTCTATTTCTCACTATTCGTCACAACTATGAAACTGCATCTTCCTTCGCGTCTTCGTAAGGCTCTGTTGGCTTGCCTCGCTGCGCTCACGGCACGTCGTCGTGTTCCGCACACGGTATCTACGGGTACGGCTCTTCTCGGTGTATTTTCTTTGCTATGGCCATCGGCTGCTCGCGCTTCCGCCCAGCAACCGCCGGCTTTCCCGAGTGAGGCAGAAGTACTGTCGAGTGATACAGGCGTACTGTCGAGTGATGTTTCGGCCCGTGGTGTCGCTTCAGATTCCGGGGTGCAGCTCTTGAGTGACGGTGAGCTGTCCGCCCCCACGCGCGCGCAGTCGAGCGCTGCGCCCGACGAAATCGGCGCCGACATTTCCCTTTCTGACGATCTCACTGCTTCCTCCGATGCTGATGCCAACTCGGCCTCGGAGATTTCCCTTGCCGAGAACGACGGCATCGCGACTATTGCTGAACCGATCACCGGATGGCCTACTCCTCCGGAAGGGCAGGAATGGGCAAGTTGGACGGAGGGAACTGTCACCGGGTGGGCCAGCGCGCAATATATCGACCGAGCGGGCGAGCATAACTTAACGATTTCGGATATCGAGAAGGGGGCGCATCTCCGGATCTACACAGTGAAGAGTGCGAGCGGGCAAGGGACAGCCACCCTGGACGGAGATTTCAGCAATCTCGATACACTCTACCTCACAGGGAGTGCACGTTTTGAGGTCGGCAAAAGCGGCAATAAGACCAACGCATTCGGATCGGCCGACACTGAGCTGCACGGGCCTGCCTACGTCTATGTGCAGGGCGGGCAGCTGTGGTTCAATCCCTTTGCGGGAGACAACATCCAGAATTACACCGGAGCCAGCAAGCTTCGCACGGAGTTTGTGATCGGGACATGCGCCTACACTGAGAGTGGCTTTCCGGCGTTGACGGATGCAGCCTTGCGAGTGGGTACAACAGTTGAGACGAGCGGTGGGCTGACCCTTTTGGAGGATTCGAAGATCGCTTTCCAGAATAACGGAGACCCCATAGTAGGTTCGCTTTCTTTCGACGGGGCGGTTTCCGGTTCGGGGCACGCGTTGGAGGTAGCCACTGCCGGCACGGGCAACAAGCTTACCTTTGGCGCCGGCGGTACGCTCGGTTCTTTGAGCTTGGGGGCGGTCGAACTTGCCCTCGGTGGAGATTTGACGGTTGGTTCTGCCACGGTAGCCGCCGGGGGCAGTATCACCCGTTCCGGCACGGAGGGGACGGTGTACGTGTTGCTTGATGTGGCCGATGAAACAACAAAGAGCGTGGCTGAGTTTAAGGCGGCGCTTGGCGGAGAGGACGCGTACGGCGATGGCGTTGGCTATGGCAAGACGGGGGCGGGTACGCTCGTGATCAAACAAAACGGCGGGAAGGAGACCCTCTCACACGGGTTCAAATTTAACGAAGGCATCGTGCAAATCGACGGTGACAACAGTGGACTTGAACTCACGATTAGTGGAGCCGTTACCGGCGAGGGCACCATCTACGTCGCTACGACTGCAAGCGAGACAGGGCTCGTGCTGGCAGGGGGCGGGACGATGACGGGCGTGGTGGCTCTCTCCAAGTGGGGCGGTCACGTGACCTTGGGGGCTGATTTGGAGATCGGAGGCTTGACGGACGATGCTGCCATGCAGGGTACCGGCAAACTTGCATTGCGGTCGCGCGGCATCGGGACGTCGAAGGACGCAGCGCACAATCTTGTCCTGAACGTCGCAAGCGGGAAAACCTGCATCATCGACACGGTGACGTTTGGTTCGGGCGTGACGATAGAAAAGAAGGGCGCCGGCACACAGCAGTTCGAGAAAGTGACCATCAGCGGGGGGCTTACCGTAAGCGAAGGCGTGCTGGAATTTTCCTCGGCTGATGAGGCGACAAACACCGTGACCGGTGCGCTCACGCTGGAGGGTGGCACGCTCGCCTTGGGGAATAATGTGCAGGTCAGCCTCGCGGGGGCATTGCAGGCTGATGCGGGCACGACCATCCGGCTTGGCGATGGCGCGACGCTCTCGGTGGCCGGTAAAACGATGCAGGCGAGCGGGGCGATGAACATCAACCACAAGGGGACTGACGAGGGGACGGCGACGGTGAATGTCGATCTCAAAACGGATAATACAGCGCTCGATGCGAACAACATGACGTTTGGCGCGGGCGTCAAGTTGGCTGTGACATGGCAACTCCCGTCTTCTCGTGCTTTCCAAGGAATGACGTTTGGCGCGGGCGTCAAGTTGGCTGTGACGGCGCAGTCGGGATCTACCGCTGCCCATGATAACCACTGGTCCAATGTCCAGAACTTGAAGGTGCTTGGTGAGCTTGAGCTGACGGGGCAGCAAATCGTACTCCAGGGGACGAATTCCATCGCTCAGCTCAGCGTGGGAGCGGATGGGCTTGAGAAACTGTGCATGAATGGTCATCATATCAGCACGACCATTACCGGGGGTGGGCTGACGTGGAACAGCATGTTTGACTTCCGTGCGGGCACCTTTACCGTGCAACACGGCGATGTCGCGCTCAATTCCGGCATTATGGACGCAGATGGGGGTTCGAGTGGTTCTGCCTCGCTGGTTGTGTCGGGGGGTAATTTGACGCTCGCCGCGGCAAGCAATCTAGCCTACTATGGCACGATCAACGTTTCCGGCAATCTGACAAAGACCGGGGCGGGCACGCAGAGCATTATGGGGAACGCGGGTTCGAATGTCACAGGCAATGTGAATGTTCAAGGGGGCGGATTGACCTTTGGTGGGGCATTGACAGCGGGTTCCTTCGGTATGACGGGCGGCACAGCCACAATAACCGGCAACGCGATAATCCACGGCGCCACGCGTGTCGAGGGTGGTAGCACGATGACAGTTGAGGGGTCTTTCTCTGATGGCCCGAGAGCTAATGAGGCTTGCTTCAACGCTGGTCATGCCGGAGCTTTGACGATTACGAGCACCGGGGCCGACCAGCTCACGCAGGTTACTGTGGGCACGGATGGGCAGACTGATGCCTTGCTTCAGGTGAACTCTCTGACTGTGCAGGGCGCGGGGAGCACGCTCACGGTACACGGAAACTTGTCGTCAACGTACTCCGGTAGTGGTAGCACGACTATCGACTCCGGCGCTGTGGTGCAGGTGGATGGGGACATGGTCAGTGTGGAAGCTTTGAAAGTTCAAGGAGGGGCTCAGCTGACAGTGAACGGCACTTATGGCCACGAGTCCTCTTACAATGGGGGTGCTTACACGGGTGTTACTGGCACTGGCGGCGCCATCACCATCACAGGCGGTGGTTCGTTCAAGGTGGGGACGCTGAATGGGAGCACGGTCAGTCTTGCGGGGGATGGTAGCTCGCTGGATATCACGAAGGGCGGGTCGCTGAGCAGCCTCTCGCTGTCGGGTGGCGCGCAGGTGACGCTGGGTGGCAGCTCGCTGACATTGAGTACCTTGCAGCTGGTGGAAGGGAGATCGACGCTGGTGCTGGAAGTGACGGCGGATAGTAAGCCGAAGCTGAGCATTCAGACCGTCGAGACTGGAACTCCTGTACCGGGCAGCCTGATCGCATTGGCGGCTGCTGCTGAAGGTCCTGAATTGATCATCAAGGTCGATGTGGATGACCCGACGAGTCTGGAGAATTACAATCCCTTTGGTGAAGGAACGACGTTGGATGAATCCGTCATCGATGCGTTGAACAAGCAAAACATCGTGTGGCAGTTTGTGTCCGGTGGCGAAGCAGTGGACGAGTACGAGGTGTTGATCGATAAGGATGGGCACGCGACGGTGGGGAAGATTAGCGAAGTGGATTTGACGTGGACGGCAGGGGCTGATAAGACAACGCTGGTTTGGAATACGAAGGCCAATCGTTGGGATGACAACGATAATGCGCGTTTCGTGAACGGCAACGACGTCACGCTGAAGAGCAGTGAGGGTGTGGATGCGGCGACGGTGGATGTGGCGGGTGGCATTGAGGCGGGGAATGTGAGCGTCGGGGCAGAGGAGCCAAGCGTGACGACGACTTGGACCTTCAACATTGAGGGGGCGTTTAAGGCGGGTGAGTTCACGGTGGCTGCCGGGGATACGGTGACCATGCAGACGGGCGATGATGCGGATGGGGCCAGTGTGGAGCTGGACACGTTGACGCTGGGCGAGGGATCTCAGTTCAACACCAACGGCACCGGTAATAGCGGTTTGTTCGAGAGCTTCACGGTCACCACGAGCATCAGCGGCGGGACGGTGACGTTTGAGGACACACCGGTGACCTTTGGGGAGAATCTGACCATCAGCGGGGCGAGCGTGACGCTGCAAGGCGAGGGTTCGAGGCTGACGGGGAATGGCGTGACGTTGACGAGCAACGCCACGCTCACGATTGGAGATCTCGGTGACGCTGCCGATACGAAGAGCCTGGGCATCGTTAATATTGGGGAAGACAGCACGCTCGTCATCAAGGACAGTTCGGGTTGGGAGAACACGACGGTGAAGGGCGATGGCACGATGGAGTGGGTTGATCTCGGTGTGATTGAATCCGGCAGCGGTACGAGACTCGCCGGGGATTTGCTGGGGACAGAAACCCTGGGCACATTGAAACTGAGAGGGAAAACGCATCTTCACGCGACGGGGGACAACGCCGCGAAGTTGGGTGTGGTGAAGCTTGTGGAGCTGGCGGATGCGAGCAGCACCTTCACCGTGGAGGCCAGTCTGACGAAGGACGCGGGGCGTAACAACACCCTGCAGGTCGCGGCTGACACCCGCACAGGCGCGGCGATCATCTGGGGCGCCGGGACGATTGACCTAGCCTGGAATATTTTTGCGGCCGGGGATCTGGCGGTGCAGGCAGCAACGACCGGCAGCAGCTTCAGCGGCACCTTGACGGGCAGGGCTGCGGAAAGCGCGCCGCAGACGCTCACCATCGCGGGGGGAGACCTCACCCTGAAGAGCGGCTTTGCGATTGAGGGAGACAACACCTGGACCATCAAGACGGAGAATGCGGGGCTGACTTTGGACGCCGGTTTGACGGGAACGGAATTGAGGACTGCGACAGTGGATCTGGGAAGCAACGGCAAGCTGACGCTGAATGCGGCGGAGGTCACCGTGGGGGCACTGAAGAACACGGAGGGCGGCACGATTAGCGGCGCGGACACGACCCTGACCGTGAGCAATGAAGGTACGTTCAACGGCACGGTGACGCTGGGTGGCCTGACCCTGGGCGACGGCTATACCCTGACGACGACGGGCACGAGTGACTCGGTCGGCACGCTGGATGTCGGTGAGCATACGCTGACCCTGGATGGGGGGCTGACGATCCGGAACCTGACGGACAACGAGAGCGCCACCATCACCGGAGACAGCGGCACGCTGAAGATTAACGGCGCTTTTTGGAACGAGGCGCAGACCTTTAACGGCACGGTGAGCACAAATGTGGAACTCAGCGGCCAGGATAGTAATCTCACGATCGCCAAGTTCGGCGGCGGCAGAGTGGTGGTGGGAGCGGGGGCGAATCTGACCATCGTCAATAATGAGGAGCAGAGCGGTGCGCTGACCTTGGGCGATGCGAATACGAAGGTGGAGAGCGGCGCGACGCTCACCCTGGGCAGTGCGGAGCCGGGCGGCGCGAGCAGTGTCACCATCACCGGCGACGGTATCACCCTGGCGGGTACGCTGGATTTGACGCATGTGTCAGGCACCAAGAGCATCGAGGGCACCCTCACGTTGAATGAGGGAGGTAATGTCGTGTGGGGTGGCACTGACAACACGCTGAGCGTGGGCAAACTGGATGGAACGGGCGCGCTGAATTCGAACGGCGGCAGCCTCACCTTGACCGGCACGGGCACGAGCTTTGCAAACAGCGTGAATCTGGGCGCGGGCGTGCTGAAAACCGAGAATAGCGCGGCGGAGCCGGGGACGGTGAACACCACAATCCTGACCGGGAAAGTGATCGCTGCGAGCGTGAACGTGGGAGCAAACACGACGCTGACCCTCGGCGGGAGCTATGCCCTGGGAGAGACCGGTAATGAAGTGAACGGCACGCTGACGGTTGCCGGCGGTTCGCTGAAGGGCGTGAGCGGCAGCGGCACGGTGAGCACCACCGGGATCTTGGCCTTCACCACGGCTGATGGCGGCTTCACGGGCACGCTGAATTTGGAAGGAACGGAGGCCTCGGTGACGGCTAATGATGGCTTGACGCTCGGCGCGCTCACGGGCGCGGGCACGCTGAATCTGGGCGATGGGCGGACGCTTGCCCTCACAGGCACGGCGGAAGCTGCTGAGTTTACCGGCAATTTGGAGGGTGCAGGTACGGAGGGTCACAAGCTGAACTACAGCGGCGCGGACGGGCAGAAGCAGAGCTTCACGCAAGCACACAATTGGAGCGAGCTTACCCTGGGCGGCACGGGTGGCACGCTGGCGCTCAACGGCGGCACGGTTGCCTCACTGGCGGCCGCTTCGGCCAATGGCAAGCTGGAGGTGGGCGAGCAGGGACTTACCATCACAGATTGGAAGGAAAACGCGAGCGTGGCAGAGCTGAAGCTGACCGGCAACCTGACTGTCGGCGGCGGCGTGATGAATGTGAAGGCCCTCGGAGAGGGATCAACAGGCAAGCTCACGCTCAATCTGGGCGGTGGTGTCAAGTTCGCGGAAGATATGGCGAAGCTTAGTTTCGCCGCGGGGAGCATCGTTCTCAACGATCTCGACACGATCTTTAGTGGAGACAGAACTTACAATTTGTTTGGAGACAGCAAGGAGAATCTGGGCATTGCTTTCGATGCGGCCGCATTCTCCTTGGAGGGTTCGGGGTACGAGGGGTGGAAGGTTCAGCTGGATCCGTCCAGCGGTCAGCTCACTTTTGTGGTGGACGGGCCCCTCGTGTGGAACGGGAGCGGCAGCGCTTTCACGTGGAACGCAACGGGTACGGGCACGGATGAAGGCTGGAGTGTGCGGAACGCGCCCTTCTCGGAGACGCAGGATGTTCAGCTGCATGGCAGCGCGGACGGCGACGAGGTTACTGTGAACCTGAGTGGAGACGTGAAGACGAGGGATCTGACCGTCGGCGAGGCGGCGTCGGGTCCCGCCACCTACACCTTCACAGGGGATGAGGTCGAGGGCGGCAGCCTGGCTGTGTCGGGCAACATGACCCTGAATGACAGCGCCGCCTTTGAGGTGGGCACTACGGTGACCGGAAAGGTGACAGTTAACAGCGGGACGCTGACAATCGGTAGTGTTACTGAGGGGGACGAAATTGCCGCTGATGGTCCGACCTATTCCTTCCGTGGTGCGCTCAGTCTTGTAGGAGGGACGACGCTGACCTTGAAGGGCGACCTCACCGTCGGAACTGATGGCGCCGCCCCTGACTTTACAGCCGAGAGTGAGAGCTCCATCACGGGGACGGCAGTTAAACGGAGTGTGGGCGGCGAGAGCAAGGATGACTTTACCAAGCTGACAATTAAAGGTGCGGTGTCGGATGCACACAGCGGCGCCATTGGCGCCTCTCTCACGAATGTGCATCTGGTTTCAGACTTTAGTGCCAGCGGTAATGGGAAACTTACTCTCAGCGGCAGTATCACGGGAGGCATTGTTGAAGCCAAGAAGGGCGTTCTGGAGCTTTCCGGGCAGAACATAGGAGAGAGAGGAAAGGAAACGGAGATCAAAATTACTCAGAGTGAAGGAGGCCCCAAAATAAATGTCATTGCGGATGACGCACACATTTATGGCGATGTTTCGAGCACTAACGCTAACGTTGGCAATAATCCTTACATAAACTTTTCAGGTGCGGGACAGGAGATTCATGGAAGTGTGACATGGGGAGGTGGTTCTCTCAAGTTCACAGGGAGTCAAGATGGCGGCAAGAGTACAACACTCACCGGTAGTGTGACCATGACGGCAGGCGCTCTTTATGTGGGAGAAAGTACCGCCAGCAAGTTGGAGGTGACGGGTAACTTGTCGCTCTCGGGTGATGCTCAGCTACACATCAAGGACGGTGGCAGTTTAACCGTCACCGGTGCGCTTTCGGCAGCGGCGACGGCGCCGCGCATTACAGCAATGTCTTCAAGTCAGATTTCCCTCCCGGAACTCATCCTGATTGACAACGTGACCGATCCTGAAAGCGTGGGGGCGACTTTGGAGGGCGTTAAACTCGTGAAGAAGGGGAGCGGAACCCTCGAGTGGCTGGGTGAAATTAAAGGTTATGATACGGATACTAATGGACTTAGGAGTGCTCTGACCATCGAGGGCGGGAAACTGGCGCTCGGAGATGCCTCGCACAATGCGGCTGTCACAGTAGGCGATCTCATCATCGGCGCGGAGGAGGCAGGTGCAACGGTGGATGTGTACACCACCGGCGCGAAGACCATCCGGCACATCGACCTGAAACACGCCGATAGCAAGCTGGTGATTCATGGAGCAGGTGCACGTACAGGTTGGGACACTAGTGATAGTCGAGGCTACACCAGCGGCGTAGGTACGGTTGAGCTGCTCGGACTGCAAGCGGAGAATGGAGAAACTTATGACAATGGCCTTACAGGTAATAAGGGGGTGTTCTGGGCCTTGCTTTCGAACACGGTGGATGCAGATCACACCATTGCTAAGGTCGTCCTTGGAACTGATACAGACAGCAAGGCATCGTATGTGCTATTCAGTGGAGGAATGACCACTGGCGGCAAGCTCCGCATGAACAATGTGAAAGAGCTGCGGGTACAAAACGGCAGCTCTGTCACTGTCGGTGGAAGCTGCGAAGATGTCTTCAAAGAGCAGGGGACTTGGGGCAATGCCCTGTATTTGAATGGAGACGGGAAGGATGGTGCAGGCGCGTTGATTCTTGAGAATGGAGGTACACCAGCCATCATCGGATGGGATGTTGTGGCAGGGGCCGCAACGACCATCGCTGTGAATGGTAGCAGGACAGGTCGTTTTAAGGGTAGGCTGGATGCCAACGGCCATACCATCACCAAGAAGGGAGCCGGCACGATGGTGTTGGAAGGAAACAACTTCGCAACCGGAGACAAGGGCGGCACGTTGGATGTGGCGGAAGGCAAGTTGGAGCTGAACTACACAACGCAGCAGGCGCTGGCCGGCTACGGCATCACGCTGGGCAACAGCGTCCGGTTGAGTTTGGGTAGATCGACGTATGCGGTGAAGAGCCTGGCTGACGAGGGAGGCGTGGGCACTGCCGGGTCGATTACGGGCACGGGTACGCTGGAGTTGAAGACGGCGGAGACGGGTGAGAAGAGCACGGCGGCGAGCGTGGGTGAGAATGTGAGCCTGACCATGAGCGGCGCGGGCACGCAGGGCATCACGGGCGCGTTCAACGGCACGAATATCACGGTGAGCGACGGCGGTACCTTGACGCTGGGGTCTGAGGCAAATCAGGTGACCGCGGCGGGGAATGTGACGCTGACGAATGGCACGCTGACCTTTGGAAATACGGCGAACTCGGTGGTGGGCACGGTGAGCGGCACGGGCACGTTGCAGCTGACCTTTAAGGGGGACGACACGGCGACGACGCTGAGTGTGGGGGCGATGAAGGATTCGTTTGAACTGAAGAAGGCGAACGGTGAAAAGGAGGGTGCGGAGATTGCCGACACGGACAAGCTTGAGCTGACGATCACGGCCGGTGCGGCGGATGCCACGTATGCGGGCGATTTGACGCTGAGCAAACTCACGCTGGCCAACACGGTGACGAATACGCAGACCTTGACCGGCGATGTGACGGCTGGCACCACGAATGTGCAAGCCGGCACTCTGGTTGTGGGTGGGGATCAGGTGACGGTTCAACTCGGGGCGTTGACTGTGGGTGGCACTCTCACGGTGAGTGGGGCGGTGAGCGCGACGGGTTTGGAAGGCGCAGGCTCAGTGGACGGCACGGGTACGCTCAAGCTGGAGAATACGGGGGCTTTGAATAGCGTAGGCGTCACCATCACGAGCAATTTGACCACCGGTGCAAGCGCCGTGACGCTGAACAAGGCGTTCGGCAAAGGCACAGGCAGTGACCTGACGCTGGGCGCGGGTGCAGTGATCCTGAGCAATGGCGGAACGATCGGGACCTTGACCGCGGGTGCGAGCAGCGAGCTCACATTGAATGCGGAAAGCTCCATCGCGGGGATGGGTGACGCTACAACGGGTTTGAGGAAGCTGACGCTGGGCGGCAATTTGAAGCTGGGCGCGAGCAAGTTCAATTTCGGAGAGGTGGCGCTGGGTGATACGCTGCGCACGCTGAAGTTTGAGGAGGCGGTTGTTTCTGCGGCGGATCTGAACAACACGCAGATCAAGCTGACGAGCCTTTCGGATCCGAGCAGGCTCGCGCTCGACCTCACCACCAAAGGTCTCATGGACAAGTTGAAGAGTACAGCCGACGGCTGGCACTTGTTCGATGTGACAGGCTGGAGCGACAAGGCGGAAGGCTGGAACGATAAGGTCAGTCTCGGCGATGCCGTGAATCATCTTGAAGCGGGCTATGACCTGTACCTGGACAAGGACGGCACGCTGTTCTACCGAGAGGCCACAGGGGCGTTGACTTGGAACGGCACGAGCAATAGTTGGCAGGCGGCCGGAGAGGGTGAAGCGGATTGGAACCGCGGGCACCATGCCACGACCACGTTCGTGGCGGGTGACGATGTCGATGTCATCTTTGACAGTACGGGAGCGGCCAACAAGAGCGTCATTTTCTCCAGCGCGCTGAGTGTGAGGGACATGACCGTGAGCGACGCCGACTACACCTTCACGGCGGCGACTGAGGGCACGAATAGCCTGACCGTGAACGGCGCGCTCGATTTGCAGCAGAGCGCCAGCTTCAGCGGCACGGTGAACTTCAAAGGCGCGGTGAAGGGCGGAGGCGACCTCACGGTTGCGGGCGGCACGGTGACTTTCGAATCCGCGCTCAACAAGACTGCTGGGCCGGAGAATCCCGGCTACGACGGCGAGCTGATTGTGAGTGACGGCGGTACGGCAAGCTTGACGTTGGGCGGCGACATCACGGGATTGTCTGTGTCTGGCAGCGGTACGGTGACCATCGGTGAGAATCAAACCCTGACCACCGCCGGCTTGACGGGCACGAGTGGTACGATTAGCGGCGGCACGCTGGAGTTGAGCTATAGTCCCGAGGAGCCCGCTACGCCAGGTAACTTTGGCGGGACGATCAGCAGCGGCCTCACGTACGGCGGAACGGGTGAGTTCACCGTTGGAACCTTTAGTGGGACTGCGCTGAAGGTGTCGGGTGGCACGCTGACCATCACAACGCTGAGCGATGAAAACACGGAGGCGACTGTCAACGGCGGCACGCTGGTACTGAGCACGGCTACGCTGGCGAGCTTGAACGACGGTACGGAGGCTGCGGGCGCGGCGGTGACGGCGGACACGCTGGCGGTGAACGGCGGCACGTACAGCGGCGCACTGACGACGACAACGAGCTTGACCGTGGGCAGCACATTCACCTTCAATGGCACGGGCGATAGCAATAATGTCCATACCCTGAATGTGACTGGAACGCTGAACCTGCGAACGGATGCCAAGATGACGGCTACGAACCTGACGGGACAGGGCACAATTGGCGGCGAAGGCACCCTGACGCTGACCTACAACGAACCCGATCCGGGCAACTTTACCGGCACGATCAGCAGCAACTTTAATTACAGCGGCCAGAGCTTCACCCTGGGCCACTACGGCACGAGCGATGCGAAGGGCCATGCTCTGAAGGTGACGGGCTCGAAGGCGAAGCTGACCATCACGGAAGGGATGTATGCCGAGAGCCTGACCGTGGGCAGCTCGAATCAAGCGACCGAACTGACGCTGAATGGCACGACCAACACCGTGGGCAACGTGACCATGGGCAAGAGCGGGAAGATTGTGCTGGGTGAGGGCGCGGATCTGACCGTGAGCGGCACTTGGACTGTTGATGTTCCCAGCGGGACGAACAACAGCAAGGTGCAGGGCGACGGAGGCAGCCTGACCTTCAGCGGGGAGGTGCTGACAGCGACCGACCTCAGTTCCGAGTTGTACGGAACGCTTACCCTGAACGTGCTAAATGGCAGGGAGCTGAAGCTGACTGGCAAGGTGGGCACGGGCGTGAACCTCAATGTTAACGGCGCGGCGTCGAAGCTGATCCTGGCGGCGGACAGGGGGACGGAGTTCAATACGACGAACTTCAGTGTGGAACATGGACTGGGGAATGTGACGCTGGCGGCTGGCGGCACCCTGGAGCTGACTGCGGCTGCAGACGTGGATGCGTTCGCCCTGTCGGGGCTGAAGGTGAGCGGGGATGAGGTGACCGTGGATGCGAGCAGCGCCAACGTTGACCTGTACATCGGCGCGCTGAATGACGGGACGGGCACGACTCTCGAGTTGAACGTTGCTGCCGACAAGACGCTCTACCTGACCGGCGGAAAGGCCGACGGCGAAGGCGGACCGAACTTTGAGGGGGATATTACCCGAGACTTCACCTTCTGGGGTGGGGAGAAAGACTCTGTCCAGAAGCTTTCCGGGGCGGTGAGCAGCGGGAACATCACCGTGAAGGCGGGGACGCTGACGCTGGCGGGCACTGCCGGTTCGTTGAGTGCGGTGACGATCGAGAAGGATGGCACGCTCGGGATGGGTGTGGACAACACGTCCATCTCGCTGAAGGGCAGCACGGCGGAAAGCGCCGGCACCTTGAGTGTGCTGCAGGGCAAGACCGTGACGGTGACCGGAACGGAGAACTTCGGCAAGGGCACGGTTGCCCTTGCGCAGGGCGCCACGCTCACGCTGGACGGTGAGGGCTTGACGATCGGGTCGCTGACTGGCACGGCGGCTGACGCCACGGTGAGCGGCGGTCATGTGCTGACGCTGACCGGCGAGGGCGCGACCGAGGCGAACTTCGCAGGCACAGTGGAGAGCGGCGTCACCATGGACGGCGAGGGCAGCCAGGAATTGAGCGGCACGGTGAAGGGGGCGGTGACGGTGACGGACGGTGGCCTGACCCTGAGCAATGATTACACCGGCGTGACGAGTGTGACGGTGAACGGCGGTACACTCGTGCTGGGCGGCACGGACACAACCACGCTGACTGGTGCGCTGAGTTTGAAAGGCGGCGAGCTGCAAGTGGCAGCGGGTAAGACCATCACGCTGGCAGAGACGGGCAACAGCTTCACCGCCGGTAACCTGACCGTGAATGGTACGCTGAATGTGGGTGCTCTCGGGGAGGGCAGCAGCTTGGGCGCGTTGGCGCTGGGCGAGGGCGGTAAGCTGCACCTGGGTGCGGGTACACTGGCGCTGACGAGCTTCGGCTGGGACACGAATACGAACCTGTACATCGACTCTTCGAAGCAGAGCGCGACGACTCTGGATCTGAGTGCGGATAGCTTCGACAGTCAGTTGGCCAACCTGAATGTGCATCTGAGCTGGGAGGGACTGGAGACGTGGCTCAGTGAGACGGCCAACACGTACCAGCTGTTTAATCTGGGCGACGGCAAAACGCTGAGCGATGCCGTCAAGAGGAAGATCAACGTTCTCATCGATGGGGATGCAGCAAGCGACATTTGGACTCATGAGCTGACGGACGCGGGCGCGATTGACTTCAAGCGAGCGGCGGGAACCCTCATCTGGACCGGTGACCAGACGGAGTGGACGTGGAACACCACGGAGCGCACGTGGCATCTGAAGTTTGATGAGAAACCCGGTATCAGCGAGGACACGCTGCCCTTCACTCAAGAAAACGACGTGATTCTGGCGGGTACGGCGCCGAGTGAGATGACGGTGACGATCGGCGAGACTGATGGCATCAACGCGGGGAGTGTGACCGTGGAGAAGGGCAGCTACAAGTTCACGGGCAACAAGCTGACCATCACCGGGACGCTGAAGTTTGAGGGGAATGATTTGGCGAACTCCTCGCTGACCTTCGAGAATGAGGCGGTGGTGATGAGTACGCTGACCGGCGCCGAGGACAACGGCATCACCGTGAGCGCAAACGGCAACCTGACGCTGAACACTGCGCTGGATACCAGCAGCTGGCAGGGCACGATCACGCTGAGCGGCGGATCGCTGAAGGCGAGTGGCACGACGAAGGTGACGGTGAGTGATGGCAGCAGCACGCTGACCGGCGCACCCGATGGGCTGTTCGTGACCGTGAATCCATCGAGCACGGGCAACCTGACGGCGGCGGGATTTGTGGAGCTGAACGGTACGCTGGGCGGTGCTCTTACGGTGAGCGATGGGGCTAACGTGACAGGTAAGGCTGCTGTCGGCTTGATCGTTTCGGGCATCAAGGGCGATGGCGTGGAAGGCACGGCCGGCACGCTGAGCGGCAAGGTGACGGTGACCGGGACTGATGCTACCGCCAACATCTTCGACGGCAAGGTGAGCGAGCTGGATCTCACGCTGGACTCCGGCGCGAAGCAGACCTTCACGGCTGCGACTGCGGACGATGTGAGCATCGACAGCGCCGACGTTGGCGAGAACGCTACCCTGAGCTTGACTGCCGGCACGGTGACGACGCTGAAGGGCACCGGTACCTTGACCCTGAGCGGCGAGGTGACCGTGGGAGCCTCGAGAGAGCCGAGCACGAGCAGCAACACCATCGGCACGCTGAGTGTGGGCACGGGCAGCTTGACGGTGAACGGCAGCCTGAGCGTGACAGGGGAGCTGAGTGGCGACGCCGCGGGCAGCATCTCCGGCGGCAGCCTGACCGTAAACGTCGGTGAGTATGCCGGCGCGCTGGAGAAGCTGAGCGGTTTGACCGTGGGAGACGAAGGCGGCGAGTCCCATACATTCACCTTCAGCGGCACGGGAGAGACCAACACGGTCGGCACCCTGACGGTGCATGACACCCTGACCCTGGGCGGCAAGTTGAGCGCCGCGGATCTGAATGGCTCTGGCACGATTTCCGGCACGGGCACGCTCAAGTTGACCAACGAGAGTGAGTTGGCGAACGTGGGCGTTACCATCGAGAGCAACTTGACCACCGGCACGGGGGAGGTGACGCTGAGCAAGAAGTTCGGCGCGGAGACCGCTGGTTCGGACCTGAGTCTGAGCACGGGTGCGGTGACCCTGAGCGAGGGCGGAACGATCAAGACCTTGACTGCGACTGGGGGTCAACTCAGTTTGGCGAAGGATAGCAGCATCAATAGCATGGCCGAGAGCAGCAGCTTGCAGTCCCTGACTGTGGGCGGTAATCTGACGCTGGGTGAGGGTACATTCGACCTCGGCGCGGTGACGTTTAACACGACCGGTGGAGCTACGCTGAGCTTTGCCTTGACCTATGGTGAGGGCGAGCTGAGCGGTACCACCGTGACGGCGGATGGGTTCGAGGGTCTGACTGGCGACAACATGCTGACGCTGAACACCGAAGCCATCGCGGAGGTCATGCAGAGTGCTCTTACTGCGTCCGAGAAGGATTCCATTGAGTGGGAGTTGTTTGATGCTGAAAGTGGACTTGTGCAGCAGCCTAGGTGGAACGAGAACATCAAGCTCAACAAGGAGGATGTTGGCTATCGTCTCGTCATGGAGTTGAAGAGTACCGGTATGCTGACGCTGAGCAAGCTGACGGGGCCGATCACGTGGAACGGCACGACCGACACCTGGGAGCAGGGAGGAAGCGAAAACGACTGGAATATCGCGGGCGACCACAAGACGAACTTCAAGAGCGGTGAGGACAGCGTCATCTTTGACGACACGGCAACGCCGGGGGTCATTACCTTCAAGGGGAGTCTGAGCGCGGTGAACATGACTGTGGATGCGGAGAACTACACCTTCACGGGCGACACGGGCGCAAGCTTGGCTGTGACTGACACGCTGACGCTGAACAAGGGCACCAGCTTCAACGGCACGGTGACCTTGAACACGGTGAAGGGCGACGGCGGCCTCACGGTTGCGGGCGGTACGGTGACCTTCAACACCAAGCTCGACAGCAAGGCTGCGGAGAATGCCTACACGGGCACGCTGAATGTGACCGGCGGTACGGCGACGCTGAACGAGGGCGGCAACATCACCAGCTTGTCTGTGTCTAGCAGCGGTAAGGTAACCATTGGTAACGATCAAACCCTGACCACCGCCGGCTTGACGGGCACGGGCAGTGACGGTACGATTAGCGGCGGCACGCTGGAGCTGGCGAACACGGGGAATCTGACCGGCGATAGCGCGGTGCAGACGGCCATCGAGAGCAACCTGACGTGGACGGGTGCGAATGCGACGCTGAGCGGTGCATTCTCCGGCAGTGAGCTGACGGTGAACGGCACGGGTACGCTAACCATCGGAAGCCTGGGCGCAAACGGCACGGGGGCGACTGTCGAAAGTGGTGAACTGGTGCTGAGCCAGGCTGCTACTTTGACGAGCTTGAGCAGCACGACTGCCAACGGCAAGGTGACGGCAAATAACACTCTGACCGTGAACGGCGGCACGTACAGCGGCGAGCTGAGCGCGACGAGCGGCTTGACCGTGGGCGGCAGTGGATTTACCTTCAGCGGCACGACGGCGAATGTCGGCACGCTGACGGTGAATGATAGAGTGACGCTGACCTTGGATGGCAGCATGACCGTCACGGGGCTGGGCAATACCGGCACGATCAGCGGCAAGGGCACGCTGACGCTGAACAACACGGATGTGGTGGATTCTGGTATCGCCATCAGCAGCGGTCTGAAGTTCACCGGATCGAAGAAGGCGACGCTGAGCAACGTGAGCGGTGACGTCGAGGTTGATTCGGAATCCGAACTCGTGTTGAACAAGACGGAGAATGCCAGCTACGGCAAGATCACGCTGACGAAGGGCAGCCTGACCGTGCAGGGTACGGTGAACAACCTGAGCGTGGCGGCGGGTAACTTGACCCTGGGCGGCGCTCTGACTCTGAACGGGGTCACGGGAGGTCCTCTCACCGAGCTGAATCTCGGGGACTATGTGCTCACGCTGGGCGCGGAGGCCGGGACGCTGAATGTCGGCACCTTGAACGGAACGACGACTGCGGCGGTGAACCCCGCGCTGAAGATGATGATGGTCGGCGATGCTGACGCAGGCTACACAGGCGCGATGCTGAAGCTGACTGAGTTGGCGGTGGGTTATACCGCAGAGCACAAGCTCGGCATTGAGCTCACCCTTGGAGAGGACAGCGCGGACTTGCTGGATTGGTTCAAGGCGGACGAGGAGCACGGGTATCAGTTGTTCGACACGGAAACCGGCGTGACTCGCGATAGGATCAACATCACGATTACCGGCCAGACAATCTCTGAGGAAGATGAGTGGCAGCTGGAGAAGGGTAAACTCTACTTGGTCAGCTACAGCGACAGCGATCTCACGTGGAAAGGCAGAGATGACGTGTGGTCACAGGAGTCAGACGATCAGGATGACGCGGATTGGACGGTCTATAGCAAGAGCCATAAATTCCAAAAGGATATCTCGTTCAAGCAAGATCGCAACATGGTGTTTGATGGCACGGCGTTGGAAGATCACCGGAAGATCACTCTCGATAAGGGAACGACAGGTGATGCTGAGTTCAATGTGAAGAATATGACGGTGAAGGCTGATGGCTACAGCTTCAGTGCAAACAGTGACGAGTCGCTGACCATCGCCGAGGCGCTGACGCTGGAGGAACAAGCCGGGGCTATCTTCAACCTGAATGTGAGCGCGGGCAGCATCGCGGTGAACGGCGGTACACTGAACCTCGGCACTGAGGGGGGAGAGT
>CANQSS010000042.1 GCA_947626545.1 uncultured Akkermansia sp. | reverse complement strand
ACTCTAGCATACTTTGAACTTCTTGGCACCCTTTTTTGTGCCAAGAACCTGTTGCATTTAATTTTGCAATCCACAATGCGCGTAAGCGTGGGAATTTTAAGCTGTGCAGATGTGTGGAAATGTGGTAGAATACAGCAGTGACGTGTAACAATGGGAGTGCGCATGACAGAGGGAATGAAGGGAGTGTTCCGCCGGTGCACGGGGTGGACTACGGACGTAGTGAAGCGTGGCACCTGCATGGCGATGCAGCAGGCGGTGCGTGCGGGCGTGGTGATTAGCGTGTTGCGCGTGCTCATTGTGGTGGAGCTGTGCGTGCTCGGTGTGGGGGTGGTGCGCAGGTTGGAAAATTCGTACGAACGCGCCATGGAGGCTGCGCGCATGGAACTAGCGGTATTGGAAGCGCGAGAGTTGCAGCAAGAGGAAGCAAGCGGCGCTGCGGGGATTGGGGCAGCGGATATGGACTCGCCCGCCAGTGTGTCGGAAGAGGATGGGGAGGGTATGAATGATGTGCCGGCGCTCCGCGCTCGCGACGTACCAACGATTATCACGGAGGAGACCGGGGATATAGAGGCTGCCACAGCTGTGATGGAGCGAGAGGCAGGCGCGGAGCAGCAACGAGCGGAATCGGCAGGCGAGGCGACTCAACTTTCGGCAGAGGAACATGAGGAACTGGATGACCTGATTCGTCGTGGAGTGGCAGCCATGGTTGAGGGAGATATGAGACGATGCATTCTCTGCTTGGAACAAGCTACAACGATGTCGCCTTACCACCCCGCTGTACTCTATTACTACGGGATGGCGTACGATAAATTGCTTAACCCACGCAAAGCTCGGGATTACTACGCAAAGCTTTTTCGCATGCGCGAGCGAGCTGGTAAGTATTTCGCACTGGCCTCGCGCCGTCTCACTTTCGGTATGGAGCAGCCGAGTGCCCTGCGTGGCAAGCTCGCTTTCGGTCCGCACCGGGTGCAGCACACTTTTGACACTGAACAGGGTGAGAATGTGAATATTCTGCTCCCCGTGATGCTCGCTCCCGGAGAGCATATTCGCCCGGATGACATTTATATTACTATTCAGTTTTTTGATCTGATAAACGGGCGTAAAGTTGATTTCTCCCGCGTGACTCCCAAGCTCTCTTGGGTGAACGAAAAGCCTACGTGGAATGACTGTGAGGAGAACCTGACGGTTCAGTACAATTTACCCCCGGCGGACAGCGTGGAGGCTACGGATGCCGGAGATGTAAAGTACTACGGCTTTACTGCGAAACTTTATTATAGAGGCGAACCGCTCGACTGCATCAGCGTGCCATCGGCGCTCATTTTGCATGAGCAGAGGCTAAATAGCCGCCGCTCCGATGGCCCTGCCGGTCTTCTCCCAGATGATGGATTATCTCCTTATGCTGAGGAAGCTGTTCCCTATGCTGATGAAATGCCTGAATCAACTAACGACTACCCATGAACCCTATTTTTACAGGATTGCCCACGAAGCTTGGGCTATACGTACTTGAAGAGCTGTTGAGCACTCGTGATCACACGGAACTTTACGCAGCTACGCAAAGTTATGTGGATCGCGCCGTTGTGATAGAAGTGCTGAGACCGGATAGTCCGCCGAATGTGGCCGCGCAATTTCAGGAAGACATACGCAGGCGAGCTTCTGTGTCGCTGGCTCATGTCAGCCCTATGTTGGAATCTGTGCAGACCGGAGCTTTCAGCTATCTCATCCAAGAGAGGCCGCGCGGCAATTCTCTGAGTGCGCTGGCGGAGCAGGGAAAGAAACTCAGCTATTCGGAAGGCTTTTCACTCGTCCATGCCGTGGCAGAGCTCTATGCGATGTGTCAAGAAAAGGGATTGGCCGCTGCTCCGCCGAGCCCATCATCCATTTACATGGATAATGGAGAATACACTTTTCTTTCCCCGGTGGAGACCGGTGTTGCAGATGAAGCACATCGGGACGCCCAAATGAGAGGACTGGCGGAGGTGCTGGAGTTAATTCTGCCGCCGGAAGTGTTGGAAAAGTCCAAGCTCTCTGTGGTGGTGCACTGGCTGAGAAATGGCTACGGCGGAACTGCGTTGGAGTGGGCGCCTCTTCTCTCTGCGCTTGCCACCCTGCGAGGGAGCAAGGGTATGGGACATTCATCGGTGCGCCACTCGGATAAGTCGATTTTGCATTATTTCAAGAAGCGCTACGTGAAGCGCGCGTTGCGCACCGTGTATACATACCGCCGCCGCGTGGTATTCAGCATTGTGGCCGTGGTTGCAATTGGTTGTGCCGGTCTCTTCTTCCCCACCCAATCATCGCCTTCGCGACAAGCTCCTGCCGTAACTGAACAGGGTGTCTATTGCTCCTTCGGGGATGCTGTTTGGTGCGTGCGCTCGGCTCCCGTGAGTTTGGAGAAATACGCAAGTTTTCTGAAAGCCTATGCTTCCATGAATAAGGAAGAAAAGCAGCGTTTGCACAAAGGTATGCCACCGAGTATAACGGAGCACCAGCCCAAGGATTGGGACAAACAGCTAGAATCTTCTCGCGATGGGAATAAATCCCCGGAGGATACTCCCGTGTACGGGGTGTCGTACTGGGATGCTCTTGCCTATGCTCGCTACGTCGGTGAGAAAATTGCTCCGCTGGAATTGGTGCAGGCCGCTCGAAAGTACGTGCGTCAGAAACAAACCATCGAAGAGTGGACGGGAACAAGAGTCGACGAGTTTCTGCCGTATCGTGCTCATGTAATTATTTGCCCTGCGCAGGGCGATTCCTTTGTCCGTAACACCGACTTGACGGCTCGCTTTCCTCAACGCGGGTTTCGTACAGCTCAATTAATGCAACAAAATAACACTACCTCCAAGCAATGAATCGCATAAAACTTATTATCGCCGCTCTGTTTGTCCTTCTGACGACTTTGCCCGCCTTTGGGCAGCTGGATGTGCGTGTGGAACCTCTGCGACGGGACTACATCTTGGGCGAAAATGTGCGCATCCGAGTTATGGTGACAAACCACACGGACGCCCCGGCGTCATTAGTCAGCACACCCGGCCGTTCTTGGTTGTATATGCACGTCATGCGTCGAGGGGATTCTTCATCCCTGGCGCCGTCGGCCTCCCCTCGCTATCCCAATGTGACGATCCCCCCCGGTGCCCATAAAAACTTTGACATAGAGCTCGAGCCTGCTTATCGGCTTCGAGTCGAGGGCGTGTACAGCGTGTCTGTCACTCTCCGATTGCCGGATATGGGCACCACATACACTTCCAACAATGCCACCTTTAATGTGAATTCAGGTGGCGAGGTGCAGGCGTTTCACGTGCAGGTTCGTGGACAGAGACTTATCCTGAGCGTGCGTTCCATGCTTATCAAAGATAGGACTTTGCTTTTCGGGCAAGTAAGGAATGCAGATACTCGTATCGTACAGGGAGCATGCTTCCTAGGGCAGTACCTGAACTTCATGAAACCGCGGGTGATGTTGGATAGTGCGCAGAATCTTCACTTGCTCTGCCAAAGTACGCCAAAATTTTTCACCTATTCTGTGATGAATACGTACGGCCAGCGACGAGAATACAAAATTATGCGCCAAATTGGTGGCCCGGTTGATTTGGTGAGTACCGGCAAAGGCATCCGTTGTCTGGGTGTTGTTCCCTATGAAAAACCAAAAGGCGAAAAAGTCCAATTCCACAGTGCCACTGAACGTCCCTGATAACGCCCGCACATATTCTTCCATGTCCATACCGACCATAGCCATCGTAGGGCGACCAAATGTTGGTAAATCAGCCCTCTTTAATTGCCTGGCGGCACGAAAGATCGCTATTGTTCATGACCAGCCGGGAGTGACGAGAGATCGGCTGAGCGCTCCCCTTCGCAACGCGGATTTTCAGGCACTGGTGGTGGATACAGGTGGCATTGGCGCTACGGTAGATGATGGCTTTTCTGCTCAAGTGGCGGCTGAAGCCGACATAGCTATGGCGGCGGCGGATCTGATTCTTTTCGTCTGCGATTGCCGGGAACATCTCACTCCGGTGGATCGTGATATCGCAGTGCGCTTGCACAGCAGCAAGGTGCCCGTGTTGCTGGTGCTCAACAAGGCTGATACTCCCAAACAGGAGCTTACTCTGGGTGAGTTTGCGAGCATGGGGTTTGCGGAGTATGTATTTACGTCTGCTGCTCATGGACGTGGACTGGAGCACCTGCTGGGGCTTCTGAATGAGCACCTCTCCAAATTGGGAGCGGAGCCAGCACATGAGACTAATTTGGGCGAAGATGAGGACGTTGAGCTATCCGTTGATGATTCTGCCATTCGTATGGCTGTGGTGGGACGTCCCAATGCCGGTAAGTCTTCGCTCATTAATGCAATTTTGCGGGACAAGCGCACCATTGTCTCAGAGCAGGCCGGTACTACCCGTGACGCTGTGGATATTCCTTACACGCGCGGGGAGGTACAGTATGTGCTCATTGACACTGCCGGTATGCGTCCGCGGTCCCGACGCGATACATCGGTGGAGGTATTCTCTGCAATGCGTAGTGAAAGAGCCATTCGCCGTTCGGACGTAAGCTTGCTCGTCATTGACTGCGCCGCGGGTATTACTCACCAGGATCGCCGCATTGCCGCGGGGATAGCGGAGGAGAAAAAGCCATGTATCGTGGTGCTCAACAAGTTCGACCTCTTTTGCCCGGAGGCTCCACTGAAAGCGCGGCGAGATGAGGTGCGCAGCATGGTGCAGGAGCAACTCTTCTTCTTGGAGGACCCACCCCTCGCCATTGTCTCCGCAAAGGAAGGCAGTGGCCTCGGCAGCATTTTTTCAGCCATTGAAAAGTTGCAACAGGCCTGCAGGAGAATTCCCGGTACAGGAGAACTCAATCGCATCCTGCAGCGCGCTATGCTGACCAATCCGCCCCCCACGGTGCGTGCTAACGGGCGTTCCCTGAAGCTCTACTACGCCACGGTTGCGCTTAACGAAAAATACATGCGCCTGCCAGTGCCTACCTACGTACTATTTGTAAACGACAAGCGCTTGCTCACTGACAATTACGCGCAGTACCTGCGCAGCACGATCCGCAAGCACACCGGCGTGGCAGGTGTCCCCATCGTCCTTTCTCCGCGCTCGCGTGTACGATCGTCCTCATAAGTCGGTTTTTCAACCATGTCACAGCCCGTTCTCGAAGTATCGAAGCTCTGCATGCACTTCCCGGTGCAACAGGGTTGCTTTTCTCGGGCAAAACAATGGGTTAAAGCAGTGGATGACGTGAGTTTCTCCATCCTTGCCGGGCAGACTCTCGGCCTCGTTGGGGAGTCCGGTTGCGGCAAGAGCACCATTGCGCGTTGCCTAGTGCGACTTTTGGAGCCGACTGGCGGCGTCATACGTCTGTTGGGACGTGATATTACCCACCTTTCGCAAAGGAGTTTGCGCAAAATTCGACAGGACGTGCAGCTCATGTTTCAGGATCCGGCAGATGCTCTGAATCCGCGCATGGATGTACGCCATATTATTGAGGAACCCTTGGTCGTGATGGGAGAGGGAAACCATCGTACTCGCCAGGCTCGCGTGCTCGAGTTGCTGGAGCGCGTGGGCCTTCCGGCAAGTTCTCTCACCAAGTTTCCGCATGAGTTCTCAGGTGGTCAACGGCAGCGCATCAGCATTGCGCGAGCTCTTTCGCATTGTCCGAAACTTCTTGTGCTCGATGAGCCGGTGAGCGCATTGGATGCACCGGTGCAGTCGCAGGTGCTCAATCTGCTCATGGAATTACAGCGCGAGCTTGGTTTAGCATACCTCTTCATATCGCATGATCTTTCTGTGGTGCGCCATGTGTCTGACCGCGTGGCTGTGATGTATGCCGGAAAAATTGTTGAAGAGGCCGAAGCAGATAAACTTTACCGTGCGCCGCGCCATGCCTACACGCGCGCGTTGCTGGCGGCTGTACCAACTCATGAAGCACCTGCCAATCACCCTCTCCTCATGGGGGAACCTCCCAGCCCTATCGACCCGCCACTCGGCAGTGCGTTTGGACGTCGTATCGGGCATCCTCTTGCTGAGGCCACGGTGGGGCTGGATCTCACTCCCGTTGAAATTGAGCCGGGGCACCTTGTGGCGCCGGACCCCTGCGCGCTTTCGCCACGGGATGTGCAGCAACTCGGCATCATCTTGCCCTCTTCCGTATGTCCTCCCTGAATCCCATGGCCGAGCCCCGTCAAAAAAAGAGATCTGCTGAGATGAGCTTCCTCGAGCATCTGGAAGAGTTGAGGCGCACGCTGGTACGCATGGCTGTGGCCACTTTGCTGGCGATGTTGATCTGCTTTGGTTTCACCTCGACCCTGCTTGGCTTGCTGCGCCACCCGGTGGAACAGGTGTGGCTGGAGCATGAGCGTTCTCACCTTCCGGCAGGGATAGCGGCGCAGGATTGGGTCTCGGCCAAGGAACTGCAATTTGCGCGGGCCGGTCTCCCTGCTGAATTGCGTGAGAGTCTGCAAAAACATTTTTCTCCCACTGTGCTTGTCTTGGCGGATGCTGTGGATTTCCTGCGAGCAGCATCGACTCTCCCGCCGGATCAACAGAGCTCTTTTCTCCAGCAAATGGGCGATAGTGAACCGCAGCGTCTTGCCCTCGCCCTGCATGATGCAGGCGCTGACCTGCATGTCGGGCAGAGTAGCAATGAGCCACGCATTATGGGTGCTTTCCAGCCTGGTGAGGCCTTTCTACTTTCGGTGCAGCTTGCTTTTTTCGGTGGAGTTATTTTGGCGAGTCCCGCCCTCCTGTATTTTGCTCTCAATTTCATCTTGCCGGGTCTGCTGGAGCAGGAAAAACGCGTGCTGTTCCGAAGCTTAGGCTGGGGTGTCATCCTGTTTCTGATCGGTTGTGCGTTTGCGTATTGGGCAGTGCTTCCTCGTGTGCTTGCGTTCTTTTACGAGTATTCGTGGAGTCTGGGAATAGAGAATGACTGGCGTATTGGTTACTACCTGAGTTTTGCCGTAAAGCTCATCCTTGTTTTTGGTCTCATTTTCGAACTTCCCGTGGTGCTTTACCCTCTCATGCGTTTTGGTATTTTAACGCGGCAGCGTATGCGGCGCATAAGGCCCTACATGCTGGTGGGCAGTTTTGCCACAGCGCTGCTGCTTGCTCCTGCGCCGGATCCCGGTACCATGCTCCTCATGGCTCTTCCTCTCTACTTGCTCTACGAGCTATGCCTGCTCTTTGCCAAGGATGGAGACACACAATCCAGCTCGCTCTTTCCGCATGACGCTGGTGACGCAGCTTAGGAGCTGAACGGCTTTACGAACTCCGTGGCGTTTGGCCACGATGTCCCATGCACGGTTATTTTCAATTCACACGGGAACCGAAGCGCGGTTCAGATTTGCGGAGCGCGGAGCAGAGCACAATATGCGCCGTCTGTGTGCTCGCGGTGCGGCAGGATGAGTCGTTCTTCAGCAAGTGCCCACCCTGGACTTGCTGCGAGCAATTTTTGCACCATTTCGTTGTTTTCTTCCGGCTCTATCGAACAGGTGGAATAAACAAAACGCCCCCCCGGTTTCACTGCCTGCATGGCATGCTTTGCAATCTGAAATTGAGCGGCAGTGAGGTGTACTAATTCCTCAGGAGAGAAGCGCCAGCGTGCATCCACGCGTCGCTGCAGTACGCCGCTGTTGCTGCATGGTACGTCGGCGAGCACGGCATCAAAAGTCCCGCGCAGCGTTTCGCTAGGCGGTCTCCCCCAGTCACGCAGCTCTACCTGCGTGGGGTGACCGGTAGCTTTTTGCAGGTTGCTTCGCAGAATCGGCAAGCGTGATTTGTCGCCATCGGTGGAGAGGAGCGAGCATTCGCCGCGTGTGGCGGCAAGAATAGCCGCCGATTTACCGCCGGGGGCTGCGCACGCGTCCAATATTTTCTCTCCCGAGGAGGGTGCGAGTAGCTCGATGCAATGACGCGTGGCGGGATCGGTGGCATACACCTGTCCGGCACGCAGTTGTTCATGAGGGAAAGAACCGCCGGACAAGCGAAACCATCCCGGCAGGTCGGGCAGGGGGACCCAGTTTTCCGGGATGGAAGGGGGAGGATTGAGAGTGTTGATGCGCAGGAAAACAGACGCAGGCTGAGCAAACCACTCCAGAAGTTCTTTGCATTCCTGTTCTCCAAAACGATCTCTCCACCGCTCCACCAGCCAATCAGGCATGGAATAGCGCACTCCCAGTGGAAGTTGTGGCAGCCCAGCTTCCCATGTTTCGCGGCGACGCAGTGATTCCCGCAGCACGCCGTTCACCACGGGTCTCAACCGTTGGGGAGCCATTCTCACCAGTTCATTGACCACAGCATATTCCGGACAGCCAAGCACAAAAAGTTGACAAAGTCCGCTTAGCAGCAGCCAACGCGCATCTTCCTGCAAGTGTTTCCCCCCGCGTAATGCAGTGAGCTGCTCCTCCAAGAGTCTCAGGTGACGCAACGTGCCTAATACAATGGCTTGCAGCATAGCTCGATCCGACTTGCTTAACCCATTCTCAGCGCGATGAATTAATGAGTCTGCAAATACACCTGTCCCCGCTCCCCAGCGGCACAGGCACTGCCAAGCAAGCTTACGAGCAGGCGTGGTGGAGGAATAGTCGTTCATGGTTGAGTGATGGTTGGAGGCAGCGTCAAGGCCTCATGAAGAGGTAGCTTCCCGTTCCATGCGGTGACAGAGCCGCTGAGCGGATCATTTTTGTGTGCAGAGAATTCCAGCGTGCCGCCGGCAGCTTCCAAGATTACCTGAGCCGCGGCAAAGTCCCACAGATGAATGCTCTGCTCCACGTATGCGTCCAATTTACCGGCCGCTACGTAACAGAGGGAGAGCGCAGCGGTCCCAAGAATGCGTACCTTACATACCTGTGCAGAGACGTGTGCAAAACGACGAATGCCAAGCTCTCCGGAACCATCGTGTGTGCCGTGCCCGATGAAGACAATGGCCTGATTCATTTGTTCGCGATTCGATACATGGATTTTCTGCCCGTTCAACAGGGCGATTCCGCCACGCACAGCACAATACAGCTCATCCGTCATGGGAGCATAGACGCAACCTAGTTGCATTACTCCGTGCACGCGCAGTGCGATGCTCACACAAAAGAGAGGTATGCCGTAATAGTAGTTCACTGTGCCGTCCAGAGGATCCACAATCCATTCACATTCGCCGCCGTGGCCTCCCTCCTCTCCGAGTACGGCATAACTCGGGTGTCGTTGCAGCAAAATATCACTGATAAGCTGCTGGCATTCCTTATCTAATCGCAGTTTAACATCGTGAGCCAAGTGTTCGTCCACTACTCTGGGCTCGTGAAAGCGCTTGCGCAGAAGCTCTCCAGCACTGCGGGCGGCAAGTTGTGCGCTACGAAGTTCGACGGTGTAATCAGTCATGGCTTATTGCTCCGATTTGTGGCTCGCAGTTCGCTTCGTGCGCGAGCGTGCAGTTGCCGAGCCAGCGCCAGAGAGGCTTGGGAGATGAGGCGTCGCAGTTCAGGAGGAGTTTTGCAGAGACTCCCCGGCGCATTCTCCGTACCCATCCAGACAAATACAGCTACACCCTTGTCATTGAACACCATGGTCCATTGTCCTTTGCCGTCCGGCAACTCCTCATGCAAGACAGTAGGTGTTCCTTCACGGTAACGAAAGGGGGGCAGATGAGAGACCGCAGACGCTCCCTCGCGACGGATGTACTCCCCAGCCTTTGCCGATTCTGTTGAATACAGAAGGTGTTGACCATGGCTCCAGATGGAATCGATAAGTCTCAACTTGTAATCTTGCCCCATATTTTGCAGGGAAAAGAGCGCACGCGCCAAATCAATCATGCGTACATTAAAAAGTCCATCGTACAGATCATTTTCGTGCGCCTTGTCGGGGAGTTCCCCCAGCTTGAGCCCGGCGATGAATCCGCTCACGGTTTCATACCCCAAGCGTGACCCTGTCACTCGCGCGCTGTGCGCTACAATGTGGTGCGAATTGCCTCCAGGCAGGCATGCACTGCAGAAGATAAGCGGCGCGATAACGCGACCGGGCTGCACCTGCATGAGCCAGCGATTCGCCGAATCTGCAGCGCTACGTCCGCAAGTGATTGCCAAAATATGTCCGCGATGATTGAGGCGGGAATCAACGGCGAGAACACAGGCCTGCAGACAGATTTCACCCGACTTCAGTTGCCCCTCTGCACCGGTTCTCAAGCCTTTGGGGCGTTTGACCGTGGCAAAGAGCTTCTGCTGTATTTCGGTTGGCTCGGCTCCGGGCAGATTCTCCCAATCGGGGGGGAGGGCTTCTGTCGGTTTTTCCACGGCTTGTACAGCCGCCGCTAATGCACGCTCTGTGTACTGTTGCAGTGGCAGGTTTAGGTGGCTGAGCACGGCCATGCCCTGAGAGCGGTCTCCCTGCACCACATCCAAGGTGTCCAGCTCGGCATTTGCCCACATCGCAGGGTAGTTTTGGTTGGCGGCAGAATCCGTCACTGAACCGCGGGGTTTATCAGGAATGGGGGATGTATCTGCTGCAGCGCATTGATCCGGGGTGATGAGCTCCAACTCGCGCATGCGCAGCAGTGTCTCGTGGCGCGCTTTTCTAGCCAACGCTATGTTGTGTACGGGGTTGTACAATGAGGGTGCGCGGACAATACCGGCAAGCAATGCGGATTCCGCCAAGTTGAGATCCTTCACTCCTTTTGAAAAATAGAAACGCGCCGCTTCTCGTACGCCATAACAATTCTGCCCAAAGTAGATGCGGCTCAGGTATTGGCAGAGTATGGTTCGCTTGTCATATTCTTTCTCCACTCGCTGCGCTAGGACAATCTCCAGCAATTTGCGATCGATAGTCCGCCCCTGCAACTCGAAAACATGACGCGTGAGCTGCATGGTGATGGTGGACGCCCCCTGCTTGTAGCTCATGGAACTCAGGTTCTTGAGGGCAGAACGGAGTAGAGCGGAGTACACAACTCCGCCGTGTTCGAAAAAGTGATCATCCTCGCGGGCGATAAAAGCATGGATAAGGTCTTGCGGCAAATCTTCCCAAGTTACGGGGGCGTTGTCGCGACTGCTCAGCGGGGTTACCAGGCGCCCCGTTTGGTCGTACAGCATGCTGCCGGGCAGACTTTGCCCTACCAGCTTCATGTTGTAATCCGTTGCCCGCACAGTGTAAATGATGAGCAATGCTACTACCGCAACCAGAGCAAAAATGCAGAGTGCAACCGGTACCCACAGCAATCTTTTCTCGATGCTCAGTACATGATACCAGTGTTTACGCCGATTTTGGGAAGGGGTGTAGAACATATCATTTGCCGGTCGTGGGGGCGGCTTCGATAAGACGGCGAGCATCCAACGGCGCCCGCCATTCCGAGAATTCGGTGTTCATCGTGGCGCGGTATTGCTCGGCTTCAGCCTCTTTGCCGGCTTTGCTGAGCGCTGCTATCAGCTTATAAGTCGCGAGAGGACGCATCTCAGTATCGCTCACCACGTTAGCGACGCGTCCGTAGTATTTTGCCGCATCGTCGTACTTCTCCTGCACGTAGTACGTGTCTCCCAAAGAGAGGAAGAGGGAAGATTTCATTGGTCCGTCAATGCCCATGGCAATTGCGTCCTCGCAAATTTTGCGGGCCTCATCCACTCGCTTGAGTCCCAATAGCAGCTGTGCCATATCGCGCATGCCTTCTGCCTTGCGGTATGGCTGCGTTTCCATGGAGACATAGTGTTGAGCGGCTTCATAACCCCGCTCGAAAAGACGGAGCTCCAATCGAGCCTTGGCAAGCAATTTCCACACGAGAGGTTCCACCTGCGGGCGCTCCTTTCTGGTACCGTCTGCATCCGTGTAAGGTTCCTTTGGTTCGCGCGCCACGGCATCGGATAAGAAACGCTCTGCTGCCAGATAACTCTTTTTCTGGTAGCAGCTCCAACCACACCAGCGCAGGATGCCGGGGGGCAGTGCATTGTATGACGCCGGGTTGTCTTTTTGCAATTTCTCAAGTTCTTTTTGCAGGTTCTCAGCATCCTGCAGCTTAAAATAGCATTGCACCAGCGCAGTCCCCACACGCGAGGAGTAAAGCTCCGGATTGATGGTGGCCGCCTCGCGAAAGTGGGGTACGGCGTCTGCCGGGCGCGTTTCATATAGCGCGCAGGCAATGCTGTAGTGTGCTTCCGCCAACGCTGCTGGTTTAATTCTCCCTCGGCACGAGATAAGCCCCTCGTAGTAGCGAATCATGCGCTTGGGGTCAGATTTGCTTGCTTGAGCTGCTTTTTGCCAGCATGTCGGGACAGCATCCGAATTCGGGTAATTTTCGATCACATACTCGAAGTCCCGCAACGCCTCGCCCGGCTTATTTTGTTTGGCATAGGTTGCGCCTCGCAAGGTGTACGCATCCGGCATACGCGGGTCATCTTTGTAAGTGGTAATGAAATGATTGAGTGTAGGTATGGGGTCGTAGGTGTCACCCTGCGCAGAACACCACGCCTTTTTGTACTCTGCGTCTGCACGTATGGAAGCGGGGAGTTGTTCGATGCGAACGGCGTCAAATTGCCGAGCAGCTTCCTCTGGGTTAGAGGGCATAATGCGGTCTGCATAGGTAAAGCGCACCCAGTCGCAGATGGGCAGACTTTCGGCGGGAGAACCTGGGGCTGCATAGATGCTCAGGAATTTCTGCGCGAGGCTCACCACATTGGTGGCACGCAAGTGCTGTGCACATACGATACGTCTGTAAGCAGCATCCGCTCCCAGCAGTCCTCCGCTTTGGTATTTTTCCGCCATTTCGAACCACTGGTCTGCTTGCTCGTACCGCTCCATTTCCATGTAAGCTTGACCAACGATAAGCGCGCGTCGTGCCTCTTTCTCCGGGTCGTTAAGCGGGTGATAATTTTGCGATACTTGGCGAAAGATTCCCTCGTAATCCTTTTTCTTGTAAAGCCGCACCATCGTTTGCAACTGCGCCTCGGCGGTGTATTGCGCCATGTCGTCGATATTGGACACTTGGTCGTATAGCTGCTGTGCTTCATCATCCCTGCCAAGTTTGGAGGCCAAACGAGCTGCCTGAAGCGTGGCCATGCCACGAACCGCCTTCTGCAATTCCTTCATGTTAAGTAAGCGCACGAAAAGAGCATACGCTTCCACATCTTTCTGTTCCTCCGTTTTCATCTGAGCGAGCGCCAGTAGTCCAGCTTGCGCTATGTTGGGCTGCACGCCTTTCTGCTCGCTGAGTTGCTTAAACAGGTTCTCAGCCTCCCGACGCTTGTTCTGCAGCGACAGTACGCGCCCAAGTCGGTAAAGGGCGTCGTGTTTCAGTTCCGTTCTCTTCGATTCGCGTACAACAATGCGGAAATAGCCTGCCGCTTTTTCCCAGAGTGAACGATCAGCCGATTGGGTCCCCAAGCGGTAGGCCGCTGCGGCAGAAAATTCGCCGTGCATGCTGTTGGCTAAGGTCCCAAGTATGATATTTGCCGCGGCCGGGTCTCCCGCTTCGTCCAAGCATATGGCTTGCCGATACAGTGCTTTATCCCTGTCCGGTGCTTTTGGAAATCGCTTGGTGTAATCCTCGAAAAGCTTAGCTGCTTTCAGCAGATCCAAGCGCTTTTGGGTAGGATCGTTGTTCTGAGTGCTGGCCTGAGCATACAGCTGCTCTGCAATAGACATAGCGTCCTGCCGTGGCTTCACCGAAAGCGGTCGATCAGCCTGCTGGGCCGACAACAACGACATGCCGGCCAATACGATAGGGGTGAGATAAGTGGGGCTTGTCATGGTGACGCGTGTATTTACTTTTGCTGGTCGCGCGTGGGCAGTTGCTTCGAAAACGAGACATTCCAAACTCCTGCCTGTGAGCAGGTGGAGATAACATCAGCCACCTTTTGCCAGCGCATTTCTGCATCGCCGCGTATGCGTACAGCTTGGTTCGGGTTCACTGCAATCATGCGTTGCAGCATTGCCAGCAGCTTTTCGCGAGTGAATACCTCGCGGTCAATGGTGATGATAAGTTCGTCATTTTCCTCACGTGCGTTGATGATGATTTCATCAATGGCGCGTGAGGCTTCCTCTGTGGTCTTGGGGGCCGTGGGCACCTTGACTTTCAAATCTTGCTCATTGAGGATAAATTTTTGTGTAACAACGAAAAAAATGAGCAACAAAAACACCACATCGAGCATGGGTGCCAACTGAAATCCTATGGAATCAGGAACTTTGACATTTAACTTCATACTTACGGGCGCATGCGTCTTGCCTGTTCACGTGGGTCGGTCTCCATCATTTCCGGAGCGACGCCGCGCTGTGCTATGTTTCCCATACGCTGTTCTCTGTTCATTTGAAGGGAGATGAGCGAAAGAATGTGCGTGATGGCAGCTTCCATATCTGTAATGCGTTTTTGGACGCGGTTGCGGAAAAAGACGTAGAAAAGCATGCAGGGGATGGCCAGCAAGAGTCCGCCCGCAGTGGTAATCATGGCTTCAGATATGCCGCTGGCCATTTGCATTTGCTTGACGCCTTCAAAGTTACCGGCAGCCATCTCGTTGAAGGTTCGCATCATGCCGAGTACCGTGCCGAGCAGGCCGACCATGGGAGCAAGACCGCCAATGTCAGCGAGCCAGCTGATGCGACGCGTGAGCATGTTCGCTTGGCGGGAACCCTCAGCAGTGGCCACCTCACGCACTTCGTCGATATTGGCACGCGGGTTGCGTTGCAAAAACATCATAATCACGCAGAGAGTCCGTGTGAAGCTTGAGTCTGTTTGCTCACATAGGTCCATCAGCCCTGCATAATCCTTACGCCGTATGTAGGATTCGACAGGTCCGATCAGGCGCATCGGCAGCACCGCTCCCTCCCTCGTGGTCCATAAGCAGATAATGATGACCATGAGTGCAGCGAATGACATCCCCAGCAGCAGCCACATCAGAAACCCGCCTTTTTCAAAGAGTTCTACGAGCTGAGAGCCCCCCAGGCTCAGTATGTTTTCTAAGATATTTGAGTTCGCCATAAGCATCCGCGCAGGATTGTACTATTATTCGACCCGATTTTCAAGCCGATACACTGCCCGTACTCACATTTGTCCCAATAAAAATATCTCCAAGCCCATGTATCCCGCCTCCCACAGCTCTGCTGCGCGAATTTCGCAAATCGTACATAGGCAGATTCCGTCTGCCACCGCCTCCCACGCCTTTCTAATCACGTCCGCGCACGGCTTTCAAAATTCCGCTCTGCACTTGCTCCGCCTCTCTGCGTCGCAGGCGCGCGAACTTCACAAATCGTACTTCGTACGTCGTAAATCGTACATAGGCAACCGCATTTTCTAATGCGGTTGCCTTGCTCCGGCTTCACATGTCCGAGAAATCAAATCGACGGAATTTCCACAGAAAGCTTTCACTTTGTCGGGAGTCCCATGCCAAGACCAGCGTGGCTGCGAATAGCAGGGCACGCATCGCGCTGTCCAGGGGGTAATTAATAATGACATGCCGCGTGCCCAAGCAGTTGCAGCTCAGCTCTAGCCCGCGTGCCCAGCCTTGCACGTACAGGAAGAGAAAGACCGCTGTCATCACACATGCCCATAGAGCTGCTGCACGGTAGGCTCTGCGCAGGATAAAACAGATCCCTACAAGCAGCTCCATGCCAACCCCGATGCACGCCAATGGTAAGGAGCATTCTTCCGGTAGCAATCGACTGCGGGTCAAGAAGTCAGCAGTTTCATCAAGTTGAGGTATTTTCAACACTGCGGTTACCACAAAAAATATCCCCAAACCAACGCGCAGCAGGTTGATGAATACGAGAAGGATGAGTGGCTTTCTCACGAGTTCAGGAAACTTGTATGTCCAAAGAGATAGGACAGTGATCTGAGCCTTCAACATCTGCGTGGATGTCGGCATTGCCTACGCGAGGCATGAGTTCTTCGCTTACGCAGAAATAGTCAATGCGCCATCCGACGTTTCGCGCCCGAGCCCCACCGCGGAAGCTCCACCACGTGTAAGCATCTTTCCTCTCCGGGTGCTGGCGGCGGTACGTATCCGCAAATCCTTCTTTCAGCAGCGCGGAGAAGCCCGCCCTTTCTTCATCCGAGAATCCTGCGCTGAAATGGTTGCTCTCCGGGCGTGCGATGTCGATTTCCTCGTGCGCTACATTCAGATCGCCACAGAAGATGACGGGCTTTTTCTGAGCGAGGCTGCTTACATAGTTACGGAACGCTGTGTCCCACTCCATGCGATAGGGCAGGCGAGCGAGCTCATTCTGCGAGTTCGGAGTGTAACAGTTTACCAAGTAAAAATCCGCGAATTCCATGGTGGCTACGCGACCCTCGCTATCGTGCTCTGGCAGTCCCATGCCAATGGTTGTGTTCAGTGGTTCCCTGCGTGACAATATGAGCACGCCGGAGTAGCCGGGGCGCTCTGCCGGGTTCCACAGGCTGTGCGGCCATGAGGCTAGCCAAAGGTCGCTCACTTGATCCGGGCGAGCCTTAATTTCCTGAAGACAAAGCACATCTGCCCCCAGTACGTCTATTTTTTCTGCCAGACCTTTACCTAGGACAGCACGCAGGCCGTTCACATTCCAGCTTACCAGTTTCATGACTCGCCCAGAGTACCACACTCCCCTCCGCCTGTCAACGCTGCACGGGCACGCAGCAGGGCAACCGCATTTTCTAATGCGTTTTTGCCCCGGGGTGCGCGTTTCCGCTCAAAAACCGCAGCGTCGGTAGCAGAGCAGTTGTCCGTCGCGCATGTCTACAGCGTAAGGGGTGGCGTGCTCAAACCACGCTCCCGTATTCAAAATGTGGCGCCCGGCACCCTTCCATTGCCCACTGCGATGGAAATGACCGATGACAAGCAGTTCAACTCCGGGCATATATCGCTCGCAAAAGGCCTGCGCTCTCAGTCCGCAGGTGAGCCACGCCGCCACAATGCTCAACGGGCGCTTCGGTGGCCAAAAGCAGTGGTAGGCTTCGCGCAACAGGTTTCGCGGTGCCGGCGGAACCTTTGCTGCGGGTACGTGGCGCCCCAGCAGCTTGGAAAGTTCGTGGGTGAGTTTCAGCCTTTCTTCCAAATTGTGTGCAGCTTGCGGGCATTCGGTAATGAGACGTTTCACCTCTCCCGAGCAGGCAGCGTATTCCCGACTCCATGGTGACACGCGATCCAGCAAACTGTGCCCATGCATGATCGCGACTCTTCCTCCCCAGAGAAGTGCGAGCTGGGCTTCTATGTCCGGGTCATGGTTGCCGGCAAGTTCCACAAGCTCCACCCCGCGCTGTCGGCACAACTCACGCAGTTCGGCGCGCAGTTGGATGCTGTGTTCTCGTTCGGCGCAGGCCTCTCGCGTTTCGGCCGTATCTCCTGCCAGCACCAGCACATTAACGCCGCCCATGCTTTCCATGAGTCGTTGCGGGGTAGGGGCGCAGCTGCGCTTGTGCGCCAGATGCAGGTCGGAAATAACGCGCACGGTGCAGCCCGGCGGCGGCTCAATGTGCAGAATTGTGGGCATCTTACACTGTTGTTTGCTGCCGCTGTCGAACGGCCTCATACAGGCATACCCCTGCGGCTACCGATACATTCAGACAGGGAACACTGCCCGCCATGGGGATGCGTACCAGGAAATCGCACGTTTCTTCTGTAAGGCGTCGCATGCCATCGCCTTCAGCGCCCATGACAATTCCGATAGGCCCTCGCAGGTCGGTGTCGTATAGAGAACGATCGCCTTTGTCGGAGGTACCTACCAACCAAATGCCCGCCTGCTGCATATCGCGCATGGTCCGCGCCAAGTTGGTTACCTGGATGAAGGGTACTTTTCCCGCTGCGCCTACGGACACCCGTAGCACCGTTTCGGTAATCCCCACAGATTTGTCCCGTGGCGCAATGACCGCCGCTACCCCCGCTCCGTCCGCTGTACGCAAAATCGCCCCCAAATTATGCGGATCCTGCACGCAATCGAGCACCAAGTACAGCCCGGCAGGATACTCGGCCAGTATTTCTCGCAATCTTCCTTCATCTGCGGAGGGAACGACAATCTGAGTGGGCCTGCGTTCCGTGAAAGCTGGGGAGGACACGTGTTTGTTCGCGCGGGCGTTGTGCGGGTTAAACTTCATGAGTCTTATCGATGATGAATTGGAGAGCGGCAGATGCTTCGAAAAAGCCGAAGGAGCCCGTAATGGGCGTGGCAGACCCGAATCCTGCGGCGCAGCCGATGCCGCCCACTTGTCCCGGCGGACGCTGAGCTCCCACGCTGCCGTCGCATTGCGGGTACACCGGCGCTTCCGTGCTGTACACGCAGGGAATGCCAATTTCCGGGCAGCGGTCGCCCAGAGGCAGACCGTATTCTTGCCGCAGAACTTTACGCAGACGCACCAGCATAGGGTCATTTGTGGTGCGTGCCAGATCCGCCAGGCGGATGCACTCGGCGCGTTGTCTTCCTCCTGCTCCGCCGCACGTCACGACGGGAATTCCCCGCTTCCGGCTTTCGGCGATCAGGTGAGCCTTGGCGCGCATGGAGTCGATAGCATCCACCACCACCTCAGGTTCATGAGAAAACAAATTCTCCGGCTTGCTCGCTTTATAGAAAGAGGGCAGGGCTGTTACTTCTACCTCCGGGTTGATGGTTCGCAGGCGCTCTGCCATCACTTCCACCTTCATCTTACCGTAGTTGCCGATGAGCGCATGGATCTGGCGGTTGGTGTTGGTTACGCAAATGTCATCCGCATCCATCAGAATAATGTTGCCCACACCGCAGCGCGCCAGCGCTTCCGCAGCCCAGGATCCCACGCCGCCGATGCCCACTACAGCTATGCGTGCATTGGCAATGCGTTTTGCCGCTTCTCCTCCGTACAATCGGCAAATACCGCCAAACCTCTGTTCGTCCAGCATCATTCTTTTTGCAGTTCAAGATTCAGCGGCTGAATCATCGTGGCTCGTCCCGTAGCGTCATCGGTTTCCACGAGCACACCGCTCACTTTTGCCGGCCATCCGGCAATCGGCAGCTTGCAGGGAAGTCCGCTCACCATTCCCTCCAACACTGCCTGCACTTCGCGTCCGATAATCCCATCCCTACTGCCGCACATCCCGACATCGGTCATGTACGCAGTGCCACCGGGCAGGATGCAGGCATCTGCCGTCTGCACGTGCGTGTGCGTGCCAAGTACGGCGCTCGCTAGTCCATCCATCCGACGTCCCAGCGCAACCTTTTCGCCGGTGGATTCGGCGTGGAAATCCACCAAAATAGTGCGCACTCCAAGCTCGCGCATGCGCACCACTTCGTCGTAACCTGCCGTAAACGGATTCAGTGCTCCTTGGCGCATCATGCTGCGCCCCATCAGGCAGATAACTCCTACCTGTCCCATCGGCGTTGTCAACTGTATGCTCCCGTGGCCGGGTGTGCCGGGTTGCATGTTGTGCGGCCGCAGCACACGGGTTTCTTTATCTGCGTGCTCTATGTATTCTTTCTGATCCCATGCGTGATCCCCAAGGGTTATCACATCCACTCCATAGTCCAGTATTTGGTGCGCCACAGCCGGGGTGATGCCGCGACCTCCCGCCGCGTTCTCTCCGTTGACGATAAAAAGTGTAGGCTCATAGATTCGTCGCCATTGGGCCACCGCCATCTCCAGCGCTCTGCGCCCGGTGCTGCCAACTACATCGCCTGTGAAAATCAATTTCATGCCTACCGGTGGAAAGGAGTGCAGGGCACCACTGTCACAGGTATGTTTGCCGTACGTACAAGTTTGGCTGCCGTGCTGCCAAGCAAGATGGAAGAGAGCAGGGAGTGGTGTCGGTTGCCGATGACGAGTATATCGATGTGGTGTCGTTCGCAAAATTGGTGGATACATTCCACCACATCATCGGCTTCTTCCGCCTTGCCGTATATGGGTATGTCCCATTTTTTGCTGATTTTTTCCGCTGCGCGGTGCGCCCTCTCGTTAGTCAGTTCCAGCAGCGTCACGTGGTGCATCTTTTGCTCTCCTCCCTTCTCCCCCTCCATGGTCAAACAACCCGCTGCATCCATCATGCATGGCTCAACGGCGTGTAGTAGATACATCTTACCCCCGCTTTGCCTCACCAAGTTGGCAGCAAAGTCCACAACCGCCCGTCCATCCTCGGAGAAATCCGTTGCAGCTAATACTCTCAGCATGTTCCCATCCTATCATTTTTCGTCCGATGGAAGCAAGCCTTTTTTCATGGTAAACGCATTTGGATCACATCCGTCCCAAGAAAAAGCACCCCCAATGGTAGTTCATGGCACATCATGCAGTATAAGCCTTTGGTTATTTACGGTTTACGATTTACGATTTACGATTTACGATTTACGAAGTCAACCATAATTTGGCATTGTTCGAATTTTTTTTTCAAAGCAACATTTCACAACACGCTCCCGCTTGTGGGGGGGCTTTCAGCCTCCCCACACCCCTCTGACCAGGAAGAGAGCTTCTCGCTCTCTCCCTTGGATCCCTCTCTTC